>CALAXO010000169.1 GCA_937894955.1 uncultured Clostridia bacterium
ACAAATACGGCGATCGCAGCGGGAACCGCAGCTTCCCCGCCGGTCTGCGGCTGACAGCAACGCGCATTGTCTTTCCGAACCGGCTTGACGGGCTCGAATATTTATGCGGCAAATTGATCGAAATCGAACCGCCGTACAACAAACAATTGATAAAAAATCAGCTTTAGGACTGTTGAAATGTTTGAATCTGCCGCTTCACAAAAGCACTGTTTCACGTGAAACATTATCGGCACCGCAATTTCGACAGTGAAAAGAGGAATACCATGAATTTTTACTCCGGTGATTATGATGTAATTGTTGCAGGAGCAGGTCATGCAGGCGTTGAGGCTGCGCTTGCCTCCGCACGAATGGGCAAAAAAACACTGTGTCTCTGTCTGAACCTCGATTCCGTGGCACTTTGTGCCTGCAATCCCGCCATCGGCGGAACGAGCAAGGGGCATCTTGTGCGCGAAATTGATGCTCTCGGCGGCGAAATGGGGCTTGCGGCAGATGAAACTTTTATTCAAATGCGTATGCTTAACCTTGGAAAAGGGGCTGCCGTTCACTCGCTTCGTGCGCAGATTGACAAAAACCGTTATCATATGCGGATGAAGCAGGTGCTTGAAAGCGAACCCAATCTGACGCTCAGGCAGGATGAATGTGCCGAAATAATTGAAAAAAACGGGAAAATTGCCGGAGTTGTCTGCTTGGGCGGCACCGAATACTCCTGCCGCGCAGTCATAGTTTGCACCGGAGTGTATCTGCGCAGTCTGATTCATATCGGAGAGCAAAGCATCGAGCAGGGGCCTTCCGGGCTTGCGCGTTCAAACAGTCTTTCGATCTCGCTCAAGGAACTGGGGTTCAACCTTCGCCGATTCAAAACAGGCACTCCCCCGCGCGTCAGCAGGAACAGTCTTGATTTCACGAAAATGGAAGAGCAGTTCGGTGATGTTCCGATTCCGCATTTTTCTTTTTTAACGGAAGAACCGAAAAAAGAGCAGCAGTGCTGTTATTTGACCTACACGAACGCTGAAACACACAGAATTATCCTTGATAACCTTGAACGTTCGCCGATGTTCAGCGGAAAAATACACGCCTCCCCAACGCGTTATTGTCCGTCAATCGAGGATAAGCTCGTTCGTTTTCCCAACAAGGACAGGCATCAGCTTTTTGTTGAACCCGAAGGAAATCAAACAAATGAAATGTACGTTCAGGGTTTTTCGACAAGCCTTCCCCGTGATGTTCAGCAGCTGTCGCTGCGCACGCTTCCCGGGTTTGAAAACTGCGAAATCATGCGTTACGGCTACGCGATTGAATATGACTGCATTGACCCGACCGCACTTGCTCTGACACTCGGCGCAAAGAATGTTCCGGGACTGTTTTTTGCAGGTCAATTGAACGGCTCAAGCGGTTATGAAGAAGCAGCGGCACAGGGACTGCTTGCCGGAATTAATGCTGCGCTGTATGTTTCCGAGGAACCGCCGCTAATTCTTCGCCGTTCCGATGCCTATATCGGAGTGCTTGCGGACGACTTGTCAACAAAAGGAACAAACGAGCCATATCGAA
>CALAXO010000170.1 GCA_937894955.1 uncultured Clostridia bacterium
GTGAAATGGGTATCCGCGATAAGATCATCTTCATCGCAGGCGGCACTCAGGTCACTCCTGAACTTGCACGCAAGGCGGGAGCGGATGAAGGCTTTGGCAGGGGCAGCCACGGTGTCCATAATGCAACCTTCCTTGTTAAACGCAGGTGGGAAATGGAAAAAGCGGCAGCCGAAAATGCCGACGGCGAAAACAAATAACATTGCACGGGAACTCTCCTGACGTTCTCAGTATATGCTGACACAAAGGGGGACGGTTAATCAAGTTGCCATCCCCCGAAGTGTTGTTTTTCTGTTTTTCGCAGAGATATGCAAATTTCAAATATATATGTTTATTGATATTCTTGTTGCCGAAATCGGCTCAACAACAACGCTTGTAAACGCTTTTAACGGCGTCGAAACCGATATGCCGCGTTTTATCGGGCAGGGACAGGCTCCGACAAGCGTGCTTGCGGGTGATGTTCGCATCGGTCTGACCGAGGCAGTAAATGACCTTGCAAAGAATCTCGAAACACAAAAAATTGAATACGGTAAAATGTTCGCAACGTCCAGTGCTGCAGGCGGGCTGCGCATGTGCGTACACGGACTTGTTTATGATATGACCGTGAGGGCCGCTCAGGCGGCGGCTCTCGGTGCAGGTGCAATCATCAAACTTGCAACAGCCGGCAAACTGAGCGAATTCGACATTGACGATATTAAAGCAATCGACCCGAATCTTATTCTGCTTGCCGGCGGAACGGATTACGGCGAACGTGAAACAGCTGTTTTTAACGCAAAGCTCATTGCTGCTTCCGGTTTGAAAGCTCCCGTTATTTACGGCGGAAATATTCAGAATCGCCGCATTATTGGGGATGTTTTTTCAAGAGCAGGCATTCCGGTTTATATAACAGAAAATGTCTATCCGAAACTCGACCTTTTAAACATCGAGCCTGCACGCAAAATTATTCACGCTGTGTTTGAGGAACACATCATTAAGGCTTCGGGCATGGAGCATATCCGCGATATGGTCACGGGCAACATAATCCCCACCCCCGGCGCTGTTATGGAGGCGGCACAGCTGCTTTACAACGATATCGGCGACCTTGCCGTTGTTGATATCGGCGG
>CALAXO010000171.1 GCA_937894955.1 uncultured Clostridia bacterium
GAACAACCCCTGCCTTATCGGTGAACCCGGCGTCGGTAAAACCGCAATTGCCGAGGGGCTTGCGCTCCGCATCGTGCGCGGCGACGTCCCCGACAATCTGAAGGATCGCAGACTTTTTGCGCTGGACATGGGTTCCCTTGTTGCGGGCGCAAAATATCGCGGTGAATTTGAAGAAAGACTGAAAGCGGTGCTTAACGAAATCAAGCGCAGCGAAGGCAGAATAATCATGTTCATCGATGAACTTCACACCATTGTCGGTGCCGGCAAAACCGACGGCGCAATGGATGCAGGCAACATTCTGAAACCCATGCTGGCGCGCGGCGAACTGCACTGCATCGGCGCAACAACGCTTGACGAATACCGCAAATACATCGAAAAAGATGCTGCACTCGAGCGGCGTTTCCAGCCCGTGACCGTTGCCGAACCCTCCGTCGAGGACACGATCGCCATCCTTCGCGGTTTGAAGGAACGCTATGAAGTTTATCACGGCGTTAAAATTCACGACTCCGCGCTTATTGCCGCCGCAACCCTTTCCGACCGTTACATTTCCGACAGGTTCCTTCCCGACAAGGCAATTGACCTTGTTGACGAGGCCTGTGCGCTTATCAAGACGGAAATGAACTCCATGCCTTCCGAAATGGATGAAATTTCCCGGGAAATAATGCGTTTGGAGATTGAAGAAACCGCTCTAACCGGCGACAACGACGAACACACGCAGGAGCACCTTGCCGAAATTCGCCGCGAGCTTGCCGAAAAGCGCGATAAGTTCAACAACATGAAAGCGCGCTGGGAAAACGAGCGCAATGCAATTTCAAAGGTTCAGCAGCTCCGTGAACGCATTGAACAGGTAAACGCGGATATTGCCCGCGCAGAAAACGAATACGATCTTAACCGTGCCGCTCAGCTGAAATACGGCGAGCTGCCCGGCCTGCAAAAAGAGCTGCAAAAGGAAGAGGCTCTTGCCGCAAAACGCGAAAACAGTCTGCTCCGCGACCATGTTTCCTCCGAGGAGATCGCAAAAATCGTTGCGCGGTGGACGGGTATCCCCGTTTCAAAGCTCATGGAAAGCGAGCGCAAGAAACTTCTGCGGCTTGACTCCCAGCTGCATAAACGCATTGTCGGGCAGGATGATGCCGTTCGGCGCGTTTGCGATGCAATTTTAAGGTCTCGTGCGGGCATACAGAACCCCAACCGTCCGATAGGTTCGTTCCTGTTCCTCGGCCCCACCGGTGTGGGCAAAACGGAGCTGTGCAAAGCACTTGCCGAGGCACTGTTTGACGATGAGCGCAGCATGGTTCGTATCGATATGAGCGAATACATGGAGAAATACTCCGTCTCCCGTCTTATCGGTGCCCCTCCGGGATATGTCGGCTATGACGAAGGCGGTCAGCTCACTGAAGCCGTTCGCAGAAAGCCCTATGCAGTGCTTCTGTTTGATGAAGTTGAGAAGGCGCATCCGGATGTTCTGAACGTTCTGCTTCAGGTGCTTGACGACGGCAGGATTACGGACGGACAGGGGCGCACCGTTGATTTTAAGAATACGATCATCATTTTGACGAGCAACATCGGCAGCGATTTGATCCTGAACAGCATGGCAAAGGACGGCAGGATAACGACCGAAACCGAAGAGCTGCTGCACAAGCTGCTGCGCACAAAATTCCGCCCCGAATTTATCAACAGGCTGGATGAAATCGTGTTCTTCAACGCCCTTTCCGATGCGGATATGCACGGCATTGTTGACCTGCTTATTGCGGATCTTGCGAAACGTTTGCAGGCAAACCGTTTGAATCTCAGCGTTTCCGAAAGTGCAAAAGCTGCCATCATCAAAAACGGTTCCGATCCGCTGTTCGGCGCCCGTCCGCTCAAGAGATACATTCAGGGGCATATCGAATCCCTGCTTGCGCGGTTCATCATTGAAAATTCGCCCGAGGAAGGTTCGACCCTGACCGTTGATGCGGATAAAAACGGCGGCTTCATTATCGGTCAAAAGCGATAACGGAAGCTCAGCGGGAACCGCCTGAATCTCTCCCCTGTTTCCCCCGGTTCCCGAATTTCCGAATTCCGCATTTTTCATTCCCGATTTCTCATTACGAAGAAAAAGAAATCCCCCGCGTGCAAGGGAGGCGTACGCGGGGGATTTTTTCACGCTGTGAAGCTGAACATGGCTGATGTAACCTTTTCAGGTTGTATAACGGTTACAGAGCGTTTCTCATTGCCGTCAATGCGTCGGCTGCGAAGATATCGCCGCTGTTGTCAAAATCGCAAAGTGCGATCCTGTTTTCGGGCAGTTCCGAAAGACCCATTGCATGGCGCAGGATCATCAGTGCATCGGACACCGTCAGAGCACCGTCGGCATCCGCATCGCCCATAAGGCCGTAGCGGGCAAATACGCTGATATTACCGACAACGGGGCTGTTATCGTAATTCCAGCCGAGGAAGAGCCAGCCCTCATGTGCCGCTGCTTCGGGCATTTCCGAAAGAACGGTGCCGCGGGCAACAGTCTGAGTGTTGACAACTTCGCCGGTAATGCTGTCGATGAAGCTTACTGTCAAAGTCTGCATATCGTTCGCGGGAACGGTAAACATGCCGACAAGCTCCGTGATCTGACTTCCGCCAAGGTCGCCGAGATAAGTTGCTTTTGCGTTGACAGGGCTTATCTCATACAGGCCATCGGCAGTTACCTGAGTTGTCCCGTCGTAATAATAACGTGCCCAGAAGAGCCTTCCTGTGTTGAGATCAAAGGTCAGGGAGAGGTTCCTTGCGCCGACAAGTGCTTCGCCGGTCTCGCCGTCGGTGATGCCGCCGATAACGGTTGCTTCACCTGTTGTGAGGTTAAGGCTGTAAAGCCTGTCGGTGTAAAGCTCGGTGCAGTATGCATTGCCGTTTGCATCGATTGCAAGGGTCGTTGCCGCAAGATTCATGCCCGTGATTGCAGTGCGCAGAGCCACCGCACCGGTTTCGGTATCAAGGGTGAACAAAGCTGCATTGCGCAGGCCGGAAGCGGCAAGCACGTACATTGTGTTGTCGGCATAGTTATAGGTCAGGTCGAGCAGCTCAACATCCGCCTGGTACTCTTCATGAAGAACTTCGGGAACGGGGTTGTCGAGTTCCATCGTGTAAATGGTGCAGTTGCGTGCCGCATATACCTTTCCGTTATAGTACTCCATTGCGGTGAAGAAGCTGTTGGGAAGGCTTGCAACCGTTGTTATTGTTTCGGGTGCGTTTTCGCTGAAGGAAACAAGGTCATATTTTGTTCCGGTTGTGTTGCTGTAGCGATAGCCGTAGAAAGTCTGCGGTTCGGCAGCGGCGCAAACGGTCACGAAAGTGCGGCTGACAAGCCCGCCGTCAACGGTCTCCGCAGTGATAACAGCATGGCCGGGAGCAATGCCGCGAACGATGCCGTTTGCATTCACAACGGCAATGTTCTCATCGGAGGAGTACCATACAACATCTTTTATCGTTGTGTCCGCCGGCAGAACGGTGCAGTTGATGCTTGCGGATGCGCCTGCATTGACGGATACAAAGTCGGAAGTGACTACGGAAGCGGGATGAACCGCCTCAAGAATGGCGATATTGTCGATGTATGCGGCATCGGAACCCTCGTTGATTTCCTCATCCTTCCAGAAGCCCCATGCGAATGTGTATTCGCCGGGTTCGGTAATGTCAACAATCTGAGTGCGGAATTCGCCGTAAACATATTTCATCTCAACGGCAGCTTCGCCGTTGATATAAAGGGTCGGGAAGTCCATGCCCTGTTCCGCATCGTTCATCCAATCGTAGCTGAGACGGCAGGGTTCGGTGACGGTAACGCGGGTTTCAATGTAGCCGCGCGTATAGGGCAGGTGGTTCATGCTGTATGCAAAGCTGCGGCCGTTCTGCTCGCCGACTTTCCACGGGAAGCGGGTGCCGGTGCTGAAACGGAGGGTTCCGCCTTCAACATTCAGCGCATTTGCAAGAGTTTCGTTGTAAACAAACTGCGGTTCGGTCTGCGCAACATCAATGCTGCCGTCCGCAATGATTTGGAACATGTCGATGTTCAGATAATACATATCCTCCGAATCGAAATGACGGATTGCAATGTAAACCGTCCTGCCGATATAAGGGGTCAGATCGGCAGCATAGAACATCCAGTCGTGAACGGTCGTGCCTTCATACACAACATCCGCATTTGTGAAGTCCGTTGCGCTTTCGCTGACAAGAATCCGGAAATGTTCTGCACATGCTTCGTTCTTGTCCTGTCCGCGTGCTGCAACCTTAAGGGTTACGCTTGTGTTGTCCGCACCGATCGTTGTTGCGGGAGAAACAAGGTATTCATCGGGGTTGCGGGGAATTCCGAGGCCTTCGTCATAGGATGCGCTCGCCATGTTTGCCTTGCCGTCATAGGAAACGGATCTGCCGTAAAGGAAATGCTCAAGGTCACGGGTCCATGCAAAAGCCAAACCGTCGCCGTCGGCATCGATGGTCGTCCAACCGCAGAGCAGGGGGTTTTCGTCTTCAAAGCTTGTGCTCCACTTTACCTCACCGACAGCAGCATTGGGAACGAAAACATTGGTAACGTAAACGGAGTCTGCGCCGCTGTATCCGCCGCCGTCCTTCTCGTAGGTGAAAATGAGCCTGTAGTTGCCTGTTTCGGGAACACCCCATGCGGCGTTCGTCCAGTCAACATCGCCGGTCATGGTGAGCTCATGCTCGTATTCGGTGCCGTTATCAAGGTTGATTGCGCTGAAATAAAGGTTGTCAAAATCCTCTTCGCTGCTCGCTGCATATTCGAAAGTTATGCCTGCGCCCGCTTCAAGGTAGCACTCGGTGTAAAGGGTTGCAATGCCGTCGTTCTGATATTCAATGTTGCTCTTTGCGCATTCCTTCTCGTTGTAAACGGCGGGAATCCACTCGCTGTGTTCGGTGACATACTCATGATTGCAGCCCTCTGCGTTCAAAACCGCATTGAGCGACAGAGCGTTCGGATCGGCTGCCAGAACAGCAACGTTATCAACAAAAACGGTATCCTCACCATCCTCACCGCTTGCATCCTTTGAATAGGCAAAGCCGAAGGTGTGTTCGCCGCTCTCCGTAATCGTGTACACCTCGGTGTACCGGTCCGTGCTGCCGCAGCGATACATGACCGGATAACCGTTGTCGTAAAGGCGGAAGGTATCGTATTCATCCTCGGTGCTGAGCTTGAGGTCGAAGCGGAGCCTTTCACCCGCCTGTACGGAAGCGGTGAAGGTAAACATTGTCTCGGTGTCGTTCATGCCCGCAATATTGCTGCGAACAGCGCCGTTCTCGGAGCCGCCTGCATCCGCGCAGAGCAGCCACGGGTTGGTTTCATCGTTTGTAAAGTCCAGCGAACCGCCCGCAGCGTTGAGCGCGGTGTCGAATTCGTCGAGGGTATTTGCGGTTTCGGCAGCGGTAATGCAGGGAACGCAGCCGAAAACCATCAGCACTGCAAGCAGTGCGGCAAATAGCTTTTTCATTTTCTTCCTCCTGTATATTTTGGAATTTTTCCGCATTGAGCAGGCATTTCAGCCGTCCTTGAGCTGCGCTGCCGCCCTTGCTGCCAATATAATAAACCATGATTTACACCAATGTCAATATCTATTTTGCAAAAGGTTGACAAATTCGGAAAACAGGTGCATAATTAACGGCGTGAAATGCTTCCGCACGGCGAAACGCCTGCACTTTTTCAATGCAGCTGCAAACAGAAAAACGGATGTGCGCAAGCAAATACTCAAAAGGGACGATATACGGAATGGAAATTGCGATTCAGCCGAATTATCTGATGGAGGCACTGTACTATTTTGAAAGGCGGGCAAACGGCAGCACGCTTGCAGGTGTCCGAACCGCACTGAACAAATCCGGGGATTCGGCAAAAATTGCCCATGCCTCTGCTCTGGCACCCATTATTGAGCTTGAAAACCGCCTTAACGAGAATCTTGTCGTTTCGGATGACATTATAAATTTTTATTTCAAGGATTTTGAGGATCTGACTTCCGGCGTCAGCGGAGACAACCGTGCAATGCTGCTGTTTAAGCTGTTTATTTGCAAAAACAAGTCCCTCGATGAACTGATTGACGATATGCTTGCCATGAGCGACAGGGAGTTTGCCTATGCTGCCGTGTTCGGTATGGGCGGCAGAGGCGAGGTGACAATGACCGAAAGTGAGGCTTCGCTCGAAGACTATTTTGAGATGATAAATACCTCCGCCCGCTCCGACGAAGTGAAATGGTATGTTTGCCAAACTTTGATGCTCCGCAGGCGGCACCTTGAAACGCTCCGTCCGATTCTGAACACCGCCGTCGGCCTGATTCGCGCCGAGGAAAGTCTCTATGCCGGGCTTATACGCAATTTCTGTGCCGATTACGAAAATTCACCCGCGCTTATTGACGACATAACCACCAAACTGGGCTGCCGCCGCCCGCACCCGAGTGCAGAGGCCGAAGCCCTGCGCCCGATGCTTTTTGTTCCCGTCGGCTATGATATTTTTGCAGGTGCAGGCGAAAACGATACCGTGAACAACGCTCAACTTTTTTTGGGCGTGCTTTCCCGCGATTATTTTTCGGAAAACAAACCGATTCTTGACGAAGGCGTGCTTCCGTCGCTTGCGGTACTGTGCGACAAAACGCGTTTTCTTCTGCTTCAGCGGATCGCATCCGAACCTGCCTACGGGCAGCAGCTTGCCGAAGAATTCGGAATGACGACCCCGAACATTTATCATCATATGGGCAAGCTTGTGCAGGCAAAGTTTGTGAACACACGGATTGACCGCAATCGGAATTATTACAGTATCAACAAAAATTATATTAACCAACTGCTTGACGAACTGAAGGGCATTCTGCGCTGCTGACGGCAAGCCGCGGTTTTTAAACCGCTTTGAGCCGTGCGCCGAACAATTGAGCGCAACCAAAATGAATTAAGCTGTGCGGTAACTCAGATAAAGAGCGAGCAGGTTCAAACAGCCTGCTCGCTTCCGGGGAGCGGGCAGGTTGTCCGCTCCCCGGTTTTTGTTATTGTTTTCAAATTCCGGTATCTTTCCGGATTTTCAACACGAAAACCGTGTCAATTTCATCCGGCAATGCGTAAGTATAAACGGGGTTTGCGCCGAAACTTACAAGCGGTGTTTCGCGATACAGCACCGAATTCCATGCCTCCCCGCGGCGAAGCTCGCTGCCCGTTGCGGCAAGCCGCACCGACTCGAGCGCATCGGCCCGTATCCCGAAAAGCGGCAGCGCGCCGAGGGCCGGTTCGTAAACATGCGCATAAACCGTTCGGAATTGTTCATCCGCCTGCCTTTCAAGCGGCTCCGTATACCTTCCCCATTCGGGTTTTTCGATTTCACTGTGTCCGCAATTGTAAATGCTGCATCCGTTTTTAGAAAGCCACGCGCCGACTTTCCGAAGCACTTCAACCGCCGTTTCGGGGAAGTTTCCCCGTGCATCCGGGCCGACGTTCAAAATCATGTTTCCGCCCTTTGAAACGCACTCAACGAGCTTTTTAATTATAAGCGCTGCGGATTTATAGTTTTTATCGCTTTCGCAATAACCCCAGTGATCGTTCAGCGTTGCGCAAAGTTCCCACGGAATGCGCTCCCCCTGCTCATCGAATATGCCCTGCGGCGGAATTATCTGCTCCGGGCTGACAAAATCTCCGCTGTACGGCAGGGGTGCGGCAGTTGCAATGCTTCCGTATTTTTCGCCGGAACCTTCAAGCCTGTTGTCAATGCAGACATTCGGCTGATATTTGCGCACCATTGAAATGAGATCTGAAGCACGCCATTTTTCGCCCGCCATGTCGTCATATGAAAAATCGAACCAAAGCATGTCAAGCTTGCCGTAGCCGGTGACGAGTTCCTTTACCTGCCCGTGCATGAAGTTAAGATAGTTGTCAAAATCAATTTGTTCGCTGCGGTATTCTTCGCGGCCGCGCATCGGGTGATGCCTGTCCGCATATTTCGGAAAATCCGGATGGCTCCAATCAAGCAGCGAAAAATACAGCCCTACGGCAATTCCTTCCGCACGGAATGCTTCCAGAAACTCACGCACAATATCCCGCCCGAAACGCGTGTTTGTGGATTTATATTCCGTCAATTTGCTGTCAAAAAGGCAGAAACCGTCGTGATGCTTCGCCGTTAAAACAGCGTATTTCATTCCCGCCTGCCTGCAAACCGATGCCCAGCGTTTTGCATCAAAATCAGTCGGGTTAAACTCATCAAAGTATTTTTTGTATTGCTGAACGCTCATTTTTTCATTGGACATCACCCATTCTCCCCTTGCGGGAATTGCATAAAGGCCCCAGTGGATGAACATTCCGAAGCGCATCTCGCAGAATTTCCTTGTTCTTTCGTAAATTTCCCGATTCATTTCCGTCTCCGTTCAAAAAATCCGATTTCGCAAACACTGTGTTTCACAAACACTGTGTTCGCAAACACTGTGTTCGCAAATACTGTGTTCCCGTGTCCCGGAGCGTGTTATTTTGTTTTGCGAATAAGGTTTTCGGCGGGCTCGAACGAAAAATCCGTATCCAGCGGGAAAATCGGACGCGGAATATGCCTGTAGTCAAGGCTTGTCAAATCCTCGTTCGTGCCGCCCTTCGAAAGTGCCATAATGCTGCGTTTTGCATATGCTGCCTGCTGCGCGGTGAGATATCCCAGTTTGCATACCACAATCTGCATATCGGCAGGGTTCCTTCCCAAATCGCCGAAAACGGCCGGCAAACCGTAACCGATATGGTTTTCGCTCAGCACAATATCAACGCCGCATGAGCGGAAAAGAGCAATATCGCCGACTCCGTGAAATTTATTCCAGCCTTTGATATAGGCGAGAACCGTTCCCTTTGCCGTAATCGGAACCGAAGAGCTTCTGTCGAACTTTGCTCCGAAAGTCAGCCTCAGCTCCTGCCCGACCTTGTCCCTGCAAAGAAGGGTTGCTTCAGGGTCGTAGATTCCGCCGAATACCACAGGCGTTTCAAGCTCGTCGGTGCGAGAATCTTCCATTATGCGTCGCAGGAAGCCCGTGCAGTCCGATGTTGAACCTGCTGTCGGGTTATCTCCCGAATCCGAAAGATAAATCGGGAACGGGCCGCCGCTTCGAACCCCTTCGAATGCCGCATCCAGAGCTTCCGCTTCGGAATATGTTTCCGTTTGGAAGCAAAAATCATCGCGGCGCGCCCAAAGCTCCTCGGCAAGGCGAATTGCGCATCCATCCGCAAGGGACTGACTTTCTGCCGTGACGTACACTGCGGCGGAGCTGTTTTCATTGTCGCACCACGGAAAACCCATTAAATACGATGCCGCAAGAATGCCCGGCTCACGCTCCGCCGCCCTTGTTTTTTCGGCAAGCGAACGCATGGGTTCCACCGTTGAAGAGGATTTTTCGCCCGCAACAAGGAAAGGGACGCGCACCCAGGCGGATTTCGCTTTCACTCCGCGTTCAAGGGCTGCAATCGTCATCTCGGCCGCCTTAACACCCGTTTCGTATCTGTCCGTATGCGGTGCGCATTTAAATGCCGCAAATCCGTCTGCATTATCGTGCATACGCTGCGTCATTGTTGCATGTGTGTCGAGCGAACAGAAAATCGGAATTTCGGGCAGCGCGGCGCGAAGCTCCTCCAAAAGAAAGCCCTCCGCATCGCCCAAACCATGAATGTACATTGAGCCGTGCAACGCAAGTGCCGCCGCATCAAGCGGCTGCTTTTTGTTTTCCGCAACAGCGGTTTCGATAATCTCTTTCTTAATTTTGTTATAAAAATCAATATCAACCTCACCGTTCGGCACCGCGCTCGTGAAAACGGAAGGCACAACCTCGCATCCTGCCGCAAGCAGGGTCTTGATTATTCCCGTTGCGGCATCGTTTTCCTTGAATCTGTTAAAAATTTCCGCCCCGCGAATGACTGCAAACTCGCTTTCGCCCGCAATTATCGGATTGAATGAATTTGATTCATGGTGCATCGATGCAGTGAAAACACGTTTCATACTTTTCTCCTTTACTCAACGTAATTAAATCCGTCGCTTTGGACAACAATTGTTTTTCCGCACGTCAGTTTGCGGCTCAGTTCGAAGTACCGTGATGTTGTTTCAACGATTGTCTTTTTCGCAGCATCCGCATCGTATGCGAACCCCGTCGGAAGGCAGGCCGCCGCTTCCTCCGCCGTTTTTGCAAAGCACCCGAAACGGCGATAGAATTCATGCTGCGCATAATAAATTTTGTACATTTCGAGCTTTATCTTTTCTTCCTCCGGCATCGGGCAGCTTTCACCCTTTTCGGTAAAAAAGACATATGCCCATGTTTCCGGGTAATGTATATCGATAAGTCCCGTTGCTGCCCACACCCAGTTATCCTCGGGCAGGGGTTTTCCGTCCGCGCCCATACGTTTTGCATATTTTCCGTCGGCAGCATCGACCGTCCATTGCACGCGCGAGAAATTCATGCGCCAAACTTCACCCGTCGTCGGTGCCTTGCGCACAGGATAGCAGCGTTCAAGTTCGGGAGGGTTTTTTTCTTTCGAGTAGGTCTCCGTCAATCCGGCGAACGGAATTTTAATTTCAACCGACCAAAATTTGTTGTCCGCCGCGGGATTGTTCACCTCTCCCGAAATCATGCAGGCGGTTTCAACCCCGGGCATGTTCCACGCAGTGACGGATCTTCCTCCGTTTCTGTACGGCATTGTAAGGAGCAAATCCCATTGCGTGTTGAACGCATTCATTTCAAGTTCCATGTAATTATGCGTCGATCCGCTCGGGTCAATAAAAACCTCAAAATCATTATCGTAATACATGACACTGTCGCGCTGTTTTATCGTTGCCCATATTTCATTGCCTTCCAGCAGGGCGGCAACGTAAAGGTTCCGCTCGTCCCAGCAGATTTTTGCGCGGGTGCGGAAACGCGGCGTCGGAAAATCGCCGCCGCTGATATCAACAAAATCCTCGGTAAACGGCACACTATTCCAGAACGGTTTATTAATATTTCCGTCAAGCACCAATTCGCCCGCCGCTTTCGGGCAAAAGTATATCGGCGGCTGCGGCGCGAGGCGCGGCATAGGTACGGGAGCTTCAAACATGGACTCATCCTCCGTGCTGTTTTAAATCGGCTTAAAAAAGGACCCGAATTCCTTTTGCAAAAGCCGAAATGTTTTTAATATTCCTTACAGAATTCTATCATCTGTCCGCATATGTGTCAACCGTGCCGAAGCTGCCCGCTTCGCAATGTTCACAGCGTGCGTCATGCTCAAAAAAGCGCAAAAAAGAGCCGAGGGGAAAGAAGTTCTGAGTCCGTTCCCCCGGCTCGGCGATATTTAACGGCTTCGGCCTTTTCAAAACTCAAACTGCGCAGAATTGATTTTGTCAAGCGGCCGAGACCTCCCGTTTTCGAGTTTTAAATCAAAAAAGTTTTGCAAGTCGCGGCACGATTTTTTTGATTTCGGTGTTCGTTGTGTTTATGCACAGGTCGTAATTGAGCTTGTCGCCCCATTTTCTGCCCGTGTAGAACTCATAATATTTTGCGCGGTTGCGGTCGATTCGGTTGATTTGTTTGCGCATTTCATGGTCGCTCAAATGTTCGTTTTCGGGTGCTTTCAGTCGGCAGCGTGCTATTTTGCTTGCCATATCCGCATAGACAAAGATTTTGAGCGGGTTTTTATCTTTTAAAATATAGTCCGCGCAGCGTCCGACAAGCACGCAGTCGGATTTTTCGCTCATTTCCGTTAAAATCTGCGCCTGCTGACGGTAAATCTCCTGGTTCTGCTCCATAAGCGGATGCGGAACGGGGCAAATGCTGTGTCCGATGGTTATCGGCATCAAATTCAACGGACGATGTTCAACAATTTGCTGCACATACTGCTCCGAAAGCTCCGTGCGCTTTGCGATTTCGGCAATAATTTCGCGGTCGTAGTATGCAATTCCAAGCTCTTCGGCAAGCCTTCGCCCAAGCTCACGTCCGCCGCTGCCGAATTCCCTGCCTATAGTGATGATTTTGTTCATTCGATCGCCTCCTTTTCTTTATAAACGGCCGGAGGGCTGCAATGCCGCCCGCCCTGTCACGGAAGAACCGCGTTTGGCAGGCCCGCAGTATTCCTGTCGTCACCCGCTGTTACATATATGATATTTTAACACATTTTCATGACATATGCAAGTGTTTTTTCACTCATTTAATTTTAAATGACGAAAAGGCGCAGAATTCCCTGTTAAAGGCGATTGAACATTGATATCCTCGCCTTTTCCACAAAAAAACGATCCCCCGGCACACCCGCACCGAAAGATCGTTCACTGTTTACAGATTCAATTTTGAAGCTGCCGCTTCGAAAGCTCAGTCGTTCGCCTTTCTTGCGTTTTCGTCGAGCACGGGCGAAGGAGTTGTTTCATCGCCCGCAACGGCAGTGTCCGTAAGATTCGTTGAAGGGCGCAGCGTTGCGGCGATTCTTGCAACGGTACCGTTTTCAACGGTGAGCCGAATTGCGGCAACATTGCCGAAAACGTACAATCCATCCGAATCTTTTGTGCAGCCCGCTTCGGTGAGGATCTCTTCCGCTTCAGCGAGCGTCATTCCGACTTTAACGCCGAGAGCATCGTATTCGGTTGAAGTAAAGCTGACCTCCGCCGTCATTGCCGCATCCTTAACATCCGGGAAACCACGCATGATCGCAACGCAGCCGTCCTCGCTTTCATAGCGTCTTGACGTCGCATTTTTTCCGGAATACTTAAAATTCGGATTAATCATAACAGAGTAGAACAACCCGAGATCCGCAGGGAGATGACTCTTTTTGTTCAGCGCGTCAATTTCGCTGTCGCGATAAGGAATCCAAACGCGAATACTTGAAATATCATTTCCTGTTTCAACGGCAAGCGAAATGATGACAATGCCTTTGCGGAATGAAAACTCACGGCTGTGCGGCAAACCATCGTCCGCGGGAGTTTCCTCATAAATCTGTTCGTAGCCGGCGTCCAACAGCTTTTCTTTGGCTTTGTCGATGCCGTTGCCGACGCTTATTCCGAGAACGGCGCGGTCGGTGGTGTACAACGGGGTCGTTGAACCGTCCGCATTACGCATAATGGTCTTGTTTGCGGCTCGAATCGTGAACCCGGTTGCGATAAGCTCCGTGTTTTTATCCGGCTCACCGTACTTCAGTTCAAGAGTGCTCAGAGTGTACGTAATATCAAGATTATCCTTTGAACGGAAAATCTCCGCATGGTCGGGAATGCCTCCGTAAGACGCGAACTCCGAACCGAATGCCGATTCCCTGGTGCCGAGCGGGTAGGGCATCCGCAGCGTTTCGTTAATCTGGCGAACTTCTTCATAGTCGTAGAGTCCGTTGTTCTTCTCTGTCATTTCAACTTCATGTTTTTTGCAGCCTGCAATGCAGAAACATGCCGAAACAAGAAGAAGGGCAGCAATGGTGAGTGAAATCACTCCGATGTTTTTTTTCATTTGGAGAAATCAACCTTTCAAACCGTTAAATTGTGCGCCGCCGGCAGAATCGGCCCGCAAACGAGGGTTCGGATGCTTCAGCGCATAGTTCATACACAGTATACTTTATTTTCAATAAAATTTCAACAGTAAAAATCACCTCCGACGGGGCGCGCCGTTTGAAAGCGGACGGAGGTGATCACAGCAGTATTTGCCGAGCGGATTTTCACTTTTTACGGCGTATTCGGCACCTCTCCCGTCGGCGCAGCCGTTTCCGTTATCGGGGCGGGAGTTGATTCCGGCTTCGGCTTTGTGTTTGATTTTTTCCACTTAACATAACCGAAAATTGCCAGTGCCGAAATAACCGCGGCGCAAACAAGCGCAGCAATGTTGCCGACGCTGACTTTAAGCATCGGAGGCTTTTCGGGAAGCAAATGCAGCTTGTAAAGTGCCATTGAAATTGCACCAAGCCAAATCACAAGCACAACGGATTCCAGCGGGAACATTGCCGCATTTTTAATGACGCGTGCAATTGTGATGAATTTGTACGGATCTGCGCCGGTAACTGAATTATACAGATTCATAATAAGCGGGTTCACGATGAAGTTGCAAACGACAACGACCGCAAACCGCGAGGCTATTATGCGCCAACTTGACAGCTTTGCGCGATAAAGGAAAAGGCCGAAAATGAAGCTGCTGAGCATTTCGACAGCGATGAACGGGAAAAAATAAGCTCCCGTCGGGAAAAGCATCGCTCCGATCGTGTCGCTTACCGCGCCTACCAAAAGGCCCACAAGCGGACCGTAGATCATTGAACCCGCCGAATTGACGATGAAGTCAAAGCCGAAATTCAGCGCCCCGGGTATGATAACAATTTTCACGACCTTTACCGCAATGCGCATTGCAATGATGACGGCGGCAAAAACAAGCATACGCCAGTTTTTGAACTCATTGGCCGCGCAGCGCCAGAACCCTGCGCAGAACGGGTCATTGAAGATTGCTTTTGTGTTGTAAGGTTTGTTGTTTTGGGTGAACTGCGTTTCAATCGGTTTAAATTTTTGCATAAAAAAATCGAATCCTCCGTGTTTTGAACCGAGCATTCGTTGTTACCGGCGCGCCGGCCTGCCGCCCGCCCCGGAGCAGCCGTGAAAACAAAATTTTTTGAATCCGTTTTCGAAAGCCGAAAGCCTATGTAACAGCGGGATGCGGCGACAGCACAGCAACAAGCATTCTGCGCACGGCACAGCATTCTTTGCCTTGTATTTACCGAACGCATATGAGTTTTCGTCCGGGAATCAACTCCCTGTTTCCCCGGCACTTGCCAACTCACTGTCACCTACTCTGTTTCGGTCATTTTAGCAAACAAATGCGCTGATTACAACATCCACGGTCACATTTTTGCTTTTTTTGCAAAATATATCTTTTTCTGTCTTTTTCAATCGTTACTGCGCTCTGACCGAACTATTCAGCTTTTACGGCAATTCATCGCCTGCACAGTTTCATTTTTTTTCACAAGATCACACTTTATTCGTTTTTTGTGTAAAAAATATCAACGTTTTGCCCGCAAATTTTCAATTTTTTTGTTTCCCTTTTCGCGAGTTTGATGTTATAATGTATACGGAAAGAAATTCACCGCACCGCTTGTGCGGCAAAGCCTTCCGCCTTGATTCATTACTTCAACGAAAGGGCTTCCGCATACGGGCATTCCCCAATGCAGAGCAGCGGTGTCGTCAGAATGAATGTTTGCATATTCGGTGCGTCAAGCAGCAATATTCCCGAGTGTTATATCGAATTTGCCGAAAAGCTCGGGCACCGGCTTGCATGTGACGGGCACAGCATAGTTTTCGGCGCAGGACGAACAGGACTGATGGGCGCGGCTGCACGCGGCGCATATTCCGCAGGCGGAAAGATCATCGGCGTAATTCCCGAAAAGCTCAATATTCCCGGGATTTATTTTGAGCATTGCACCGAACGCATCCAAACCGCAACAATGCACGAACGCAAACAGCTCATGGAAAGCCGGAGCGATGCTTTTGTTGCTCTCAGCGGCGGTTTCGGAACGCTTGAAGAGCTGTTGGAGGTTTTGACGCTGAAACAACTCGGCTATCACAATCTGCCTGTAATTATTGTCAACATCAACGGATTTTATGATCCCATGATTGCTCAGTTTGAACGCTGCGTTGCGGAAGGTTTTACCGATAAACATTTCATGGATCTGTTTTGTTCCGTCACCTCAATCGAGGCAGTTGCGGCGGCTATCGCCCTTCCGCCCCGCGAAATGCCGGACAAGATCCAAAGTGTGCTTTCCGATTCTGAAAAGGGTGCCGTGCAGCGGCAGCCTAATCCCGATGCTTTGTAATTTGATTAAGTGTTTGCGGATTTGCCGATTTAAAGTTTTGTACAGGGATTATTTATGACTGATATTCAAACCGATGTTCCCTCCTCCGGCGGTGTGATGGTTTGTGTGACCGGACAGCGTTCATGCGAACGGCTCATTAACCACGGTGCAAAACGCAAAATGGATGATCAAAAACTTTTCATCGTCCACTGCGTACAGACGGGACATAATTTCATGAACACGACCTTTGAGGCGGATGCAATCGAATACCTGTTCACCTGCGCTTTGCTCGTGAATGCGGAGCTTACGATTCTTCGTGCCGACAGCGTTATGGATGCATTGGTCGATTTTGCCGTTAAACACAGTGTTTCTGCCATCGTTCTCGGTGCATCTCCGCAGGACGGCGCAGACAGTTTTGCAAACAAGCTTGCGCTTCGCCTTCCGAATGTTGAGCTGGATGTTGTGCGTGCCGCATGCAATTGACACACGAAACACAAGATTTTTTATATTTATAAGTTAGGTGGTGACTGCAATGAAATACACTTTCTCCTTCTTTATTCTTTCTCCGAAAAAGAGGCCTTCCTGCTGCGACAAAGCTTGCGAAGAAAAAGTATGCAGCAAAAGCAAAAAATGAGATTTATGCGACCGTCGGCCCTCATTACCGGCGATCACTGAATTCAGTAACCGAAAGGACAGAAACAACATGGAACTCGATATTGTTGCCGCAAAAGATTTTATCGCGGGTAAATTCCGCAACGCGGGAGATTTCGATTTTATTCCCGATGATCAGTTGGAAGAAATCATCTCTGCGCTTGTTGCTATTGACGACGAATATCTCAGAAAGATTGCTGAAGACGATTCGCCCTATGATGAGGAATATGTTTACGAACATATGCTCAAATCCGTTTCGTCGAAATTCAGCAGGTATCAGACTTATCTGATGCGCCTTGTGGACGATTATATGGATTTCATGGAGCAATACCTTGTGTCCGTTGACGCCGTTGAATGGGAATAATCCGCCGATTGCAATAAGGTTATTATTCCTCATTAACCGAAGCATTTCGGCTGCCGCTGCATTTTCGTTGTGTTATGCACTGACTTCTGCTGCAGCTGCCGTTACAGTTTGATTAGGGTTTTTGATATGAATATTTGTTATAAATCGTTGACTGTCCGCGATGCCACTGTTGCGGACAGTGTTCAACTCGCTGTCTGGTGGAACAGCGGGCGTATTATGGCGCATGCAGGTTTCCCGAACGGGCTTAAAACAACCGCCGAAAAAATAGCTTCCGACATTTCGAACTGCACCGGGTGTCACAGGCTGATTTTGGAACAACATGGAAAGCCGATAGGTGAAGCAAGTTATCGCACCGTCCCCGTCGGGGATGACGAATCCGAACGTCAGCCCGGCCCCTCTCCCGCTGCTGCCGAAATCGGAATCAAAATTTGCGACTTTACAAAACAGGAACAGGGTCTGGGCAAAATCTTTCTGACGATGCTGATAAGCGAACTCTTTCGCCTTGGCTATGCAAAAATCGTTTTGGACACGAACCTGCGCAACAAACGTGCTCAGCATGTTTATGAACGCCTCGGTTTCCGCAGGCTTCGCGTTAACGTCAATTCATGGGTAAATCAGCTTGGTGATTTGCAATCCTCTGTAGATTATGAATTGAACAGAAACGAACTGAACTGTTTCTATTGATTAAGCTGCAATTGAATTGATGATGTGAATGCTGAGCCGGCTTTTTTTGCCGCATGTTCGAACGAATTGAGCTATGCGGCTTTTTTCGTGCATATAGTTTATCATGATGGGATTCTTTTTTGCAATAAGCTGTATCATCGGCATAGTTCTTTGCTGTTTCGGCGGCAGCGGCAGTGCAGCGTTGGACTGTCTGCTTGCGGGCGCGGATTCCGCGGTTGAGCTTTCAATATCGCTTGCGGGTACATATCTGTTGTGGATGGGGCTTATCAATGTTGCTTCCGAAGCCGGACTTATCGAAAAGCTTGCGGCGCGAATGCACAAGCCGCTTCGGCTTTTAATGCCCGATGCGGGTGATGCCTCCGCCTCCGTGACGCTGAACCTTGCGGCAAATTTTTTCGGGCTCGGCAGTGCCGCAACCCCTTTCGGACTTGATGCAATGAAACGCCTAAATACCGTAAACCCCGATAAGAAAAGCGCGAGCAATGCAATCTGTATGTTTCTTGCGCTCAATGCCTCTGCAATTGAGTTTATGCCGACCGGTGTCATTGCCGTTCGTATTGCATGCGGGTCTGCCGATGCCTATGACATTGTTCTTCCAACGTTTGTTTCCTCGGTTTTTTCTGCTGCCGCCGCAATTCTTGCCTGCAAATTTTTTGAATCGGGAGCGGGTGGGAAATGAAGTATGTGATTCCGATACTCGTTGCCGCGCTGCTTGCATATGCCCTGATTCGCCGCGTAAACCCTTACGAGGCCTTTATACGCGGCGCAGCCGAAGCTGTGCCGATGCTTCTTCGTGTTTTGCCCGCTCTTGCCGCAATGCTCGGCGCAATAACACTTCTTCGCGGGTGCGGTGCACTTGACGCTCTCGGCAATCGGCTCTCCCCCGTTTTCGAAAAAATCGGCATTCCCTCCGAACTCACGCCGCTGATTTTGCTTCGTCCTTTTTCCGGAAGTGCTTCCCTCGCGCTTCTCGGTGACATGCTTACACGATACGGTGCGGACAGTTTCATCGGCCGCGCTGCTTCGGTCTGCGTCGGTTCGACGGAAACCATATTCTACACGCTGGCTCTGTATTGCGGTTCCGTAGGCATATCCAAAACCCGTCATGCCCTTCCTGCCGCGCTCGCAGGCTGTGCGGCGGGTGTTGTTTCCGGAATACTCCTTGTTCGAATAATGTAACGGAGTGAAGCAGCCGAAATTATTCGGAGCACTTGAAATTCTGTGCAGATATGTTATAATGTATCCGATTCCGAAAAGGATGGTGATTATGATGAAAATTGATGTAATAACTTATCGAGACAAACTCTACGACAATATGCTGAACGGGCACACGGTTATTGTTATTGATGTTCTCCGCTGCACAAGTGCGATCATCGCTGCGCTTGACAACGGCGCCGCCAAAATCATCCCCGCTGTTGAACCCGGCGATGCCACGGCATATGCAAGCCGAATCGGTATA
>CALAXO010000172.1 GCA_937894955.1 uncultured Clostridia bacterium
GTTTTGGTGGAGCATAGGGGATTCGAACCCCTGACCTCAACATTGCGAACGTTGCGCGCTACCAACTGTGCTAATGCCCCGAGCAAATTGTTCGAATCTCGAACAGATTCATTATAATGCATTGCGGGATAAAAAGCAAGCGGTATTAATCATATATTTCACGGCGGCGGTATCCTTCCTCTTTCACAAATATTCCACATTTTTTTAACATATGGGTGCCGAAAACGGCTGTTATTCCGCTGAGCTTTGTGATATAATACACTCATGAACTTAGGAATACTCTGAACAAACCGCATTTGCCGAACAGCTTTCGGTAAGAGTTTCCTCAGTAATCGTTGATTAATTCGGAGAGCGGGCACGGAGTGTTCTCTCCTTTAATCACTGCTTACATAAAAAAGGAGTATCAACATGAAGACCTGCGAACGTTTTTTGAATTATGTAAGAATCCACACTGCAAGCTCCGAGGACAGTTCATCCGTCCCCACGACTGAAAGACAATTTGACCTTGCAAATCTTCTTGTGAAAGAACTTCACGCGATCGGCGTTGAAAACGCAAGGGTTGATGATAAATGCTATGTTTATGCTTCTGTTGCAGCGACACCCGGCTGTGAAAGCTGCCCTGCAATCGGCTTCATTGCGCATATGGACACCGTTCCGGATTTTTCCGGCGAAAATGTACGGCCGCGAATCATCGAAAACTATGACGGCGGCGATGTCGTTCTCGGCACAAGCGGCCGTGTGCTTTCTCCCGAAAAGCTTCCCCATTTGCCTTCCTTAAAGGGAAAAACGCTCATCGTGACCGACGGAACAACGGTTCTCGGCGGTGATGACAAAGCGGGCATTGCCGAAATCATGACCGCAATTGAACGCGTCATTTCCGAAAACCGTCCCCACGGTAAACTTTGCATCGGTTTTACCCCCGATGAAGAGGTCGGTTCCGGTGCGGACAATTTCAAAGTTGCCGAATTCGGCGCAGACTTTGCGTACACCGTCGACGGCGGTGCGGAAGGCGAAATCGAATATGAAAACTTTAATGCTGCGGCCGCAAAAATTGTTGTTAACGGTTTTAATATCCATCCCGGTGATTCGAAAAACAAAATGATAAATGCACTGTTGGTTGCAATGGAACTTAACTCCATGCTGCCGGATGAAACGCCGGCCAACACAGAGGGATATGAGGGCTTTTTCCACCTTACGGATATGAGCGGCAATGTGGAACGTGCTGAAATGGACTATATCATTCGCGACCACAGCGAATCAATCATGACGGCACGTAAATCAACTCTTGCGCACGCCGTTAAAATCCTTAACGAAAAATACGGCCCAGGTACCGTTGAATGCACCGTCCGCGACCAGTATTTCAACATGGTGGAAAAAATCCGCCCCTGTATGCACCTTATCGACAACGCAGTTGAAGCTGCAAAATCCATCGGGCTTGTGCCCAAAGTTGCACCTATCCGCGGCGGAACCGACGGCGCAAGGCTCAGCTTCATGGGGCTGCCCTGTCCGAACCTCGGCACCGGCGATTTTGCCTGTCACGGTCCGTATGAACATGTAACCGTTGAAGGCATGGAAAAATGCACCGAACTTGTGCTGCTGCTTATCGACAAATATTCAAAAGCCGCAAAATAACCGGTGCCGCATTCGATTTTTCGCCCGCGCAAAAAGGCTTTGTCTGAACCTGTTTGCGCGGGTACGGGTTCTTTTTGAAATGCTCTTTTACTGATTCAATCGAAAGGAAGCTTTTGCATTGCAAAAGTTATGGTCATAAACATGAAATCGCCGAAGAAGCTTCTCGCGCTGTTTGTCGCCGCCATGTGCGCTGTTCTCGCTGCCGGCGGCTGCAACTCTCAAAAAACGACTGATTACGGTATCAATCCCGTTGCGCTCAGCGTTAACGGAGTTGATATCACGTTGTTTGATTTCGACAGATTCTACACAACAAACGAAAAATATTACTACCTTACCCACGGTGCCATTGATTCCCGGGAATATTTCGAAACAGTTCTTGATGACGTTGTCCGCTACGGTGTTGCTTTGAGCAGAGCTCAGGAGCTTAACATTCAGCTGACTGCGGAAGACGAGGACGAAGTTCAAAACGAATTGCAGGCACAGTGCGACCTGACATTTGAAAAATACAGCAAGGCTCTTGTGAACAGCAGCACAGCAAGCGCCGCACCGGCCTTGGATTCCAAAACAGTTGAAGCTGCATTCCGTGAAGACAAGGGGTATTCCTTTGCCGAATATCGCGGTTTCCTTGCACGCTTTTTACGCAACAAAAAGATTATTTCAAAACTTTACGAGGAAATCACCGCCGATGTTGCCCCCGATGAGGAGGAAATCATTGCCTACATTCAGCTTAATGTCAGCGAACAGAGTCTCGACAGTTTTTCAACCTTTGTAACAAGATATAACAGTTTTGTGAACGAAAAAGGCGATGTTCCTTTCTTTGTTCCGGAGGATTGTTTCACGGTCGATCAGCTGCTGCTTCAATACGGTTCCGATGAGACCGAAAGCACTGCCGAACCGGATGCTTCCGGCACGCTGCCCACCTACACTTTTGATACAGCTTCCGTAACCGCTTCTGAAATCGATTCCGTCCTTTCGGTCGGAGTCTCCTATGACGACTTCATTGACCTTATTACACAGTACGGCAACGATGAAAACATGCGAGGCGATGTTTTTCTCCGCTGGGGTTATCTGATTCATAACACCCTGTTTGATGATTACGAAAAGCCCCTTCTCATCGGTGCTTACTATGCGCACGGCATTGAACAACTTCCTCCCGAGCTTTCGAACAAAAATACATCCTCGCGATACTTCGAAACCACGGACGGGAAGCGTATCGTAAAAATCACTGCCAAGGGCAGCATCCGCTACGTTGTTGAAAATCGCAGCCTTGCAAAGGGACCGATTCCATACGTTGAAGGGGATGAGGTCTGGAACCTCAGCTATGACGGTGCACTTGCTGCTGCAAGCGACATTGAATACGACGACCAGTTCGAGGTCTGGTTCAGTGAAGCGAACGTTACCTATTACTATGATCGTTTCAAGTCGAACTACGTTTCCCCTGCCGCACCCGAGCAGAAATAAACTTTCTGCATCTGCAGTGGATTTGCGGCTTTGTTTCGTTATTTTTTGGATTTTCGGACTGTCCGCGCTGCGGTGCAGCCCGTTTTTTTCGGACAAAACGGTTTAAATGTACGATTTTTTTGCATACGAACGGTTCTGACCCGTTGCGTTGCAGAAGCAGAAATGGTATAATGAAGGGGATGGCAAAGAATTGATTGAAAGGTAACGGGGAACCTGCAGGCAATGAAAAAAATCGATCCTGTTGTGATGAAAGAAACACTGAGGATCCTTATCGGATCAATCGTGCTCGGTGCAATTATGAACGCCGTGTTTTTGATGTTCCGCTGTTGGAATCTTCCAGTACTGTTCGGAACTTTGCTCGGAACTTTCGGTGCAGTGCTCAACTTCTTTCTTATGGCGCAAACCGTTTCCCACAGCGTGACCCTTCAGCAGGATGAAGTAAAGCGCAAGGTTCGTTTTTCCCACTCCATGCGCACGCTGATGCTGCTTGTGTTTATGATCCTCGGTGTTGCACTGAGCTGCTTCAACACAATTGCGGCACTCGTTCCGTTTCTTTTTCCGCGGCTCACCATCGCCGCATACAGGCTCACTCATCGTGAGGATTTTCAAACCGACGGCGGTTCAGACAAATAGTTTTAGCGTTTTCGGTTATTGTCAACAGTTTTGCTTTAAAAGCTTTGTTTAAGAAAAATATGAACGTTTCTGCAAATGAAAACGCACGGTGCGGTTCGTCCGCTCATGCACCCGAAAAAAGACCCTCCGTTGGCTTCAGAATTGTTGATTGCATTTTGATTGCGGGAATTCTTCTGCCCCTTTTGGGCGGAATCGTTATCCGTGTTTTGACGCATCCGGTCGAAAGCGGAATCTCCATCACCGGCGCAGTGATACTTGCGGAGTTTGATTTTCCGCTGCAAAAACTTCAGCTGACCGAGGCACAG
>CALAXO010000173.1 GCA_937894955.1 uncultured Clostridia bacterium
CGGAATGGATCTTAAAGAAACCACGCTTAATCAGCTCGGCAGGGCACGCCAGGTTCGTGTTGACAAAGAGAACACCACCATTGTCGAGGGTGCAGGCAATCAGGAAGCTATTGCTGCACGCGTAAAGCAAATTCGTGCTCAGATTGCGGAAACAACTTCCGAATACGATAAAGAAAAACTCCAGGAACGCCTTGCGAAGCTTGCAGGCGGCGTTGCTGTAATTTCCGTCGGTGCCGCAACCGAACCCGAAATGAAGGAGATTAAAATGCGCATAGAGGACGCTCTTAACGCAACCCGCGCTGCGGTTGAAGAGGGCATCGTACCCGGCGGCGGTATTGCGCTTCTCAGCGTTATCGACAGGGTTAAGGTGCTTGAGACAAAGAACGAAGGCGACTTCCGCACCGGCGTTGCAATTATCGTCCGCGCTCTTGAGGAACCCATCCGCCAGATCAGCGCAAATGCGGGTCTTGAAGGCAGCGTTATCGTTGCAAACGTCCGCAGTGCGGGCAAGCCCGGCTATGGCTACGATGCAGCAAAGAATGAATACGGTATGATGGTCGAAAAGGGCATTATCGATCCCACCAAGGTCACAAGGAGCGCACTCCAGAATGCTGCTTCCGTTGCGGCAATGGTACTGACCACAGAAAGCATTGTTTGCGATATTCCCAAGCCCGAAGCGCCCGAACCCCCCATGGGCGGCGCAGGCATGTATTAATCTAATCGGTTAAAAAGCCGAACGAATGAGTCATCCGTAAAGCAAAAAACAATACCGGCAGATGACGTGTCTGCCGGTATTGGCTGATAATATGTACGCAATCAACACCGAAAGGATACATCGATGTGTTCTGCCGGTGTTATTGCTTGGTTTTCACACAAAAGAGGTTCAAAAACGCAGATTTGTTTTGAACCTCAAAACTTAAATACAGAATGCTGAGCGAACGGTGCGAACTACTCGATCACAGCCGATTGCCCTTCTTTTAACTCAAGCTTTTTCATTGCGCTGTCCATAGCATAGGATGCTGCAACGCCGCCGGCAAACAGAACAACAAGAACCACAATCCTCAGGTAACTGATGCCGGCTTGGTTGCGCATAACTTCCTGTATTACGCAACCGACAATTGTTGCAATCAGTATGCCAAACAATGCATAGAAGGATTGGCGATGGAAACGATTAAGCACTTTCCGAACAATCAGCAGCATCGGAATCGCAACGATAAAAATTCCTGCAAGAGCGGACAGGCCGAGGATGATATTCTGCCCGGGATTGCTGAGGAATTTAGTGAACACTTCCATGAAGCTCTTATAAACGTTCATGTTTATAAGTATGAACGATGTACTCACGCCCGGAAGAACTGTGCCGATCATGATTATCCCGCCGCAAAGCGCAGCAAGCAGAGGAGTAAGCTCGCGGCTTGCCGCGACTGCTCCGGTACCGGATTCACCCGCAAAAAATCCAAGCAAAACAAGTGTTATTGCAAACGCAAAGCCAAGGATAATATAGAGCCAATTAGTCTTTTTAAACGGTTCATCACTGTTTGCTTCTTTAAGAAAAGTGGGAATGCTGCCGATAACAAGCCCCATAAAAAGGCAGACGACTTCCGTCTGATATTTTGCAAACAGACTGTCGATCAAAAACATGAAAACCGCAAAACCGATAACGCCGCCGATGCCGAGCGGAAGCAGGAAATTTAAATTCTTTTTTGGTGCCTTGAAAAAACCGGTGACAGCTTCGATCGTCGGCTGATACAGACCCATTGAAACGGCAAGAATCCCGCCGCTGAGTCCGGGAATGATTGCTCCCGCACCGATTACAAATCCTGCGAGAATTTTGCTGAGAAACAGATTCAAATTTTTCCTCCAATGTCGGATGCAGCCGAGTGCATTTCAGCATATTGACCGCTCTCCCTTAGTAACAGTAACATTATACCATAAAGATGCAGAAAGATAAACCGTTTTTATTTGGGGCAGCAGAAATGTTCAAATCGATTCCTTTATAACCGTTTCATTCGGAGTTCGGACAGAACTGAAAAATATACCAAAAC
>CALAXO010000174.1 GCA_937894955.1 uncultured Clostridia bacterium
GGGCGAAAATGAACCGTAAACCATAAACCTTAACCTTAACCGAATTAAACCGAACATACTAAATACTAACGGAGGCAAACATGCGATACGAACTTAAATACGGCTGCAACCCCAATCAGAAACCCGCTGCAATTTCAATTGACGGCGAATTGCCGATTGCCGTTTTGAACGGCAGAGCGGGCTATATAAACCTTCTTGACGCGCTCAACGGGTGGCAGCTCGTCAGAGAACTTCGCACCGCAACGGGACTTCCTGCGGCGGCATCGTTCAAACACGTCAGCCCGGCAGGTGCGGCCGTCGGCCTCCCGCCGGACGAGACGCTTCGCAAAATGTATTTTGTTGACGAAACAACAGAACTTTCTCCCCTTGCCTGTGCCTATATCCGCGCAAGAGGTGCGGACAGAATGAGCTCGTTCGGAGATTTTATCGCCGTCAGCGACAGGGTCGATGTTTCGCTTGCGAAAGTTTTGAAGCATGAAGTTTCGGACGGCATTATTGCTCCGGATTACGATGCGGAGGCGTTGGAGATTCTTTCCGCAAAGAAAAAAGGCGCGTACACGGTGATTAAAATCGACGAAAACTATGTTCCTGCTCCCATTGAAACGCGGACGGTGTTCGGCATCAAATTCGAACAGGGGCGCAACGATTCAACAATTGACGAAAGCCTGCTTTCAAATATTGTGACCGAAAACAAAAACCTGCCCGAAAGTGCGAAACGCGACCTTGTTATTGCGCTTATCACGCTTAAATACACCCAGTCCAACTCCGTTTGCTATGTTGAAAACGGGCAAACGATCGGAGTGGGTGCGGGTCAGCAATCACGCATTCACTGCACACGCCTTGCGGGAAATAAAGCCGACCTTTGGCACCTGCGTTCACATCCTTCCGTGCTGAACCTGCCGTTCCGTGCGGATATCCCGCGCCCCAACCGCGATAATGCAATTGATTTGTATTTAAACGAGGATGAATGCGGAGACGTGCTTGACGACGGAAATTGGCAGAATTTCTTCACCCGCCGCCCCGAGCCGATGACAAAGGAACAGAAGCGGGAGTGGCTGAGCAGGTTCGGCGAAACCGCACTTGCAAGCGATGCGTTCTTCCCGTTCGGCGATAATATCGAGCGTGCTTTCCGCAGCGGCGTTGCCTATATTGCTCAGCCCGGCGGTTCGGTGCGCGATGATGCCGTTATTGAGGCATGCAACAAGCACGGCATGGTAATGGCATTTACCGGACTTCGCCTCTTCCACCATTGATTTTTAACGGAGCGGTTCGTTCGAACCTGTTCGGTACTCGGCGGTGCGCCGGGCGGACGGAAACGAACGGACAATCAAACAGGTATATAAACGGACATGGTTTCCCGATGCAGGTGCGGAACATGCGGAAGGGACGGAACAAGGAACGGAATTTAGAGTAAAAAATGCAGATAACAAAGGATAAACTCAATATTGCCGTCATAGGCGGCGGCGGACGCGAACATGCGATAATCAGGCGGCTTGCTCAAAGCCGCAGAGCGGGAAAGATATATGCGCTTCCCGGAAACGGCGGAATTTCCCGCGAACATGCGGGCGGCGATTCGTGCCCGGTGAACTGCACGGGCATTGCAGCAACGGACTTGGAAAGAATTGTTGATTTTGTGCTGAAAAACGAAATTGACTTCGCTTCCGGACGATCCTCTCGTTATGGGGCTTTGCGACATGCTGCGTGAAAAGGGCATTCAATGCTTCGGTCCGAGCAAGGCTGCGGCAATAATCGAGGGCAGCAAGGCTTTTTCAAAGGAACTCATGCAGAAATACGGAATTCCGACGGCCGAATACAAGGTCTTTTCGGATGCCGATGCTGCGGCCGGATATGCGGCGCACCACAGCCTTCCCGTCGTTGTCAAAGCGGACGGGCTTGCTCTCGGCAAGGGCGTTATAATTGCAAAAACTCACGATGAAGCGATTGAAGCCGTGAACGACATGATGCGGGGCGGCAAATTCGGCAGGAGCGGCGCAACCGTCGTTGTTGAAGAGTTCCTGACCGGCCCCGAGGTTTCCGTGCTTGCGTTTACGGACGGAAAAACGGTCGTTCCCCTGCTTTCTTCAATGGATCATAAGCGTGCGGGCGACGGCGATACGGGGCTGAACACCGGCGGCATGGGCGTTATTGCACCGAATCCTTTTTACACAAAAGCGGCGGAGGAGCAGGTTATGCAAAGCATCATCCTCCCCACGCTGAACGCAATGAATGCCGAGGGACGGACTTTCCGCGGGTGCCTGTATTTCGGGCTTATGCTCACACCGAACGGCCCGCGTGTTATTGAATACAATTGCCGTTTCGGCGATCCGGAAACGCAGGCGGTGCTGCCCCTTGTTGAAGGCGACCTGCTTGAAATAATGATTGCGACGCAGGCGGGGACGCTTGACAAATGCGAGATCAGGCTTTCCGACAAATCCTCCTGCTGCCTTGTGCTTGCAAGCGGAGGCTATCCGGAAAAATACGAAAAGGGCAAACTCATCACCTTTGACGGTGATGTTGAAGCAGACTGCGCGGTCTGCATTTTCCATGCGGGAACAAAACTCGGCACACCCGACGGCAGCGAATTCGTTACAAGCGGCGGGCGCGTGCTCGGCATCACGGCCGTTCGCGACACGCTTGAAGAGGCGGTTCGTGCGGCATATGCGGCAGCCGAACGGGTGCATTTCGACGGAAAATATTCAAGAAGCGACATCGGACTTTCCGCATTGCGCGAAAGTCGTTTGAAAAACGGGTAAACGCCGGCATTTGCCGAAAGAACGAACATTACGGAATACGGAAAAATTAACGGGAGACAACAGAATGGTTTACAGAATTTACAGCGAAAAACGCCCCGAATTTTCGGAAGCGGCGGAAGGGCTTGCGAAGGATATTCGCGAATTTCTCGGGATCTGCACGCTTGAAGGGGTTCGCATCATCAACAGGTATGACGCGGAGGGTGTGGACGAAGCAACGTTCAATGCCTGCATCGAAACCGTTTTTTCCGAACCGCAGGTTGACAGAACCTATACGGAAGCTGAATTCCGTGCGGAAATCTGCGGCAATGCGGCGGGTGCAAAAGTTTTTGCGGTTGAATATCTGCCCGGGCAGTTCGACCAGCGGGCGGATTCCGCAGCGCAGTGCATAAGCCTTGTTGCGCAGTGCGAAAGGCCGGCAGTGCGTTCGGCCGCCGTATACATGCTTTCGGGCAGTCTTACATCCGAAGAACTGAACAGGATAAAGGCATACATTATCAACCCCGTGGATTCGCGCGAAGCCGCGCTTGAATGCTGTGACACGCTTGCAATGCGCTGCGACGAGCCTGCTCAGCCGCCGCGCGTAAAGCTGTTTGACACCCCTGCAAAGGAGCTTATCGCGCTTTACGGGCTTGCAATGGATGAGGCGGATGCGGAGTGCCTTAAAGTCTATTTTAAAACAGAAAATCGTGAGCCGACGCTGACCGAACTCCGCGTTATCGACACATATTGGTCGGATCATTGCCGCCACACAACCTTTAACACGCATTTGACGGATGTTGAATTCGAGGATGAACGTGTTCGGCATGAATTCGAAAAATACCTTGCTCTTCGCGAAAGCATCGGGGACAAAAAGCCCGTATGCCTCATGGATATTGCCTGCGTTGCGGCAAAGGCACTTAAAAAAAGCGGCGAATTGCGCAATCTTGACGAGTCGGACGAAATCAATGCCTGCACCGTGAAGATAAAGGTCGATGCCGACGGCGTTGAGGAACCGTGGCTGATGCTTTTTAAAAACGAAACGCACAACCACCCAACGGAGATCGAACCCTTCGGCGGTGCGGCAACCTGCATCGGCGGTGCGATACGCGATCCCCTTTCCGGACGGAGCTATGTTTATCATGCAATGCGCGTGACGGGCGGCGCAAACCCGCTTGCCCCGATTGAAAGTACCATCCGCGGCAAGCTTCCCCAAAGAAAGCTTGCCGCAACGGCGGCGCAGGGCTACAGCTCCTACGGCAATCAGATCGGCATTGCAACGGGCCTTGTGGATGAAGTTTACCATGACGGCTATCTTGCAAAGCATATGGAAATCGGAGCTGTTGTCGGTGCGGCACCCGAACGGAATGTCCGCCGCGAAAAACCCGCTGCGGGCGATGCCGTGATTCTTCTCGGCGGAAGAACGGGACGCGACGGCTGCGGCGGCGCAACGGGCTCAAGCAAATCACATAATATATCATCTCTTGAAACATGCGGAGCGGAGGTTCAAAAAGGCAATGCGCCAGAGGAACGCAAACTGCAAAGGCTGTTCCTGAACCCGGAAGCTTCAACGTTGATAAAATGCTGCAACGATTTCGGTGCGGGCGGCGTTTCCGTCGCAATCGGCGAGCTTGCGGACGGACTGGATATTGAACTTGACAGGGTTCCGAAAAAATATGCCGGGCTTGACGGCACGGAGCTTGCCATCAGCGAATCTCAGGAACGCATGGCGGTTGTTGTTGCGGCGGAGGACTGCGAAAAATTCCTTGCGCTTGCAAACGGCGAAAACCTTGAAGCAACCGTTGTTGCCCGCGTTACGGATACCGGGCGCATGGTCATGCATTGGAACGGGGAAAAAATCGTCGATCTTTCCCGCGACTTTCTGAACACGAACGGTGCGGTGAAGCATATGCGCGCCAAGGTTCAAAAGTGCGGCCTTTCGGATTGTTCCGCCCGAAAAAACAGTCCCGAAACGGGAAAAAAAGCAGAACTTTCCTTTGGGGAAAGGCTTGCGGAATGCGTTTCGAATATCAACATATGCTCGCGGCAGGGACTTGCGGAGCGGTTTGATTCAACCATCGGCGCGGCAACGGTGCTTATGCCTTTCGGCGGAAAGAATATGCTGACGCCGACTCAGGCAATGGCTGCAAAGCTGCCCGTTCGCGGAAGCGAAACGGACACCTGCTCCGTCATGGCATACGGCTTTGACCCGCATTATTCGGCGGAAGATCCGTTCGGCGCGGCGTACTGCGCGGTTGTGACTTCCGTTGCAAAGCTTGTTGCGGCGGGTGCATCAACGGAAAACTGCTGGCTGACATTCCAGGAATACTTTGAAAAGCTCGGCAGTGATCCCGTGCGCTGGGGCAAACCCCTTGCCGCACTGTTGGGAGCACTGCGTGCACAACTCGGACTGAGGCTTGCGGCAATCGGCGGCAAGGACTCCATGAGCGGCACTTTTGAAAACATAACGGTTCCGCCGACGCTTGTTTCGTTTGCAATTGCAGCGGATAAGGCAGGAAATATCATCTCTCCGGAATTTAAAAAGCCCGGCTCAAGGCTTGTTTTCCTGCCGGCCGAACCGGACGAAAACGATCTTCCCGCAGCGGACTCTCTTCGCACGAATTTTGCGCTTGCAACGCGCCTGATACGCAGCGGCAGCGTGCTTTCCGCATGGGCAGTCGATAAGGGCGGCGCGGCGGAAGGTCTGTTCAAAGCCGCTCTCGGCAACGGAATCGGTGTTCGCCTGAATCCCGAATTTCCGCAGGAAGAACTGTTCCGCCGCAATTACGGCGCACTCATACTTGAAATTGCGGAAGGCTGCACGGAACAAATCCCGAACGGGCTCGAACTCGGCACAACAATGTCGGAATTTGCGTTCGAATACAGGGACGAAAGCGCTGCACTTGCTCCGCTGTTCGAAGTTTACGACAAAAAACTTGAACCGGTTTACAGACATAAAACAACGGACGAAACACCTGTTGAAATCGCCTCTTTCCGAAGGAATGCACCGATGATAAAGCCGAACGGCAGATATGCACGCCCGCGTGTGCTGATTCCGGTTTTCCCCGGTACGAACTGCGAAATGGATTCCGCACGGGCAATGCGCCTTGCGGGAGCGGAAGCGGAAGTGCTTGTTATCAACAACATTACAGCAAAAGGCATTGAGGAATCCGTCAACGCATTTGCGAACAGGTTGGATGATTCACAAATTTTGTTCATTCCCGGCGGTTTTTCCGGCGGAGACGAACCCGAGGGCAGCGCAAAGCTCATTGAATCCTTCATGCGCAATGCCCGCGCGGCGGAGGCGATCGAACGGCTGCTCAACCGTCGCGACGGATTGATTCTCGGCATTTGCAACGGGTTCCAGGCGTTGATAAAACTCGGACTTGTGCCTTTCGGAAAAATCATTCACACGGATGAAAACTGCCCCACTCTGACATATAACACGATCGGGCTGCATCGTTCGCGCCTTGTGCATACCCGCACGGTTTCCAACCTGTCCCCGTGGCTTATGTACCGTGAACCGGGTGAAGTTTCACTCGTTCCCGTGTCCCACGGCGAGGGAAGATTCGTTTGCCCCGATGAGCTGCTGAAAAGGCTTGTTGAAAACGGACAGATTGCAACGGTTTACTGCGATGCATTCGGCAGAGCCTCCATGCGCACCGAGATAAACCCGAACGGCTCCGTGCTTGCCGTTGAGGGTATCACTTCTGCGGACGGAAGGGTGTTCGGAAAGATGGCACACAGCGAAAGATACGGAAAAAATCTTTACAAAAACGTACCCGGAAATGATGAATCGGCGATCTTCCGCGGTGCAGTGGATTACTTCAGGCTGTAACCTAAAACGCTTCGGCCGAAGGCGGACTTTGCAGGAAAAGAGCGGCAGACACAAGCCTTTTCTGCAAGAAAATCAGAATATTCGAAATACTCCGAAAACACGGCAAACCGGGCAAAACGCACCGTTTCGGCATGCCGTCTCGGCATAAATGAAGCGCGGTTTGCGGAAATATATGCACCAAGCCGAAAAAACGGGCTTTAATTATTCGGCCGTTTGGTGTATAATGAGTCAATTTCAATCCGCACAAAACCGCGAATAATGCGGTCGGGTTGGAAAATGCAGACGGAAAGGGGAAAATATGAGCGCACAGATAATCGACGGCCGCGCAATTGCAGCGCAGGTCTATTCGGAACTTACAACGCGGGTGGCGGTGCTTAAGGCGAAGGGTGTTATTCCGCGTGTTGCAATCATTCACGTGGGCACGGAGGAAATGACCAAACGCTATGTCACGCTGAAAGAAAATGCGGCGATAAGACTCGGCATGGAATGCGTGACCTATCATCTTGTGGAAGATGTTTCGCAGCAGCGGGTGATAGAGCTTGTTCAAAAGCTTAATGCGGATGAATCGGTTCACGGCATTCTGGTTCAGATGCCTCTGCCGGACAGCATGGACACAAAAACCGTTCTTGATGCCATTGACCCCGAAAAGGATATTGACGGTCTGCATTTTTGCAACGCGGGCAAGCTTTTGAACGGCGAGCCTGCCGTCATTGCCTGCACCCCGCGCGCCGTTATCCGTATTCTGGATGAAACAGGCATAGACATAATGTCCAAACACACGGTTGTTGTCGGAAAATCCGTATTGGTGGGCAGGCCGATTGCAATCTGTCTGCTGAACCGCAACGCAACGGTTTCGGTTTGCCACACAAAGACTCAGAATCTCGGCGACATAACCAAAAATGCCGATATTCTTATCGTTGCTGCGGGTTCGGCGGGGCTTATTAAGGCGGATATGGTCAAGGACGGTGCGGTTGTTATCGACATCGGACAGACCAATATAGACGGCAGGCTCTACGGCGATGTTGACTTTGAAAATGTTTCAAAAAAAGCAAGCTATATCACAAAAGCTGTCGGCGGTGTGGGCCCGATGACCGTTGCAATGCTCATGACAAACCTTGTGGACTGCGCGGAACACGAGCTGAATGCACGGAATGCAAAGTGAGCGAACCGCTGAAATTGCCGGCCGCATTGCGGTCGGCTGAACGAATAATTAAATTATTAAATTCCTGAAACAAAAGCCCGAAAGGGCTGAAAATACCAAGCCCGGAAGGACCGTAAAAAGCCCGGAAGGACGGCCGAACAAAAAACGGAAACATAAAAACAGAAAGGAAAAAACTGTTATGGCATTCATCTACAGCGAACCTTCACGCACTTTCGGCGAATATCTGCTCGTTCCCGGATATTCCTCCAGGGAATGCATTCCCGCAAACGTCAGTCTGCGCACCCCTCTTGTTAAATTCCGCAGAGGTGAAGAACCTGCCGTTTCGATCAACACTCCCATGGTATCCGCAATCATGCAGTCCGTATCAAACGATACGATGGCGATCGCACTTGCGCAGGAGGGCGGAATTTCTTTCATCTACGGCTCCCAATCCATTGAGGATCAGGCTCAGATGGTGCGCAATGTAAAGGGACATAAGGCGGGCTTTGTGAAGAGCGATTCCAACCTTCGCCCCGACGCAACGCTTAAAGACGTTCTTGAGCTCCATGACCTCACCGGGCATTCCACCGTTGCAATCACGGCGGACGGCACAGGCACGGGCAAGCTCGTAGGTATTGTTACAGACAAGGACTATCGTATCAGCCGAATGCCTCTTGACACGAAGGTCTCCGAGTTCATGACTCCGCTCAGCCGTCTTGTTTATGCAACCGAGGATATTACCCTTAAGATTGCAAACGATATCATTTGGGATCACAAAATCAACTCCCTTCCCATTGTAGACAGCAGGGGGCACCTTAAGTTTTTTGTTTTTCGTAAAGACTATTCCAACCATAAGGCTAATCCGCTCGAATCGATCGACAGCAGCAAGCGTTACCTTGTCGGCGCGGGCATCAACACCCGCGACTATGCGGAGCGCGTTCCCGCGCTTGTTGAAGCAGGCGTTGATGCACTTTGCATAGACTCCTCCGAGGGCTACACCGAGTGGCAGAAGCTGACCATTGACTTCATCCGCGAAAAATACGGTGACAGCGTCAAAGTCGGTGCGGGCAACGTTGTTGACGGCGACGGTTTCCGCTATCTTGCGGAATGCGGTGCGGACTTTGTAAAAGTCGGTATCGGCGGCGGTTCCATTTGCATTACACGCGAACAGAAGGGCATCGGCAGAGGACAGGCGACCGCAATGCTCGATGTTGCACGCGCACGCGATGAGTATTATGAGGAAACGGGCATTTATGTTCCCATCTGCTCCGACGGCGGCATCGTCCACGATTACCACATCACCCTTGCGCTTGCAATGGGCGCGGATTTCGTGATGCTCGGAAGGTATTTCTCCCGCTTCGACGAAAGCCCCACTCCGAAAATCCGCATTAACGGCAACTACTATAAGGAATACTGGGGCGAAGGCTCGAACCGCGCACGTAATTGGCAGCGTTACGACATGGGCGGCGCGGCAAAGCTCAGCTTTGAAGAAGGCGTTGATGCTTATGTTCCCTATGCGGGCAGCCTGAAGGATAATCTTGCAGTCACCCTCGGCAAGGTTCGTTCGACAATGTGCAACTGCGGCGTGCTGAACCTTACGGATCTGCGCAAAAATGCAAAGCTGACGCTCGTTTCTTCAACAAGCATAGTTGAAGGCGGTTCGCATGACGTTATCCTGAAAAGCAATGTTCCCGTTTCCGGAAGATAACGCACAAT
>CALAXO010000175.1 GCA_937894955.1 uncultured Clostridia bacterium
GCGCATTCGTTTCCCCCTCCCAATAGAGGTAATTGTATTCCGTGCCGTTTTCATCGGTCAGCACTCCGTTCGGGGAAGCTTTCACGCGCCACCCGTTTTTGTATTTCGGATATGTGCATGTCAGCGCACCGTCAAGCTCAAGATTCACATAAACATCCGTTTCCGTTTCGGGATAGAGGTAAACAACGGGCTTGTAGGCAACATAAAGATCGGGTACCCAATCGCTCGGCTCAACGGACAAAACATCCGCTTCGTGACGCTCGTCTTCGCTGTCCGCACAGTAGTTTTCCACCTTGCATATAACTTGATCGCCGACGCAGTATTCATCCGAAAGCCTGCCGTTAAGCTTCAGTTCATAGGACGATGGGATAACGGGACTTGCAAAGAAACAATCCGCATATATTCTTGTAATTATAACGTGGCCGGTCGAATCATTTTCGATTTTTTCGGCCGTTGATTTGTCCAGCCATTCCCCATCAAAGTCTCTGTCCCTCAAATCGTCCGCATTTTTCCGGCTTATTGCGTTTATCTGCGCGGGATAAGTTTCTCTTATGCCGCCCCTGTACGTCACCTGCACAACCGTCCCGACATTAAATCCGATCCGTTCAAGACTGCTTGTGCCGAATTGGATTCTATCGCTGCTTGCGGCTTCCGCCGTGCCCGCAGCGGGACGAACCGTAACAACGCTTCCGTTAATCTCCGTAATTTCCGCATCAAAAACATGCTCAATGCCCTCTGCTTCCTCTGCCCAAAGCTCATCAAGCGTTTTTTTGAGATCCTTTCCGAAATAAACCTTTGTTTTTTCGTATGTTCCGTAAGCGTAAAACTTTTTCCGTTTAACAATGCGGTATGTCAGCGCCGCATATTCCCGCGTTCCGCCGTCGTCAAGTGCCGCCTTTGGGATCGGCACAGTCAAAACGGCAGCAGCGAGCACTGCAAATATGATTATGAATATCCAAACCCTTTTTGTCTTCATTCCTAATTCCTCCTTCCTAATTTCTAATTCCTAATTCTCTTCCTGAAGTTATAATAGCATATACAATTCGGAACGTCAATCAAATTATTCGAAAATACCCCCTTGAAGACTGTTTTCAAAATTAAAGCACCGAACCCTGCGATTCGGTGCTTCTGTTCTATTCATTGGTCTGCTCCGGAAGCAGACACAGCTCCCCGCTGTCAACTTCAAACCGTTCTATGTCCACTCCGGTATAGTAATGCCGCAAAATCTCATCGAAACTGCTGCCGTTTTTTGCCATTGCATTTGCGCCGCACTGGCTCATGCCGACGCCGTGCCCAAAGCCAAAGCAGGTGATTTTAACATTCGCCTGCGTGATTGAAAACTTAACATTGGTGCTGCGGAGTTTGAGTGCGTTCCTGAGCTGCTGCCCGGTAACAACGGTGCCGCCCAAACGAATCAGCTGAATCCGCCCGCTCTCCGTGCGCTGCCAAACATCAACATCCTTTGCGGGGTCGGACATT
>CALAXO010000176.1 GCA_937894955.1 uncultured Clostridia bacterium
GGCTGCATCGAGTGCCGCCCAAGCGTTGTCGAGTTTGCGCATTGCTGCTGCTTCGCCTGCAATGACTTCGATGTTTTCCGCAAAAGCGGCAGCGGGAAGGACTGCAAACGCCATGATGAGCGCGAGCAGAACAGCCGTCAGTTTACGAGTTTTCATGTGTTCCTCCTGAGTTTTGCTTTGCGGCGGAAAACGATGAATGCCAATTCTCTGCCGCATATTATATTTTAGCATCTGCCCGCAGAATGTCAAGAATAAAACATCGATCCTGACAAATTCAATGTTTAACGTTTAAAATCCATCTCAAAACCCGTTTTGAATGAATATACCGATTTCGGCTCTTTTCACATCTGTGTTTCTATGGTATAATAAAGCGATTTGGGGCATGTGTTGCTCCGCATTTCGGAGGTGCAAAGTGGCAAGAAGCATGACAGGGTTCGGTCATGCGGTCGTTTCAAAAGACGGCCGCGAATTGTCGATTGAACTTAAATCGGTCAATCATCGCTTTTTGGATCTTGCGTTCAGAATGCCGCGCTCGCTTGCCTTTCTTGAGGACACGGCGCGGAACACGCTCGGCACAATGCTTGCGCGCGGCCATGTTGACATTTTTGCCAATTACCGCAACACGCGGAGCGATTCAAAAAAAGTTGAAATAAACATGCCGATGCTTTCGGCATACATGACCGCTGCCCGGCAGGCGGCGGAGGAACTCGGCATTGAAAACGATCTGACACTGTCGCGTGCATTGAGACTGACGGATATCGTTTCCGTGACAGAGACCGACGACGACAGGCCCGCGCTTGAGGAGCTTATGAAAGACGCCTTGACCCGCGCCGCAGACGAGCTTATCGCAATGCGTATGCGTGAAGGTGAAAGACTTTCTTCCGATGTAGAAATGCGGCTCGGCGTGATTGCGGATATTCGCGAAAAAATTACTGAACGCGCCCCGCTTGTTGTTGAAGAACAGCGAAAAAAGCTTAACGAACGCATTGAAAGTCTGCTCTCCGAAGCGGAAATCGACAGGGCGCGCCTTGCAACCGAGATTGCGCTGTTCGCGGATAAAGTCAGCATCGATGAGGAACTTGTTCGTCTTTCGAGTCATATTGCCGCGGCAGGCGAACTGCTTGAAAACAGCGGCTCTGTCGGCAGAAAACTGGATTTCATCGTTCAGGAAATGAATCGCGAGTTCAACACCATCGGTTCAAAAGCGAACGATAAAACAATTGCGTCTCTTGTTATCGACGGCAAAGCCGAGATTGAGAAGATGCGCGAACAGGTACAGAACTTCGAATGAACCTGAAACCGAATTTCGGTATTCGTTCCGTGATTCGACAACAGTGCTGTGTGCGGTTTACACAAGGGCATCAAAAGAAATAAAGAGGGTACAAACACTATGATGAAAAAACGCGGCCTGCTGATCGTCATTTCCGGCCCTTCCGGCGTCGGCAAAGGCACTGTTGCAAACAGATTGCTTGAAAAACATGACAACATCTGCTTCTCCGTTTCTGCAACGACCCGCGCAATGCGTGAAGGCGAGGCGGAAGGCGTGAACTATTTTTATAAAACAACCGAGGAATTCGACGCAATGATAGAAAAGGGAGAATTTCTCGAATATATGCGTGTGTTCGGCAAAAATTACTACGGCACACCGAGGAGCTACGTTGAATCAAAGCGCAGCGAAGGCATAAGCGTTTTGCTTGATATCGATGTCAAAGGCGCAATGCACGTTAAGAACAATTGCCCCGATGCAATAACGATTTTTATCGCTCCGCCTTCACTGGCGGAGCTGCACAGGCGGCTTGTAGGCAGAGGAACGGAGAATCCAGAAGCGGTTGCCCGAAGGTTTGAAGAGGCGAGAACGGAACTTGAATACATTCCGAAATACGACTATGTTGTTGTGAACGATGAAATTGAATCGGCCGTTCAAAACATCGAATGCATACTCAATGCCGTCAGATGCACTCCCGAATATAACCGCGAGCTTTTGCCCGCGCTGCTCGGCGAAACCTTTTCCGAGTGACGAACGGTGCAGCGGAAGGCAAAACTGCATAATAACCGTACAATAGTTTTAAATTGAGCGTTAAATAAATCGAATACATACTGTTGGAGGTAACACAATGAGTCACCAAATGAACCATCCGCCGGTTGTTGAACTGGAAAACATTGCGGGCTGCCGCTATATGCTCGTAACAGTTGTTGCGAAACGCGCAAGGCAGCTGCTTGTTTCAAAGGAAGAATCATACGACAAAAAGCCTGTTGCAAAGGCGGTTGACGAACTGTACAACGGCGAGCTCTGCGTCAGGTATCCTGCCGAATACTATCAGACTTCCGAAAAATAATCCGTAACTGCGGAACATTCAAATCAAGCTTTATATGTTATGCGCCGAAAGGCGGGGGTGAACAGCATGTTTGCAAGGGTAATAGTTGATATTTCAAATGCCAATGTAAACAGGCTGTTTACTTATGCCGTTCCGGAAGAAATCAGTCTGTGCGAAGGGCAGCGCGTTATCGTTCCGTTCGGGCGAGGGAACCGACCGATTGAGGGCTTTGTGCTTAAACTTGTTGATGAACCGGGAACGGAGCGTGAGCTTAAATCTGTTGTGCGAACGATTGAACCATACTCGGTGCTGCTGCCCGATCAGCTCAAGCTTGCGGATTGGATGTGCAAAGCGTACCATTGCACAACCGCCGATGCACTTCGGGTCATGATTCCCGCCGCGCTGCGCGGTTCAAAAGTCAAAGAAAAAAAGGTGCGCACTCTGCACATTGCCGACAATCTTGACATTGATGCCGTGCGCGCTTCAATGCTGAAAAAAGACGGAACGCCGCGCGCGCCGAAGCAGTTTGAAGTTTTTTCTCTGCTTTTATCGGGCAGAGCGGAGCTTTCCGCAAGCGATATAAATGCGTTCGTGCCCGGTGCGGGCGCAGCTGTTGCCGCACTTGTAAAAAAGGGCATTCTTGTTGAACAAGGGCGCGAAACCTATCGAAATCCTTTTGCAAACAGAGATATTCAGTCGACGGAGCCGCTGCCGCTTCTTCCGGCGCAGCAAAACGCACTTGAAAAAATCAAATCCGCCGATGCCGGAAGCTGTCTGCTTCTTCACGGTGTCACGGGGAGCGGAAAGACCGAAGTTTATATGCAGGCAATTGCGGACGTGCTTGAAAACGGCGGCGGCGCAATTGTTCTTGTCCCGGAAATATCATTGACACCGCAGACAACGGATAGATTCAGAAGCAGATTCGGAAACAATGTTGCCGTTCTGCACAGCCATTTGAGCGACGGTGAACGTTTTGACGAATGGCGGCGGATACGTTTCGGCAAGGCAAGGGTCGTTGTCGGCGCAAGGTCGGCGGTGTTTGCGCCGGTGGAAAATCTGCGTATTATCATAATCGACGAAGAACATGAACCGAGCTATTATTCCGAAATAACTCCAAAGTATTCCGCTGCCGAAGCTGCACTGCGCCGGGTTAAGCTCTGCGGTGCAAAATTGGTTCTCGGCAGTGCGACTCCGTCGATCACAACATACTGTCGTGCAAAGCGGGGCAGATACATACTGCTGGAAATGCCGGACAGAATAAACGGCGTTCCGATGCCGAAAGTTGATGTTGTTGACATGCGCGAGGAGTTTTTGAGCGGTAACAACAGCATTTTTTCGAGCTTGATGATAAAGCGGCTGAAAGAATGCCTTGAGAAACACGAACAGGCGATTCTGTTTCTCAACAGGCGCGGTTATTCATCCCATGCCGAATGCCGCGCGTGCGGATTTGTGTTCACCTGCCCGAACTGCGATGTTGCATTGACCTATCACAGGTTTGATGAGTCACTCCGCTGCCACTATTGCGGGGCGAATTATAAAATGCCGAAAACCTGTCCGTCCTGCGGCAGGGAGTACATCAAATACACGGGAATCGGAACTCAGCAGGTTGAGGAACAGCTGAAACTTGTGTTTCCGAATGTGCGCTGTTTGAGAATGGATATGGACACAACAAGCGGAAAAACCGCACATCGTGATATACTTGATGCATTCACGCGGCGCGAGGCTGATGTGCTTATAGGCACGCAAATGGTGGCAAAGGGGCTTGATATTCCGAATGTGACGCTTGTCGGCGTCGTGTTTGCTGATTCAACACTTTTCCATTCGGATTTCCGCAGCAGCGAACGTACATTTCAGCTTTTGACTCAGGTCGCGGGTCGTGCCGGCCGTGCCGATAAAGAAGGACGCGTCGTGATTCAGACCAACGCGCCGGGACACCGCGCAATACGGCTCTGCACGAAGCATGATTATAAAACATTCTATAATCTCGAAATCGGAGACCGACTGCGGACGCTGTTTCCTCCGTTTGCGGTATTTGTGCGGGCGCAATTCGCCTGTGCCGATGAAAACGCGGCGGCGGATGCGGCGGAAAGGTTTGCAAACGGCGTGACAAAAACCATTTTAACTGCATTAAAACCCGCAAACGCAGAAAATGAGCTTGTTTTCGCACTCGCGGGTGCCGCGCCGATTCGCCGCAGGGAGGGGCTGTTCCGCTATGCGGTTATAATTAAGCTGGTTCGCACCGCAAATACAGCAGCAGCAATCAATGCAATATACGCTTTCAGCGACGGCTGTGCGGATGAATGCTATCGCGGCATTGAAGTCAACCCGCAGGATATGCTTTGACAGAATAACAAACCCGCAGCGGAAAGCGGAAAAAGATACGAACTATGAACGGATTGAATGCATTAAAAATGCGGCAGGAGCCGAAGCGCGGCGCAAAACTTGCCGAAAAACTTAAATGTGAAAAGAGCAGCATACACTATCTCAGCATTTTGAACGGAAATACGCGGGGACTTGTTTGGACGGATGATCCGACGGCACCGCGGCTTGCGGTCGTATACAGCTATCTTTTGGGCGGATTCCAGATAATGGGAGCTCCGCTGCAAACGGCGGAGGAATATGCCGCTTTCCGTCTGTTTTTTGAGAACAAAGTATTTCCGTTGGCAAAAGATGAATTTGAACTGAGTGAATTTGCATATTCCGCCGACACGGAAGAGCTTTCGAATATGATGCGCGTTGTTTTTTTCGACAAAGAGCTGTTTGAACAGAAACAGCTTGTTTATCGCACGGCAGAAGAATACAGCGCGGCGGAAATGCCGTTCATTCATGCGGCAGAGGGGCGGCCGATGCGCATTCGGCGTGCCTCGGAAAGCTTTTTGCGCGAAAATGCCGATTTTGCCGGGGCTTATCTTCCC
>CALAXO010000177.1 GCA_937894955.1 uncultured Clostridia bacterium
TACATACATTGAAAAGGAATTCCGTATGCCGGACAGAACAACAAGGATCCGCCGCGTTGCAAGTGTGAATGAGGCGGTGTGCCAGGGCTGCGGTGCATGTACCGTTGCATGCATGTCGGGAGCAATGGATCTTAGAGGCTTTATGAACAAACAAATCATGGCGGAGGTGGATGCAATATGCCAATGACGGATAACAACGGGAAATATAAACCCTTGATAGTTGCGTTCTGCTGCAATTGGTGCTCATATGCGGGTGCGGATCTTGCGGGCAGCAATCGCCTCGGTTACCCCGCGGATGTTAAAATTATCCGTGTTCCCTGCTCATGCAGAGTGAACCCGATGTTCATTCTGCGCGCGTTTCAGCGCGGAGCGGACGGGGTGATAATATGCGGCTGTCATCCCGGAGATTGCCACTATACATCCGGAAACTATTATACGCGCCGCAGAATGGCGCTGCTGTTTTCAATGCTTGACTATCTCGGCATTGAGCGCGAACGAACCCGCGTTGAATGGGTCAGTGCGGCGGAAGGTGCAAAATTTGCAGCAACGATGAATGATTTTGCGGAAAAGGTTGCCGGCTTGGGCAAAAACAAGCGTCTGGAGGATTTGAGATGCAGCAAATAACCCAAGATTATCTTGCAAACAAGGCAAAAGAGCTTTTGAACAGCGGAATATGCAGCAGAGTTTTCGGCTGGAAAAGAGGCGAATTTGATTACGACCTTACGCCCGCTGTTTTCACAACAGCCGAACAAATAGACAGGGACTTTGTTTACAACGGCTTCTGCGCCGCAAACTTCTCAAAATACCTTGTTAACGAAACGCGCAGGGACGCCGGCAAAGTTGCGGTTTTTTTGAAACCGTGCGACAGTTACAGCTTTAATCAGCTGCTTACCGAACACAGGTTCGACCGAGAAAAGGTTTACGCGGTCGGCATGCCGTGTGAGGGAATGGTTGATATCAACAAGATCAGGCAGGCGGTTGACGGTATTGCAAAGCTCCACTTTGACGAAAACGGAAATATCGTCATTGAAACTCTTTACGACGGAACGACAACACTCGACAGAAACGAATGTATGCTTGAACGCTGTATTCACTGCAAATCAAAATGCTGCGTTGTTTATGATGAGCTTCTCGGGGAGAATGGGAAAGTGCTTGACGACTCCCGCTTTGATGAGGTCAAAAAACTTGAAGCAATGACGGCGAATGAACGCTTTGTGTTCTGGCAGGGTGAGCTTTCTCGCTGCATTCGCTGCAATGCCTGCCGCGATGCATGCCCTGCATGCACCTGCGAAAAATGCGTGTTTGACAACCCCGCATCAGGTGTTGAAAACAAAGCCGCTGCTGATTCTTTCGAAGAAAAATTGTTTCACATAATCCGTGCGTTTCACGTTGCCGGACGCTGCACGGATTGCGGTGAGTGTTCGCGCGTTTGCCCCCAGCATATACCGCTGCATCTTTTGAATAGAAAGTTTATAAAGGACATAAATGCCTTTTACGGCGAATATCAGGCGGGTGCGGAAGAGGGCAGCAGAGCCCCGATCGTGAACTACACAAAGGACGATATTGAACCCTCGGCTGCGGTTGAAAGGAGCGGAAACAATGCGTAAAATTGCAAAATCAGAACTGAATTCGCTCTTTGCGGCGATTGCCGAACGTGCAAAACTGTATGTGCCGCAGGATACGGCAGGCGGAGCAAAGTTTTCCGAATGGCAAAACGGCAAAATGCGTTCCGCAGCTTTGAACACTGTTCGCAGTGCAAAAGACTTTTTCTTTCCGCAGACTGAAAACCTGATGGATTTCAAGCTGAGCGGAAAAACAATAGAGATTATCGATACCCGCAGTGAAACGGAGGATTTTGTTCTGTTCGGCGTCAGGGCGTGTGACGTGAAGAGTTTCGAAATACTGGACAGAGTTTTTCTTTCCGAACCCGTTGATACATACTACAGGAACCGCCGCGAGCACGGCATTGTAATGTCACTGGCATGCTCCCGTCCGCAGGAAACATGTTTTTGTGCATCATTCGGAATTGATGCAGGTGCGCCCGAAGGTGATATTGTTTGCACCGAATCTGAAGATACACTCTATCTCAATGCAAAAACAGCGAAGGGCACCGCTCTTCTGGATTCACTGAACACACTCACCGAGAAGGCAGACGGGGAAGCGGATGCGGCAGAAATAAAAGCTCTTTACGGCACTGTTTCGGCTCGAATTAAAAAACTTCCGCTTGCGGGTTTGAAACCTGACGTTTTTGGGGCGGGGAAGACGGATGAGTTTTT
>CALAXO010000178.1 GCA_937894955.1 uncultured Clostridia bacterium
TCAAACCCGCCGTTCCCGTTCGGCACCAATTCGGAGAAAGGTGCAAGGTTTGCCGTAACGCTGTCCTTGCTCGCATTTTCGCCCTTTATTCCGTTCCAATACACTTCCTCGGTGCAGGCACTCTGCATAACCTGCTCCGCTTCGGCAAGCTCCGCCTCCGTCAAAGGCAGGATGGTAAGTTCAAACACGCGGGAACCGAGAATCTCCTCCGTGTTCCTGTCCTGAACGGAAATCCTGTATTGAACCGTGACAGCAGGGCTTCCGGGCAGCGGGCGATAAACAATGCCGTGATAGCCGTAGAATTCGAATGCATCCGTATTCATGCTTTCCATCAGCACTTTTTGATTGGAACGATCCGTAAGAATGCCTGCATCCTCAAGCGTACTCGGGCGGGGGAGCTGAACATCGTTCATCAGCGCATTCATATCCACAGTTTGCGTCTTGTCAACAAAATCACGGATAAGCTCCGGATATTGCAGCAGTGCAGTCTCGATTTCATTCGGCTGCTCGATGCTTCCGCCCTGCCATGCCAGCACGGGCATTCCGCCGTTAATGCCGTCCGTGTCGTTGTTGAAAGCTTCGCCGAGGATTGCCGTAAACTCCGCAGAGCGCATTTCCTCGGCCGTTTTTGATGCATACTCCGCCGTGGGCGTTCCTTCCGTTGAGGAAATGCCGTTTGCGGCGGTGCCTTCAAGGAAATATGCGTTTTGCAGCGTGCCTTTAAGAACGCCTGCAATGCCGCCGATTCCTGCTTCGGGACCGATTACGCTGCCGACATTATAAACATTGCGAACGATTGCGGTTGCATGAATCTGCCCCGCAATGCCGCCGATTCCCTTGTTGGTTGTGCGGTCCTGTTTTGCAGAAATCGAACCGGTGTTATAACAGTTTTCAACCGTGCCGTAAGTATAGCCGACGATGCCTCCGAGGCTGATGGTTGAAGCGTAGCTGTTTGTCGTGTTTGAAATTGCAGCATTGTTGACGCAGCCGCGAACGGTGTTGCCCGTCATTGCCCGTCCGACGATGCCGGCCGAACTGCAATAGCTCGCGCTTGTTGAAACGGAACCCGCAACAAGGCAGTTTTCGACAAGACCCTTGCTTGTGTTTGCAATGCCGCCGATGTTTGCATCGCTTGCAATGTTCACGTTTGCAATTATGTTTTTCACCACGCCGTCGGGGCCTATGCAGTCAAGGATTCCGCCTTCTCCCGCAATTCCCGTAACGGCAAAGCCTCGGCCGTCAAAAGTGCCGTTATAGCCGGAGTTGTTGTCCGCATAATCATAAATGCCGAACGCGGTTCTCGCTTTTCCGTTAAAGTTGATATTTTGAGTCAATACGGCATTTGCCGTGCTGTTGCCCGCATTCACGAATTGTGCAAACCATTCGAATTCCGCCGCATCGGAAATCATGTACACGCCGTTTTCCTCCGCGGGCTGAGTTACGGTTGTGCCGTCCCATGCTTCGCCGGCATACGTCAGCTCAACTTCAATCACCGCATCCCCGGAGGCCGTGAAACTGCCGTTTGCCGTCACATAATTCGCCGCCGAAACCGTATAGCTGTAAACCTCGCCTTTCGGAAGCACAAACGCTCCGTTCTCATCAGCCTGCATCTCGCCGCCGGTCGGATGCGTCAGGGTGACGCTCG
>CALAXO010000179.1 GCA_937894955.1 uncultured Clostridia bacterium
TAAGGTTGGACAGCATTCCGCCGGGAACCTGGTAAATCAAAGTGTTTGTATCCACCGAAAGCACCTTCGGATCAAGGAAGCCGTCACGCTTAAGTCTGTCGGCGACGGTGCGGAAGTGCTTTGCTGCTGTACTGAGTTTTTCAAGGTCGAGTCCTGTATCATACTCCGTGCCTTTAAGCGTTGCGACCAAGCTCTCGGTTGCGGGTTGGCTTGTGCCGTTGCCGAGGGGTGAGAGAGCTGTATCAACAATGTCAACTCCTGCAAATGCAGCCATGAGCAGCGTCATATCGCCTGTGCCCGTTGTGTTATGGGTGTGGAGGTGAATCGGAACGTTAATTTCAGCCTTGAGCCTTTTAACGAGATTGTATGCGGGCATCGGCAGAAGCAGGTTCGCCATATCCTTAATACAAATCGAGTCAGCACCCATCTGAACGAGCTCTTTTGCAAGCTTAACAAAATAATCTTCATTATGGACGGGACTGATTGTGTAGCTCAGTGCAGGCTCACAGTGTCCGCCGTATTTTTTTGTGAATTTAATTGCGGATTCCAAATTGCGGATGTCGTTGAGTGCATCGAAAATTCGAATAACATCAATACCGTTTTCAATTGCTTTACGGCAGAATTGCTCGACAACATCATCCGCATAGTGTTTGTATCCCAAAATGTTCTGTCCGCGGAACAACATTTGAAGTCGTGTATGCGGAAGTGCTTTTCTGAGCTTTCGGAGACGTTCCCACGGATCTTCGTTTAAAAACCGGAGACAGGCATCGAAAGTTGCACCGCCCCAGCATTCAAGAGACCAGTATCCCATACTGTCCAGAATTTCGCAGGCGGGAAGCATCTCTTCCGTACGCATCCTTGTTGCGGCCTGAGATTGATGCGCATCGCGCAGTATAGTATCTGTAATGAATAACTTTGACATTTAGCTTAACCTCATTAAATCATGCACCCCAATTCCGGTTGGTGCAGAGCCTTAATCTGAACCGCAGGGCGGGGCGCGGAAAATCAATTATATCAGTTGAACAGGGAAAGGAATACGCCGGCAGCAATTGCAGAACCGATTACACCCGCAACGTTAGGACCCATTGCATGCATAAGCAGGAAATTGCCGGGATTTTCTTTTTGGCCGACAACTTGCGAAACCCGTGCCGCCATCGGAACTGCGGAAACACCTGCCGAACCGATGAGAGGATTGATTTTTCCGCCGGAGAGGAAGTTCATGAGTTTTGCAAGCAGAATGCCGCCGATTGTTCCGAATATGAATGCGCAGATACCCATTGCAAGGATGCCGAGAGTTTCAAACGACAGAAAAGCGGTGGCTGTTGCGGTTGCGCCTACACTTATGCCGAGAAAAATCGTGACAATGTTGCAAAGTTCGTTCTGTGCGGTTCTGGAAAGTCTTTCTGTGACGCCGCATTCGCGCAAAAGGTTGCCGAGCATCAGCATACCGACGAGAGAAGCTGCGGACGGAACGAGAAGTGCAACCGCGATTGTGACGACAATTGGAAATACAATGCGTTCAGTTTTGCTGACAGGACGAAGCTGTTCCATTACAATGGAGCGCTCCCTGCGCGTTGTCAGGAGTCTCATGAATGGTGGCTGAATAACGGGAACGAGTGCCATATAAGAGTAAGCCGCAATGGCAATCGGTCCGAGTTTATCCGGCGCAAGACGGGATGTTACAAAAATTGCAGTAGGACCGTCCGCACCGCCGATGATGCCGATGGAGGCTGCAAGGTTATCATCAAAACCGAAAATCAGCTTTGCGCCGAGATAAGCAACAAATATGCCGAGCTGAGCTGCCGCGCCGAGAAGCAGGCTCTTGGGATTTGCAATCAACGGACCGAAATCCGTCATTGCACCGACGCCGAGGAAAATGAGCGACGGGTATATGCCGAGCTTGACTCCGAGATAGAGGTAGTCGATTAACCCGCCTTTTTGTGTGAGCATTTGCCAATTGACATGTCCACCGGAAAATATTTCGGCATTATACAGGCCTGCACCGGGAAGGTTTGTTAAAAGCATTCCGAATGCAATGGGAAGCAGAAGCAAAGGCTCGAATTTTTTAACGATTGCAAGATAGAGCAGGAAACAGGCAACAAGGATCATAACAGCGTATTTCCAGGCACCCGGTTGGGTGAAGAAAGCCGCAAAACCTGTTTCAAGCGTAAAATCGGTAAAAACCTTTATAATGGATTGCATGGTTCACACTGCCTTTTCGAACGTAACGGCTCGATATCAAACGTATGCGATGAGGACATCGCCGGAGTTTACGGATGCGCCGCTCTGCACGGAAACAGAGGCAACCTCGCCGTCGCAGGGAGCCATAATTTCGTTTTCCATTTTCATTGCTTCGAGGATAAGCAGAACCTGTCCGCTGCGGAAACTGTCACCGGGCTTGACATTAACGGCGAGAATGCTGCCGGGCATGGGCGCGGTGATGGTTTTTTCGCTGCCGGTCGGCTTCGCAGCTTTAGGTGCAGCCTTTTTGGGTGCGGATGCCGTCTCAACCGCAGCAGCGGAATCGATTTCCTCAACTTCAACTTCATAGCTCGTTCCGTTTACATTGACGATGAATTTACGCATAGTGTTCAATACCCCTTTCGAATATCTGCAAATATATAGTGCATCAAGGCGATGCGGCCGATTTTGTTCGCTCCGAACATGATGATACGGAGAAAGCGGTGCGGCTCAACCGATCTTTTTGATGGATTTGATGCGTAGCCCTGCGGCATCCGTGCCGATGGTTTCGGCAATTGCTGCGGAGATAACTGCGATAAGCTCGCGGCGGGATTCTCCGGTAAGCTTATGTGCAGTGCCGTCAGCTACGGTTTTTTCGGCTTCAGTGCCGGATGAGGGGATAGAAACCGTAGCTTTTGTACGCCGTCCCGTTACAAGTCCGCATATTATGCCCATAAGCTTAACAATAGCAATGACGACAACCAGTCCAACGAATACGACAGCAAGTCCGACCAGCGGAACTATCAAAGTTTTCATGCAAAATACCGATCCTTTCCAAATAATAGGGGATTGCGAAGGATACGTTAATCGGATTGAGAATATATCGTTTAACGAACATTCTTTCATCTTCCCCATTTATCGTTATTATTCAACAAATCCTTTTTTCCTGCAAACAAAAAACATATATTATTAATCCCGTGAAAATGTGCTGCATAAGCAAAGCATTTATATTAAGCAATGAGGGCTGATTGAATTAAACTGATAAAAATATGCCTGCGAACACTGATTTCGGAGAACTCTGAATGATTTGAATTCGGCAAAAAGATTTGAAATCGTGCCTTTGCCAAAACAATGCGAAAACAGAAGCCTCTCGGGAAAAAAGCAGACGCAGACATTGTTGTGTTTACAAAAGGGGGACAGAAGCTTTCGAACGGCGAACGAACGGTCGCCCGGTGCAGCATCGATCCAAAGTGTTCTCGAACGCCGGAATATAGCATTGCTTGATTTATTTCAAGAGTGTTTCAAGTTCTTCCTGTGTTAAATAACGCCACTGCCCGGGTTTGAGCCCGTTGAGAGTTAAGGAACCTATGCCAACGCGCTGCAGACGGAGAGTATCGTGACCGAGAGCTGCAAGCATTCTGCGAACCTGTCGATTCCGTCCTTCATGAATCATCATCAGCAGCTCTGTTTTTTTATTCTGCGAACGCAGTATACGCACGCGTGCAGGTGCGGTGAGGCCGTCGTCAAGTTGAATTCCGCGTTCGAGGACGCGACACTCACTGCGGCTGAGTTCACCGGTGCAGAGTGCGCGGTAGGTTTTGTTCGCACCATATCGCGGATGCATAAGCCGATTGGCTGTTTCGCCGTCGTTGGTAACAAGAATCAGTCCTTCGGAATCATAATCCAGTCTGCCGATCGTGTACAGCCTGTACGGCAATTCGCCGAAAAAGTCGGTAACTTTAACCCTGTCTTCGCTGTCGGCATTGGAACATATAACATTTTTAGGCTTGTTAAACGCAATAACAATGTGTTCTTCCGCAGGATGGACGGGCTTGTCGTCAAGAGTTACCGAATCCTCAGGTTCAACACTGCTGCCTAAAACGGCGACAAGTCCGTTAACCTTTACACGTCCGGCTGAAATAATTTCTTCGCATTTGCGGCGTGAAGCAATGCCCGCATCGGCAAGGTATTTTTGAAGTCTCATTCAACAGTTTTCCTTTCAAAACCTGCAAAAACTTTTCCGACAATTCCGGATTGACAATAGGGGCATTGTCAGCCGTAGGGCAATGCAAGCTCCAAAATCAACAGTATCAGCGGCGGAATAAGTGCAGGATATAATTAAAATAGAACAGGAAGCTTCTTTCGGCTATGCTTTCCGAAGCAACAAGGGAAGTTTGCCCTATGCACAGATCTTCACAGAATAATTCAGCCGTGCCGAGTTCGCATGATTTACGCACAGGTGCACATACATCCGAATTAAGGCGTACGTGCACCGAAGCCGAAAGTTCGGTTCCCTTCTTTACAGGTATGATTATATCCTCTTTTGCCGCTAATGGCAATATACTTTTTTCACCGTTGAGTACGGTACAGCGAGCCAACACGGTTCCCTTTTCAACGATTTTGCACATGGAATAGTTCTCAAAGCCGAAATTGAGCATTTCGGGCGCAACATCGAACATTGGCCTGCAGTTTAATACGGCTCCGACAAGCAGCATACCGTCGCGTTCCGCAGCAAACAACAGACAGCGTCCCGCCGCAGATGTATAACCCGTTTTAATGCCGACAGCATTGTCATAATCCCAGAGCAGCGCATTTTTGTTTTTCATGGTTCGTACTCTGTCACCGGTTTCTGCAGTGTAATACTGCGTTGAAACGATCTGACGGAAAGTTTCATTCTTCAGTGCTTCGGCACCTATGAGAGCAAGCTCATATGCCGTTGTGTAATGCTCCGGATCATGCAGTCCGTTCGGAGTGACAAAATGTGTGTTTGTGAGCCCGAGATCCGCTGCTCTGTTGTTCATCATGCGAACAAATCCTTCCACGGTTCCGCCGACATGCACAGCGAGTGCAACCGCGGCATCATTGCCGGAGAGCAGCATCAGCCCGTACAGTAAATCTCTCACGGACAGATTTTCACCGCAGCTGAGATACATGCTTGAACCTTCCGTTCCGACGGCATCGGCAGTTACTTCAACCGTCTCATCAAGACAGCAGTTTTCAATGACAACAAGTGCGGTCATGGTTTTTGTCGTGCTTGCCATAGGCAGACGTGAATTGCTGTTGCCGGACAGCAGAAGTTTGCTGCTGCTTGCTTCGATCAGTGCTGCTGCGGCCGCTGCGTTCATGCAGTCTATGAAATCAGCTTTACCGCCGGCGTTATCGTCAAAATTCGTAAGTCGGGATGTGTGTGAACCTCCGCTGCCGTCAACTGCCGCCTGCGCAATTGCGGATACGGGTGATGGAAGAACACCGCAGGCAATCAGCGCAATGCTGAACAGAAGAAGCGGAATCATCCGCAGTTTCATACTGAAACCTCGGGTTCGTCGCTGCAGTCGCAGCAGAAATTATCATTGGGTGAATCTGTGTTTGAAACACCGTTGCCCGTGTTTTTGCCGCCGTTCCTTCCGGCGCAGCCGCAATTCGAATTTGTTTTTTGATTATGCTCTTTTTCGCTGTTGCTGCATGCGCACTTTTTATTAATGCAATCAATTCCTGTGTTGATAAGCTTTTCAACACACTTCAAAACCTGTGGTATCATGTCTACAAGCCGGTCTGTCGAGCTCTTCCTGTCTGCAGGCAGGACGCGAACATTGCCTTGTTCCTCGGTGATAAATGCCAGCGGAGTGATGCACATGCCAACGGCGCTTGTTCCTGCAAAAGGAAAACGGGAATCACGGTTTGCTTCATCGGCTGCTTTTTTTGCGCTGCACATATGGCCGTATTCTCCTCCGCCGACAAGAAAAGCAAGACTGAGCTTGGAAACGGGCAGTATCATTGTGTTGCCTGCGGTCGCAATCGGATTGCCGACAACGGTGTTAACGTCCACCATTCGCTTGATTTGCTCCATTGAGGTTTGCATAATGTTTTCGATGGGATGCATTCTGTAAGCTCCTTTGTTTTTATTCTGTTTTATCCTTTCGGATAAAAACATTCAAAAATAGTTTGATCAGGTTGACCCGCACTATGCCTGCCATATTAAGGTTGAAAGCGTTTCGGTTCGGTACAGGAAAAATATTTATAATACAGTTTTCAGATCGCTTGGTTTTAATCAGAACGTTTAGTATAAACCGAAAAAGAGAGTCCGTAAAAACAGAAACGATTCCGCAGATTAAAATACTCAGAAAGGCATCGTTGTGTTTTCCGATTTCACCCGCAACTTCAAATCTTTTTACCGACAGCGAACGCAGCAGTGCTTTAACGATTCTTCTGGAAAGGCTTCCGCTCCTGTTTTTGCGCGGGCGAACGGGTTTCAACTGTCTGTTGTTAACCTGAAAAACAGTGATGCCGTTAAATGGCTCATATTCGATGCAATAATGAAGTTTAATTCGAATAATCCCGAAGAGCAGAATCACTTTGATTTTTATTTCGCAAAAACACCCGCGCAGAAGCACCTTTGCATCAAATCGAATTCCGTAAAAAAACATAAGCAGTATAACGAAAAAAACAGAGGCGGCGAGTCGGGGCAAAGGCACGCGAACAGCAAAAAAACACTTAACTGATTGTAACGCGAAATCGAATTGTTCCATCCCATCTTTCCCCGTTTTCTGTTTATGATAGTCGAACGTAAAACATGTCCGCACGGATTCACCGGGCATATTTTGCCCGAAATGCCGTTGATTATGTGAGCATTCGGACAGGGCATCGGTCTTTCGACAAAAAAAGCTATACAAAATGGGTCGGATACGGTATAATTTAGCAGTGAATAAAGCAACCGTGTACATACGCTCGGCTCAGAGTTTGAGAATTGATTTGCTTTTGTGCGCGGAAGTAAACTTTTTAAAAGAAGTACGGGAAAATATATAAATGAAACAGGTTCTCGGCTGCATCAGACGTGCAGATGAACGATACAATATGATACAGGGCGGCGACAAGATTTGCGTCGGTGTGAGCGGAGGCAAGGACAGCCTCCTGCTGATGTACGGACTTAAGTTTTATCAGCTTTTTTCAAAGAAGAAGTATGATTTATGCGCTGTTATGCTTGACCTTGGCATTGTTGAACAGGACACAAGCGGAATCGAAAGGTTCGCAAAGGAACATGATATTGATTTTGAAGTGCGCAAAACGGATATCGGGGATGTTGTTTTCAACATACGCAAAGAAAAGAATCCCTGCGCTATGTGTGCAAAAATGCGGCGCGGGGCATTGAACGACATTGCGCTTGAAAAAGGCTGCAATCTTGTTGCACTCGGACATAACCGCGAAGATGTTCTTGAGACTTTTTTGCTGAGTTTGTTTTTTGAAGCCAGATTGAACACATTTGCACCCGTCACATACCTTGGCAGAACGGGTATCACGGTAATCCGTCCGCTCGTTTTCTTCCCGGAAAAGGATGCTGTTTCCGCTTCGCGCAGGCTTCAGCTGCCGGTTTTGCGTGCAAACTGCCCTGCTGCGGGCCATACAAAGCGTGAAGATATGCGCCTGCTGCTTCAAGACTTCAGGAAAATCGTTCCCGATGTCGAAACGAAGTTTATGAAAGCAATCGTGGACACGCATAAATACGGCATGTGGGACAGAATGAAGCTCCCTCCGCGGCAAACGGGAGGAATAAGGCTCGGAGAGGTTGACCCGCTCGCACTTCCTGCCATAAAATCCTGCATGAAATGTGACGGAACATCGAGTGACGAGTTGCAGCCGGATGAAACGGCGATTGAATTCACAGAACAGTAATGTTGGCATTTGGGCTTAAAAAACAGAAAGGAATTCCCGCGGAACGGGATACGGAATGAAGGATGGACAACAGTATTCACAACGATGAGCAGATTGTGCAGCGACAGGTGATCAAAAAGTATAACGGCGCACGGCCGTGGCAGGTTGCGGTTTTGATGCTGATGAGTGCGGCGGTTGCGGCTTTGGTGCTTTTTGTGGCTCTGCTCGGCGGAAAAGGTAGATATCGGCTGATAGACGGCGGAGCAAAATATGACTCATCCCTTATCAGCACGCTCCTGAGTGAAATAGATAAGTACTATTATTTTCACGATGATGCGCCGGACACTGAAAAACTGCTTGAAGATGCAGCACATGATATCGTTAACTCGATTGGCGATCCTTACGCAGCGTATTATACCAATGAAGAATACGAAGCGTTTGAAAACTCTATCAACGGCAGTTACAAGGGCATTGGTGTACTGCTTGGCGTGACGGACGGAAACGGTGCAGAGATAGTTCGTGTTTATGAAGGGAATCCCGCAGCGAAAGCAGGTATACAGGAAGGCGACACAGTCATTGCAGTTGACGGAAAATCAACTTTGGGGCTTCCTCATGAAGAAGTCAGTGATTTAATCAGCGGTTTGGACGGCACGACCGTTACACTTACGATTAAGCGCGGAGAAGAAACCCTTGAAATTGACGTCGAGCGCGGCGACGTATATATTAAGCGTGTTTATACTGAAATCCCGGAAAACAATATTGGTTATATCCGAATTGAATCGTTTACCGGCAATGCTGTCGAAGAGTTTAACGAAGGCCTTGACGGTTTGCTTGCGCAGGGTATTGAGTCGCTGATCATCGATTTGCGAAACAATCCCGGAGGTTCGCTGGATGTTGTTGTTGCAATTTGCGACCGCATTTTGCCCGAATGCACAATTACAACCCTTGAAGGAAAGCTTGTTGATCCTCCGCAAAGCTTTGAATCAACGGCGGAGCAGTCACTGGAGATTCCATATGCTGTTTTGATTAATGAAAACTCCGCATCCTCAAGTGAGATTTTCGCTTCCGCCGTTCAGGACAACAAATGCGCTGCGCTGATAGGCAAAAAAACGTACGGCAAGGGTATTGTGCAGTCAAGCTGGCCACTGCAGAACGGTCAGGGGTATATAAAACTCACAACCGATGTTTATCGCACACCGAACGGCAAGCTTATTCATGAAATCGGAGTTGCACCGGACATTGAGGTTGAACAAGATGCTGAGCTTGTAAATTACGATATCTTTTTCATTATGCGCGATTTTGCGGATCGGGATTTGCAGCTGAAAGCAGCGATCGATTATCTTAACAATAAGTAAAAAAACGACACAGAACGGCAAAAGACGTAATTTACATCTTCTTCCGTTTATGGTATACTTTCGAGGTAAATCGAAAGGAGGGCTCTTTCGCGGCGGGAGCTTATGCTTCGACAAGAAAAACCATCAATAAATATGGCAGAATTCATTCACGGCAATCAATCAATTCACTACGAACTGGTCGGGGTGCGGGAGTTCAGGCTTCGGACTCCGGTTTTGTTGCTGCACGGCAATGGTGAAGATATGCATATCTTCGATAACATGATAGCACCGCTTCTCGGCGCAAAGGGCTTTGTGCTTATGGACAGCAGAATGCAGGGGGAGTCATTTTCACTTGACGGCGGAAGGGAAATATCGTATTCCGCAATGGCGGATGATGCCGCTGCATTGATGGACGCACTCGGAATCAATGAATACGATATCGTCGGTTATTCCGACGGTGGGATTATTGCGCTGCTTATGGCAATAAAAAGTCTCAAGGTTCGAAGATTTTTCACGATAGGCGCGAATACAGATCCATCCGGGTTGACTGCAAAGGCGGTTCGGGAAATAAAGACTGCATTGCGGCGGGCAAATCACAAGGGTGATGAGCGTACTGCAGCGTTGCTTTCAATGATGCTGAACGAACCGCACATAACTTCGAACCAGCTTGCCGGCATTATTGCAGAGGCAACGATTATACTCGGCAAAAAGGACACGGTCATCGACAGAAAGCATTCCGAACGAATCGCAGATGCCATTCCGCACGGCACTCATATTTTGATTGAAGGCGCGGGGCATGATGTTCCCGTAACGCATCCGGGAGTATTATCCGACCTTGTGCGCACACTGTTGTAGCAGCCAAACCGCCAATTTATGAAAGAATAAGTTTTTTAAAAAAAATCCAAAAACAGGCAACCAAAAAGCGCGTTCATGCGTTATATAAGCAGAAGAGGAACGGCAAGGGGTTCCGATTCATGAGTTTCCTTCCTGTTTTGTTTTGTTGGTGCAAAAGACCGTGCGCAACGGTCTTTTGCACTTTTATTACTTTGAATCAATAAATGCAAACGCAAATTGATATATCTTGACAAAAAAGAAAAAACAGGGTATCATTTATTAAAAACATTCCCGAAAGGCGAATTGGATATGATACGAAAACTTACAGCGAAAGATAAAAATATATTCATGGAAATGACGAACGAGTTTTACTCTTCGACAGCAGTCATGCAACCAATACCTGCAAAAAACCGCAGCGCGATGTTTGATGAGTTGATGCGGTCGGATGTTTATGCGGAGTGTTTTATGCTCGAATGCGAGGATGGCACACCGGCAGGTTATGTGTTGACAGCAAAGACTTTTTCACAGGAAGCCGGTGGGCTTGTTGTTTGGCTTGAAGAAGGATACATTCGTGAACCGTATCGTTCAATGGGTTTGATGTCTGAGTTTTTTCTCTACATTGAGCAGCATTGTCCTGCCGCAAGGTACAGGCTTGAAGTTGAACCGGGTAACCCGCGTGCAATTGCACTGTATGAACGCAGAGGCTTTCGCTCCATTCCGTATCTTCAGATGATAAAAGGCGATTGAGGACAAAACGGATTAAAAACTAAGTGAAAACTAAAGGATATTCATCCGTGAGTGTGAATATCCTTTTTGCTTCCGCCTGAATGAAAATTGAAATCAATGGTTATTCTTCGGAAAAATAGTGAGCAACCAGTTCGTTGAGTGAATCTTGGTCGCGGACGCCCATGGTTTCGCGGCAGGAATGCATTGCAAGCATGGGAACGCCGACATCGGCTGTACTAATGCCGAGTTGGCTTGCAGCAAAAGAGCCGAGTGTTCCGCCGCCGCGCAGATCGGGACGGTTCATAAACCGCTGATAGGGAATACTGTATTTTGCGCAAATGCCTTCAATCATGCCTATGCCGACGGCTTCGGTTGCATAACGCTGTTCGTAATTCATTTTCAGCGCTGCACCTTTGTTCATTACGGCATTGCAGGAAGCATCGGAAAGCTCTGCATGGTTGGGGTGCTTTGCGTGTGCAACATCACAGGAAAGCATGAATCCGGATGCGAGAGAATCGATATATTCGCTGCGGGAGGCACCGAGAGCACAGGCGATTTTTTCAAGCATCAAGCCGAGAGTTGCACTGTCAGCTCCCTGCTTTGTTCCGGAGCCGACTTCTTCATTGTCGAAAAGCACCGCAGCCGTAATGCCGTGGGCACGGTTGCAGTTAACAATTCCGTAAAGCACTGCAAATGCAGATGTGATGTTGTCAAGCCGAGGCGAGGTGAGGAAATCCTCATCAAAGCCGCAGAGCACGGGCTTTTCGGCGTTGTAAATGCAGAGATCGTAGCTCAGAATCTGATCCGGAGCGACTCCTGCCAATTCTGCAAGCTTGGCTGAAAAATATCCGTCCTTGTTGAAATCCTGTTCAACAGACTTGCAAATCGGGAGCATGTCTTTGTTGGGATTCAATTCAACGCCCTTATTAACACTGCGGTTCATGTGAATTGCAAGGTTGGGAATCGTGAGGATCGGCTTTTTGAAATCTATAAGGCGACGCTCGGGAGCAAGCACGTTGTCACTCTTAAGCGTGACAATGCCGGCAGCGGAGAGCGGTCTGTCAAGCCATGTGTTGTGAATCATTCCGCCGTAAGGTTCGATGCTGAGCTTTGCGCAGCCTCCTGAGATTTGTTCGGGATTTGGCTTGATATAATAACAGGGCCAGTCAACATGACATGCTGCAAGACGAAAGTCTTCACCGGGTACATATTCGCAGCCGATATGAAATGCAATAAGCATGGTGCCAAAGCACTTTACATAGTAGTTTCCGCCTTTTTCAAGTTTCCATGGCTTATTTTGTTCCAACGCCGTAAACCCGGATTCGTCCATGAGTCGAATTGCCTCCGCAGTCGTATGATAGGGTGAAACGGATTTTTCAAGAAATGAAATGAGATCCGCTGTGTTATTCTTAATCATTATCATTTTTCTCCTTTCTGTAGAATAACTTTGCAAAAATTCAACAAAGGCAGACGAAAGCCTGTCCGTAGTGCAATTATCGCATTTTCGTATTCGTTATAATTATAGCGCCGATATGCGTCGCTGTCAAACAATTTTATCCATCGTTTTTTTCAAAAAAATACCTGTTATAGCTTCGCCGAAAACGGACAAATTAAGACTGCACGCCGCACGAAGCGACAGAATTCGGCACAGTGCTGAATGATTGCAGCTGGTACCGGCACAGCCGTTGAATTTTGAAGTTGAACACTTTGAATGCATCGACGAATGCGAAACCCAAGCCGGAATTTCGTGCACGTGATTATATAACGTCCGCTTTAAAATGCAACTGAGAAGAAAGGCTTTTGAAGCGGGCGGCAATGAACGGAGGTGAAAACTTATGGCACGGAGCAATCGTGTTGCAGTTCCCGAGGCGAAGCAGTCGCTGAAGAACTTCAAAACCGAGGTCGCTGACTCGATGAATATAACCCTTAACGATGGTTATAACGGCGATATTTCCGCCCGCGATGCAGGCAGGATCGGCGGCCGGATGGTTAAACGTATGATCGAATACGCTGAAAACAATATGCATAAATAACAACAAAAGTGAATTATATCGAACAAAATCTGAAAGGAGATTTTACGATGACCAGTAGCAATTCCAGAGAAATGAAGCAGAAACTCTCAGGTTTCAAGACCGAGGTTGCAAATTCCATGAACATCAGCCTTAACCAGGGCTACAACGGCGATATTTCCGCCCGCGATGCAGGCAGGATCGGCGGCCAGATGGTTAAGCGCATGATCGAGTATGCCGAGCGTAATATGAACGGCGGCAGCAACATGATGAAGTAAGTCGGAATGACATGAATCATTTCCGGTCGGATATAATACTGAGGGCGTGAAGCCTGTGAAGCACAGCCGACACTTTGCACGTTGCGGATTTGATACACATGCATCATTTAATGCACAAGCGTTGCTTTGAAATAACAAAGCAATAACAAAAGAACTCATCACTCGGATGCAAACCGTATCTGAGAGATGGGTTCTTAGGTTTTTGTATTATTCTTTCAGCAAACTATTTCAGAGTTCACTCAGCACTGCGCATTTTCAGAGCTGCCTGTTTTTCGGCAACTTTGCCCATAAACTTATCGTTATTTATAATGAACCGTTCATGAACACCTTCTCCGACAGGGCCGAAATCATCATGCGCAATAACGTTGAAAATTAGCTTGCGCCCATCGATTTGGGCAAGCTCACATTCACATGTAACGGTGGATCCGACAGGGGATGCACTGGTATGCTTAATGTTCACAAGAGTGCCGACTGTGCCCGTCCCGGCATCAAGGAACGGCTGAACCGTTTCCGAGCAGGTGTATTCCATAAATGCAATAAGCGAGGGAGTTGCGTAAACGGGCAGCAACCCGCTCAACATATGTTCGGCGGTGTTTTCAGTTGTGACAACGACAGTTTTTTTGCCTTTGAGTCCGACTTGAAGCATGATAAAAAATTCCTTTCAACATAAGTTTTAATATACTAAACCATAAAACGGAAAGGAACTGCGGCAGTTCCTTTCCGATATGACGGCACCGGACGGTACACAGAGTTTTGATTTTAACCCTTACTCCTGAACTTTCTGAACGGGGGCGGGGGATTCGGCGGTGGGTTCGGATTCAGATTCGATCTGAGTCGGCTTTTTTTCGGGAAGCGGTTTATTCTCGAAAAGTGCCGTAAATTCCTCACCGGTTATCTGCTCTTTCTCTCTTAAAACGGCTGCAACGCGCTCAACGCCATCTCGATGTTCATCCAGAATCTTGAGTGCACGGTCGTTTTGTTCATCCATGATTCGACGAATTTCGCTGTCTATCTTTGCTGCAACATCTTCGGAGAAGTTGCGCGTGTGCCCCAAGCTCTTGCCGATGAATACCTCCTGTTCGCCCGCGAGATAAACAGGGCCGATAACATCGCTCATGCCGTACTCCGTGACGATTTGACGTGCGATTTCTGTTGCTCGCATGAGATCGCTTTGTGAACCTGTGCTGACATCGCTCAGGAAGAGTGACTCCGCAGCGTGGCCGCCGAGAAATACGGCGATCATGTCAAGAAGCTTGTGCTTTGTGATATTTTCATATGTGTCTGAGGGCAGCATTCTGGTGTAGCCTGCAGCACGACCGCGCGGTATGACAGAAACCTCATGAACGGGTTCGCCGTTCGGTGTGCAGTGCGCAACAACTGCATGACCGACTTCGTGATAAGTGACAACACGCATATTCTCATCGGAAACCACACGACTCTTTTTTTCGGGTCCGTAAAGAACGCGTTTGATAGCCTCATCAACATCGGCGGAAGAAATAGCTTTTTTGTTTTTTCTTACGGCGAGGATGGCGGCCTCATTCAGCATGTTTTCAAGATCGGCACCGGTGCAGCCGGGGGTCAGCTTTGCAATTTTTTCAAAGTCAACGTCCGGTTCAAAGGTCTTGTTTTTAGCATGAACGGCGATGATCTCCTTCCTGCCTTTAACGTCCGGATAGTTGACCGTGATGCGTCTGTCAAACCTGCCGGGACGGAGCAATGCGGGATCAAGAACATCAGGGCGATTGGTCGCCGCAATAACAATGATTCCCTGACTGTTGGAAAAACCATCCATTTCAACAAGAAGCTGATTTAGGGTCTGCTCACGTTCATCGTGGCCGCCGCCAAGGCCTGCGCCTCTCTGTCTGCCGACAGCATCGATCTCGTCAATGAAAATAATAGCGGGAGCGCAGCGTTTTGCGGTGCGGAAAAGATCACGCACGCGGCTTGCGCCGACACCGACATAAAGCTCGACGAATTCGGAACTGCTTATAGAGAAGAAGGGCACTTTAGCTTCACCGGCAACCGCTTTTGCAAGCAGTGTTTTGCCTGTGCCCGGAGGGCCGACAAGAAGAACGCCCTTGGGAATTCTCGCACCCATTTCGGTAAATGCTTTCGGATTACGCAGGAAATCGACGATTTCACGCAGTTCCTGTTTTTCTTCGTCGGCTCCCGCAACATCTTCAAACGTGACATTGTTGCCGAGTTCATCCGCCGTTTTGGCGCGGCTCTTGCCGAAATTCATGCCCTGCTTGTTGTTTGCACGATTCATAAAGAGAATAAATGCCAGGAGCACGCCGCCGATGATAAGATAGGGGAGAAGCACAAGTATCCAGCTGACCTGAGGGGTAGGGTTAAGCTGACAATAGAAACCGTAGTCAAGCACGGTAACATTGTCTGCAATCAAACCGGAATTCGGGTATTTGCCTGCGATCAGGCTGGCCATTTCCTTCTGAAAGGCTTCGGCAGATTGAACCGTCACGCTGAAATCATAGGTTTTGCCTTTTTTGAACTTTTCAAGTTTTTTACTGAAATCTTCGCTGCTTTCGGATTCCCCGTTCGGCACATATAGGCCGTAGAGGGTTTCTTCGGTGACCTGAACGGCAGCGATCTTCGAGTTCTCAAATCCGTTGGCAAAGTCATCGTAGCTGTCGGGCAAGCCTTCGCGCACGAGCTCGTAAAAATCGGTTGTTTTAAGCTCATCGGGCTTTTTGTTGACACTTTCGTTGCCGCCTGTTACGAAAATAACAAGCGCAGCAATGATCAGAACGTAGATGACTATTGTAAAATAGTTAAATTTTTTATTCTTCAATGCAGCCTCCTCGGTTGTATGATCCTGCAGCAAATCGAGGCTTTTCGGATGCACCGAACCGCGACGTTCCGAGCAGGGTTCATTATGTCCTTATAATGATACCACGAACTATAGTTTACCGCAAATATTTTTTTCCGAATCATACCCGGAAACATGTATTGATTGTGGCAGCTGTAGGGCAGGGGGTACAAATCGGGATTATTGGTGCATTTTGCGCGCCGGAAGCATTCGGAAATTTATATTTTGAAAACTCCTGTTGACGCGCCGCAAAAAAAATCCTATAATGCAGGTATGTAATGCAGCCGCCGTATCGGCATTCCGTTTCGCGCCGCAGAACGGAGCATGACGCTTTGTTGATTGCGCAGGCAGAGTATAACAGCGTGCAAAACCTGCATTTAAAGCTGCTGCCGACGGGCGTATTGCCTTGGAATAATCGGTTTTGCGTTAAAACGGCTCGAACCTGAGCCTTTTCTGCGCGAATAACCGTAAATCAAAGTTCCCTTAGTATAACCCGAAAGCCTGCTTTACACGCAAACGGACAATCCAAGCATTATTCAAAGCAGAATTGCAAAGACTTACAGAGAAAATCCGAAGGCTGTGAGCGTATATTTTGCTCTGATAATACCGCTGAAAAGAGTAAAAAGGAGAAAATGTTATGAATAAGGACATGAAAAGGAACTTAGTGAAACGAATAGTCGCAATGATCACCGCTGCCGTGATGCTTTTTTCGCTGGCAGCATTCGCCGCCTGCTCAAAAAAGCAGGATGATACGGAAATACGCATTGCTGCACTGAAAGGCCCGACCGGAATGGGCATGGTGAAACTGGCAGATAAACAGAATTACCCAGACTACACGGTTTCAATTGAAGCATCGCCCGATGCATTGAATCCCCGCATAATTTCAGGTGAAGTTGATGTTGCGGCCGTTCCTGTCAATCTTGCATCTGTGCTTTACAACAAGCTGGATGGTGATATATCGGTGCTCGCAGTCAGCACGCTTGGTGTTCTCTATGTTCTTGAAGCGGGTTCCGAGGTGAAGTCCGTGGCGGATCTTGCAGGCAAAACTGTTTATGCGACCGGACAGGGTGCAACTCCAGAATACATCCTTAATTATCTGCTTGATAAAAACGGAGTGTCGGAGTCTGTTGAGGTAAACTATGTTGGCGAACACGCTGTGCTGGCAACCATGCTGGCAAACGGCAGTGCCGAAATTGGCATGCTTCCGGAACCGAACGTGACGTCAACTCTTGCCGGAAACGACAGCCTGCGCATTGCACTGAACCTCACCGAGGAATGGAACAAGGTTTGCTCAACGGAGCTTGTCCAGGGCGTTGTTATTGCGCGCAAAAGCTTTGTGAGCGAACATCCGGAGGCAATTGAACAGTTTTTGCGGGAATATGAAAAGAGCTCCGCATTCGTAAATGAGAATATCGATGAAGCCGCAAAGCTTATTGTTGATGCCGGAATTCTCGGGAATGTCGAGATTGCAAAAAAAGCAATTCCGAACTGCAACATCATTTTCAGCAAGGGTGAAGCGATGCATAAAGCGGTTGAAGGCATGCTCACTGTTCTTTTTGAGGCAAATCCGAAGAGCATCGGCGGCAGACTTCCCGATAGAGATTTTTATTACGGAATCTGAGCTGCACACGGTGACTTTACGGTAAACATGATAGAATTAATTCATGTTTAGGCTGCATCGATGTCGGCAACATGACTGACATCGATGCAGCGGATTGAAATTGCATTTGATTTTAATGACAATTGAACGCAAAAAAGATAAATATGGGAAGATAATGCGACATCGCAGCGGAGCGTTGCTTCGCAAGACTGCCGTAATTATACTTTGGCTTCTTGTTTGGCAGTTGCTCAGTTTCTTGATCGGCAGTGAGCTGCTGTTGCCGTCACCTTGGGCGGTTGTGCAGAGTTTTTGCAGACTTGCGCAAACAACGGAGTTTTACCGCAGCATTCTGCATACTCTTTTGCGCGTTGCGGCAGGCTTTGCAGCCGGTATGTCAGCAGGCGCACTCGCAGGCGCACTGACAGCGTTTTCAGGTGCTGCCGATGTGCTGCTGACTCCGATCAAAAACATCATAAAAGCAACACCTGTAACTTCGTTCATTGTACTGATCCTGCTGTATTTGTCGTCCGACGTGGCTCCCTCTGCGGTTGCTTTTCTTGCGGTGCTGCCGATTTGCTGGTCTAATGTGTGTGAAGGATTGCGTCAAACGGATAAAAAAATGACGGAGCTTGCGCATGTGTATGCTTTCGGCAGAAAAAAAACGATTCGGGAAATATATTTCCCCACCGTTCGTCCCTACTTATCCGCCGCGGCAACGACAGGTCTTGGTTTCGCGTGGAAATCCTGTGTTGCGGCTGAAGTAATTGCACTCAGCAAAAACAGCGTCGGACGAGCATTATATGAAAGTAAGCTGTATCTCGAAACGGCAGAGCTTTTTGCGTGGACAGCTTCCGTTGTGCTTATCAGTGTGCTGTTTGAAAAAATCCTTGTGCATAAACTCTTAAAAAACAAAAATACGGAAGGCGCGGCCGAACTGCAATATAAATTCGATGCATATGATGAACACGGCAGAGATGAGGAATGAAACATATGATTAAGTTGAACAAAGTCTGCTTTTCGTATGACGGCGAACACCCTGTTCTTGCTGATTTTTGCATGGAAATTCCGGACGGCGGCGCAATTGCCGTTATGGGCGCAAGCGGAAGCGGAAAAACAACATTGCTTCGGATTCTTCTTGGTCTTGAAAAACCGAATTCCGGTGAAATATTGGGGCTGAACAACAAGCGATTTGCAGTTGTTTTTCAGGAAGACAGGCTTCTGCAGCACAGAACGGCAAGGCAGAACGTTGAAATTCCGCTTATCGGAACGCAGATTGAAAAAACAAATGTTCACAAGATTGCCGAAACAGCACTGAGGGATGTTGAACTAAACGGATTTGAAGATTTTTCCGTAAGAGAACTTTCCGGCGGAATGTGCCGCAGGGTTGCGCTTGCGCGCGCAATCGCATTTGCAAGAAGCGGATTGGGCAGAGATGCCGCAATTTTCGATGAGCCGCTGAAAGGCCTTGATAATGCCATGAAAAAGCGTATTGTTCCAAGGTTTATTGATGCGTTTGCGACCCGTGTTATTATTACCCATGACGAAAATGAAGCGGAGCTTTTCGGTTGCGGAACGATAATCAGACTGAACCGAATTTGAACCGGCAGCAATTGTTTTTGAGGAATGCTTTGAATAGTTCGCTTTGTTTCCCTAAATATACTTGCCATTAAGGAAAAAATGAAATATAATTAAAAAGATGGAAGTCCGTGCGGCGTCCGTCTTGCGGATATGCCGCGTTTTAATCAACCTGTAATCACGAAGGGAGAAATATTATGTCACAGAATTATCGCGTACTTGCGATCAATCCCGGCTCAACTTCAACCAAAATCGGAGTTTTTGAGGGCGAAAAACTTGTTTACGAGGGTGTTGTGCGCCATACTGCCGAAGAAATTGCAGCTTGGGGCGGAGTTATTGCTCAGGCTCCCATGCGCATGAAGCTTATCAAGGAGCTGCTTGCAAAAGAGAATATTGACCTTGCGACAATGGATGCATTCGTTGGCAGGGGAGGCATTGTTCGTCCTCTTAAGAGCGGTGTCTACACGATCAACGAAAAACTTCTTGACGATCTTTACCATCTGCCCAGTGCAAGCCGTCATGCTTCCGCTCTCGGCGGAATCTTCGCCCATGAGCTTGGTGAAGAATACGGAAAGCCTTGCTTTATTGCCGATCCCGTTGTTGTTGACGAAAGAAATGACATTGCGCGTGTAACAGGTCTGCCCGATGTGGAGCGCACCTGCGTTTTCCATTGCCTCAACATTAAAGCAACGGCAAGGAAATACTGCAAGGAACATGAAAAAGATTACAACAACACGAACCTTATCGTTGCACATATGGGCGGCGGCATCAGTGTTGCGGCGTCTGAAAAGGGTGTTGTTATTGACGTTAACGATGCAATCGCAGGTGAAGGCCCGTTCAGCCCCGAACGCACAGGTTCAATTCCTATGAAACTCGTTCTCGATATGTGCTTCAGCGGTGACTATACAAAGGAACAGCTTTACGGCTTCTGCTCAAAGACCGGCGGATTTGTTGCGCATATGGGCACAAACTCTGCTCTCGATGTTGAAAACGCTATGCTGGCCGGAGATGAGAAGGCAAAGATGGTTTTCGAGGCTCTCGGGTATAATGTTGCAAAAACGATCGGCGAAATGGCAACAGTGCTTAAAGGCAATGTTGAAGCGATCCTGCTGACAGGCGGCCTTGCATACAGTAAGCCTCTCTGCAAGTACATCTCGGATATGGTTTCATTTATTGCTCCGATATGCGTTTACCCCGGCGAAAGCGAACTTGATGCACTTGCAGGCAGTGCAATTCGTGTTCTTTCCGGCGAAGAGAATGCAAAAGAATACCTTGGATAATCCGTACTGAATCAGGACGTTGACGCGATTCCTGATTCGAACACATCAAAAATAGAAACGGACATGTTCGCTTGCCGGCGAGCATGTCCGTTTTGCATTTGAATCAACAGAAACTTAATTGCTGATTGTGCGTTGGATTAATGTTTTTTGAGTATGGAAACCGCATCCGAAATTGTTTTTTCGTAAGCTTCTTTACCGTACTTATCAACCTCGGCCTTGTTCTTTTCACCGTGTGTCAGACAGCCCGCGCCGCCGATACAACCGCCGGAACAAGCCATACCCTCGATAAAGTTCTCCTTAAGCAGACCGCGGGATTTTTTCATCAACGCCGCACGGCAGGCCTCGATTCCGTCGCAGGCTGCGGGGTTGAGCGGGAAATCCTCATGTCCGGTTTCTTTGAGTGCTTCGGCAACAGCATCAGCAAGACCGCCGCTGCGGGCAAAAATCCTGCCAAAATAAGAAGCATTGTCAAGAACATCCTCCTCAAGGGCAGTGATGTCGATATCCTTGCTGTCGAACAATGCCTGCAGCTCTTCAAAAGTCAGCACGCAGTCAACATAGGGCTTGACTGCGTCAAGCTGCGCTTCCGCTTTTTTCGCCGTGCAGGGTCCGATGAACACAACCTTGCAGGGAGAATCCGTCTCTTTCAGATATTTTGCAATTGCCGCCATGGGAGACGGATTGTGCGAAATCAACGGAATCAGATCGGGGAAGGATTTCTTAATATAACTCACGAATGCAGGGCAGCATGAGCTTGTCAGGAAACCCTTTTCAACAAGTTCCGCAGATTCGGTCATTGCAACCATATCAGCTCCTAGAGCAGCTTCAATAACGGTATGGAAACCGAGTTTTTTAAGCCCTGTGATAACCTGTCCGAGTTTTGCGTAGGTAAACTGACTCGAAATACTGGGTGCAACAACCGCAAACGTCTTATAATTGGTATTTCCCTCGCTCTTTTTGATAATGTCAATCGCGTCAAGGATAAATGATTTATCCATGATTGCGCCGAACGGACACTGATAAACGCATGCACCGCAGGAGATGCACTTTGAATTATCGATATGCGCAGCAGAGTTTTCTCCCATGGAAATAGCCTTGATTTTGCAGGCATTTTCGCAGGGACGTTTGCGGTTGGCAATCGCGGTGTAAGGGCAAACCTTTGCGCATGCACCGCAGTTGACGCATTTCTGCTTATCGATATGCGCTGTATGGTTTTTGTCGTCAAAAGTTATTGCGTTGCGCGGGCATGCATCTTCGCAGCGGTGAGCAAGGCAGCCTCGGCAGGAGTCCGTGACTACATACCCGCCGACAGGGCATTCATCGCAGGCAATATCCATAACCTCTATAACATTCGGGTTTGTTTTGTCTCCGCCCATTGCAATTTTGATGCGCTCCCCGAGTATTGCACGTTCCTTATAGATGCAGCAGCGGATTGACGGTGTGTTGCCGGGGGAAATGATCTTCGGCAAATCCAGAAGATTTTCCGTCAGCGTGTCCTTCCAGGCAAGTCTTGCAGTCTCTCGCAAGACTTTATATTTCAAAAACTGAACCTGTGTATCAAACTTTCGCATATATTCCTCCAAGTTGGTTAATTAATTATTTATTAAAAGTAGCTGACCTTAATACGCTTGCCCATTTTTTTGAGACATTCCGCAAGCTCATTTACAAGGTTCATCTTAATGTTGAAGTTAATCGGCAGATCAGGGTTCTGATGTGCGGGATTTACGGCTCTTCCGACATAGAAGTTTATATCCGTCGCTTCGTCAAAAAGCATCCTTGCAATCTCGGCGGCTCCTCCGCGCTTGTAGCTCCAGTCACCGTAGAGTGCATTTTCGCCGATATGATCCTTGGCATATTCAAGCACACGATTCATGGTTATAACGCCTTCGGTGACGAGATCGACACCTTCGATTTCCCCTTTTGCCGGAATGCTTGGATCGTCGCCCGAATCCAGGCTGACCTTGAGCGGTTTGCCGAGATATTTTGCGGCAATTTTGCTTGTTGTTCCGCCGCAAACGATATGCTTGCCGCCTTTTGAAAAGAACAGAGACATCATCCTGTCGCAATCATCCGGATTTTCCGGCGGCCCGATCAAAAGGTTGACTTGGTTGCGCTTGCGGAGTTTGACAACGCAGACGGTTGAGTCATCGCCCGGGGATCCCGAATACTTTGCGTAGCATTCATCAAGCAGTATGGAGCACAGTGTTTTTGCAGAGAAACCCACATCGGAAAAGATTTCCATGTAGTCAACAATGTTTTCGCGCTCCCACCCGAAGGCGTAGGACATTCCGCCTGCCTGCACGCCGGCATGAATTACACCATCGCTCATTAGAATGAACGTGTCATTTTCAAGGAGTTTAACATTTGTATGGGTTATCTCTTTGCCGTCGATGTTCATGCTGACATAGGGCAGCTCAACATTCTTTCCGTCGCGCATAAAGATGATGTCAGGATTATCATATTGAAATATTTCTGCCTCTTGCGTCGGGAGAATCTTCAATATTGTGAAGGTTGAATAGGCAAGCCCGCGCACCCGGCAGATAGGGAGCGTTGCGGCGATGGTTTTGACACATTCCGAAATATCGATATTTTCGGAGACCATTGTTGAAATGATCTTAGAAGTCAATGTGGACAGAATGCAAGCCTTAACTCCGCTGCCCAAGCCGTCTGCAAGCACAGCAATGAATGTACCGTCTTCGCACGTGATTGTGCTTACATTGTCGCCGCACAGCACTTCGTTCTTTTTAATAAGACTGTTGAAGCCGACATCAACGCACAGATCATTCATTTGCGCTTACCTCTTTCAGCTTTGTAAGTGCAATCTTTGTTTCGGCGGCGGTTTCGCCGAGCAGCATTGCTATTTCCTGAACGATGCGCATTTGCTTGTCAACAACCTGATCGGCAATTTCAACAGTTTTCCGCCTTGCTTCGTCTTTTTGACGGCGCATGGTTTCTGCTTCGGTAACATCGCGCAGAATGCACAGCAGAGAACGATATTCCCTGTCATAAATGATGGTTTCTTCAACATGCCGCCCGTATTCCGCAAGATAGCATGGCTTTGAACGTATGCTTCGCTCAGTTTCAAGAACCGATGCAAAGTCACCGGGTTCAAGAATGCGAACGACGTTGCAACCAAGGATATCCTCGGCGCGCCGCATATTCATGATTCTGAGTGCAGCGTTGTTGATATTCTGCACTTCGAGCTTTTCGTTAAGCACAAGAATGCCGAGAGGAATGTTGTTTATTACGCTGTCGGAAAAATTCATTGCTTTTTCTTTCAGATAGGGGAGACACATGGAGACTTCCGCCTTGCCCTGATAGATTGCAATGGCTTTTTCACGACATGTGTTGTAGCCGCAGGAGCCGCAGTTCAATTCATCGGAAGATTGCTTCTTTCCCATTTGAAGCAAAATTTCTTTAATTTCACTTTCGGAAGGCATCGGAGCCCGCTGCTCAATTGCAGATATCTCTTTTTGCAGCGCGATTGAATCAGGCTGCATAACAGGGAAGTCTTTGCTGCCCGCAAAACGTGTGACCGTGACATAATCTTTTGCGGGGTAGCTGTGAAACTTCTCCATAACCGGGCCGCCAATGCAGCTGCCGACACAGGCAGACATCTCAATGAAACACTTGTGAATGCGCCCGCTCTCAATATCGCGCAGCACGGCAATGCAGTTGTCAACTCCGTCTATTGCCATGTATGTGTAATCACTGTTGCTGCAATCCATCGTCTTAAGAATACCGCCGGTGGTGGGGAACAGGCGCGCACGGCTATCCTCCTTCGGAACAATCTTCTTCTCGGGTTCAATACCCTTTTCTTTGAACCACGCGCTGAGCTCATCGAACGTCAGGACGGCATCGACAATACCGTCATAATGCTCTGCCTCATCTTTTTTTGCAACGCAGGGTCCGATAAACACTGTTTTAGCCTCGGGGTGACGCCGCTTAATGTCACGGCAATGCGCCTGCATTGGGGAAAGAACGGGTGCAAGACAGGACAGCTCACGAGGGTAGTATTTCTGAATCAGAAGATTCACGGAGTGGCAACACGATGAAATGACAACATCCGGTGCATCCTCACGCAGCATACGTTCATATTCTGTTTTTACAACGGTTGCACCGATTGCGGTTTCTTCAGCGTCAAAAAAACCGAGTTTTTTCAGTGCATCACGCATAGCTTCAATGCCCACGCCGTCGTAGTTGGCAACAAACGAAGGTGCGATGCTTGCAATAACAGGCGCAGGCGACTGAATAAGGACTTTTGCCTTTTCTGTTTCGTCAACGATTTGTTTAGCATTTTGAGGGCACACAACGAAGCAATGCCCGCAAAGAATGCATTCATTGTCGATTATGTAAGCCTGGTTGCCTGAAAACCTGATAGCTTTAACAGGACAATGGCGAATGCACTTGTAGCAATTTTTGCAGTTAGATTTTTTTAAAGCGATGCAATTCACTGCACGAAGCTCCTTTCATTTTTGAATAAGTCGAGCAATTCGCTTTTCAAAAGCAGTCCCTTATCTATCGCGGGTTTGTCCGGATAAACAAAGCAATAACCGCTCGGTTTATTTGAGTTTTGCGAGAACGTTCTGCTCAAAAAACGAATTGACCGTTGCGGGTGAAACAGAATGGAATTCGTCGTCAACGGTAACGCAAACACCCTGCTGGCATTTGCCCATGCAGAACGTGCCGGCAAGCTCCACTTCATCGGAGAGATGGTTGCTCTTGATAAGATACTGGAGCTGTTCAACGACCTGGCGCGAACCCTTGATGTGACATGATGAGCCGATACAAACAGTGATTTTCATAGTTGTTCCTCCTGAAACATTAAGTTTAATATTGATAATTTCAAAGTAATCAACGATTAAGCGGGAAAGCATTCGGTTTTATCCCGGAACCAATCAGAGGTTACTTCATTATTGAAAGCAGCAGTTTCTTTCCGGCTGCATTTTCACGGTTATAAAGCATGGATGCTGCAAACGGCAAAAGTGCCGTAATTGCATCGGAAGAGCAGGATCCGTTACGCTTTAGATAGAGCTCGAAATATTCGCGTGCTGTTTGTTCTCCGCAGGTGAGCCAAAGCATAAGGCAGCATATTGCAGCATCGGATTCCGGAGTTCCCGGGTAAGCGTACGCCCAGTCGATAATATAAAGCTCGCCGCCTGAAGATAAAATGACATTTTCGGGCGCAAGGCTGCCGTGACAAAGCTTATCCCCGGCAAAGGCCGCATGTTTACCGTTGTCAAAAGCACTTTGAACGATATCCGCTGAATTCGATTCAACATACGCCGTATATGCAGCATCAGTGCTGCGAAAATTCGGCACTGTCCGCAGATTGCGAATGCATTCGGGGCAGCGTGTACCGTTTATCGAAAGCTGAGCATCAATAAGCAGATTCAGTCGCTGTGTACGGAAATCAGCATCGTTTCCGTCATTGCACAAAATCGGACTTCCGACGATATAATCATAGGTGATGAGACGTTTATTGCCATGCAAATTGACTTCGCGCAGTTTGGGGACATTCAACCCGGCTTCGGCGGCAGCGGCCATGTTCGTCGCTTCCGAGAGAACGAAAGAAGCGGGGAAGTCATCTTCCAACACTTTTATGCAAAGTTCGCCGTCTCGAAAAACGGTTCTGTTGCTGCGGACGGAAATGATCCTGTCAAATTGCATACGAGCACTCCTTGTTAACCAATCACAGCAGCTGCGCTTTAAGCACGGCAAGTGATTGAGCAATATTCTCGTAGCGAATGATAGTATCATTCGGCGGGATCAGCTTGCATGGAGCAAGGCAGAGCATCATTTTTATTCCGGCATTATATAATTCGTTGCAAGCCTGCTGTGCTGCTTCGGCCGGAACCGCGATAATGCCGATCCTTGCATTGTGCTTGCTGCAGAAAGAAGCAAGCTCTGAAATCGGATAGATATATTTACCATTCGGCGAAGCAACAGGTTCAGCAACGGCAATGTCGAAAGCGGCAAGAATATTTAAACCGTAATCAGCAAATCCGGCATAGTCAAGCAATGCCCTTCCGAGTTTTCCGGCACCGATAATGACTGTTCCACCGTCCTTTTCACTTAGGCAGGAAGCAAGACTTGCTGTCAACTCGCCGACTTTGTATCCTGTTTTCGGCTTTCCGGAACCGCAGAGCGCGCGCAAATCTTTCCGCACCTGAACTTCGCCCAATTCAAGCTCTTTTGCAATGGTTGTTGCAGATATATTCGCCGTGCTGTCTTCAATTCCGCGCAGAAATTTAAGGTAAGCGGGTGCGCGCCCGAGCGTTGCACGGGATATCTTGGGGTTGATCATTTCGGTTCCTCCTTTGGCGTTGATTCGTCCGCATTTTGGCAGGCAAGGCTTTGTCGATTTTTCGACTGACGGCACTTTTCATGCTGATATTCTAAAGCAATGAGCGGATAATTGGAATTGCCGTTTTCGCATAACGGTATTGAATTTATCGATATACATGAGTTTATTTAATAAACTTAAGGAAAAAAAGCGATATCAATCGGATTGCGGGATGAAAAACGCACTCAAACGAGTGCGCCGAAAATTGTACATAACGATCTTATCTGTGTGCATCGATGATCTTGCGTTTGGACGAGCAAAGCTCTGCAATGAACAATCTGTCTAAAGAAGATAAAGAATAATCCTTACGGTGAATCAGAAGATCCTTGTAGGTTTTCAGTTCCTCGCTGCAGGGAATTTCAACAAGGTTAAACCTATCCAACGTTTCTTGCGGAATCGGGGAGACCCACATAAAGCAATCGCCGTTCCTGCTCAACAGTTCAAATTGGCTGCCGCGCTCGTAAACAAAAATACGGCGATTTGAGTTGTCGGGCAGCTCTTCTTTTTTTGATGCAGCAAACGGCATTGAGGGCACATAGGGGTCGGCATGAGCAATTTCAATATAATCTTTAAGCATGTTGAAATTAACATTGCCGGCACGTGCAAGGCTGCTGTTTTGACCCACAATCAAAACATAGCGAAATTCGGCTACGAGTTCGTAGGCGAGATTCTTCTCTTGAAGCATGTCTTTATAATATTTATCGTATTCCGCTGCATAGCGTACAATGCCGAGCCGATAATCCTCCTGCAAGACATTTTTCACAGTGTTTGCAGAGTTGGTTTCGTAGTAAAACGCATCAATTGCGTCCAAAGGCTTGAACAGCAGTGAGAATGCCGTGAAGGCATCGGAAATATAGCTTGCACGGGGGCATGAAAGCGAAAAGCGCTGTCGCTGAGTACCGGAGCGGCGGAAGACAGCTTCAACTTCATCAACCTGCTTAAGAATAGCTTTTGCATATCGAATGAAAACCTCACCGTCGGGTGTCAAAAACATACCTTTTGCACTGCGGTCAAATATTTTAATGCCAAGATTCTGTTCAAGCTCCTTTATTGCGCGGCTGAGTGTAGGCTGCCCGACAAAAAGCGTTTCCGATGCTCTGTTGATTGATTTTGCTTCTGCAATCTCAACAGCATATTTCATGTGCAGCAGGTTCATGAGAAGCCCTCCGGTTTCTGTTCGTAACTGAGACAAAAGATAACGTATAAGCAGAATATAAATGCGCTGCGTTGCGCATGGCATTGCTTTCCTACCTCTTGCCTAAACACAGTATAACCTAAAATCGACAAAAAAGCAACAACGGCTCAATTCACACAGTGCTTGACAAAAGAAAAAAACGGTGTTATATTACATAAGTGAATTTAGATAGAATAAAAAAGAACGTGCCACTGAACGGTGACCGCTGCATATCGACGAAAAACGGCGAACATTTCTTTACAGATTCGTTTGTTGAGATATGCATCCTTTCGTATGCACCGTATTCCCTTTTTGAAAACTATGCATTAAAACATGAACTGATGCCTTTTCTTTCGGAGCCTCGACTCGAAAAGGTCAGCCGTTTGATGCTGAATCCGCGGGAAGCTTCCCTGTCCGCAAAACACATTTACGCTTTGGAACAATCCGCTGCAGCAGAGCTCGCAATCTGTGCAGCAATGAAAAAAAACGGACGACCGTTTGCTCCGCCTGATTATGCATATCAAGAGAACGGTCAACCGACAATTTCGAACGGTTATATTTCAATTTCACACACAGAGCAACATGCTGCCTGTGCAATCGCCGGACAGCCGGTCGGGATTGATGTTGAACGCGGACACAAATTCAGCAAGGCTGTAGCAAAGCGCATTTTGTCCCCGCAGAAGGAGTTCATGAGCGATTCAACAAACGCAGACGAGTTGCTTTCCCGTGTGTGGACTGTTAAAGAAAGCTTCCTTAAAATGACGGGCGAGGGGATACCCGGCGGAATGCGTACATTGGAGTTGATCGCCTCGGGCGGCGGTTCTTCCGGAAAATGGATAATTAAGCGCGGCACGGAACCGAAGGCAGGCTGTGCCGAACTTTTGAGTATTTCAGACAGAGGGAATTCGGTTGGTTTTAATTGTGCGTATTTATCCGTTTGCACAAGGGAAAAAGCAACGATGCACATAAACTGTTTCGAATCAGCTGAAAGCATACTTAAATTTCTGAATGAGCCCTGATTCTGTTTTGAATTTGTGCAAAAAAAGTTTTAAAACCCATGCCTACATTATATTTATTGCTCAAGGTTGCCGAGGAATAACTTTTGAGTTATAATATCACTCGGAATATCAATAAACTCTATGGAGGCATAAAATGATCCAGTTTGATTTGATTCGGGCACATGATCCCGAGCTTTGCGGCTACATGGAAGAGGAGCTTGCACGTCAGCGCAGCCACCTCGAGCTCATCGCATCCGAAAACTTCGTCAGCGAAACTGTTATGGCAGCAATGGGCAGCCATCTCACCAATAAGTACGCAGAAGGCTACCCAGGAAAGCGTTATTACGGCGGTTGCGAATGCGTTGACAAGGTTGAAAATCTTGCCCGCGATCGCGTCAAAAAGCTCTTTGGTGCGGAACATGCAAATGTTCAGCCTCATTCCGGCGCACAGGCGAACCTGTCCGTTTATTTTGCGCTTCTTAACCCCGGCGATACGATTCTCGGAATGAATCTGTCCCATGGCGGTCATCTTACGCACGGCAGCCCCGTAAACATGAGCGGCAAATATTTCAATGTTGTTCCTTACGGCGTAAGCGAAGTGGATGAGCGCATTGATTATGATGAGCTCCGCCGCATTGCGAATGAATGCAAACCCAAGCTTATCATTGCGGGCGCAAGTGCATATCCCCGTGAGATCCGTTTCGACATCATTTCCGATATTGCAAAGGAAGTCGACGCAATCTTTATGGTCGATATGGCACATATTGCAGGTCTCGTTGCAGCCGGTCTGCACATGAATCATGTACCCTATGCTGACGTTGTCACCAGCACC
>CALAXO010000180.1 GCA_937894955.1 uncultured Clostridia bacterium
TTCGCAATCGACCCCGTGACCGGTGAAGGCGAATACCGCGGCTTTATCGGCGAAGATTACGGCACTTACGTAAACGGCATGTGCTTTATCGATATGGGCGGCGGCGAAGAACCGCAGGCAACCCTCGACGAAGCGATGAACCTTGTTGAAAACAGGCATCATTTCGTGACCGAAGGCGAATACCCCTGGGTTCCCGTTGTGTTCAACGATGAACTCTGCGGCGCAAGCGGCAACCAGGATCATGTCGGCACGACAAGCACCGTTTCCACCACCGTTCAGCTCAATGCGGGCGATGTAATGCGCTTTGACCGGGCTGTCAGCTGCCGTGAAGATTTCGAACGCTTCACCTTCTCCGTGAACGGCACCGAAGTTGCTGCAATCTCCGGACAGCACACCGATTTTGCACCTTACAACTATGTTGCCGAAGCAGCCGGCGAATACACCTTCAGCTGGACTTATCACAAGGAGACCGTGTGGACCGAGGGCCAGGATCGCGGCTATGTTAAAAATGTTTACGCCGGCGCACCCCTTACGGATGAAAGCGTTGAGTTTGCACCCGATACCGTGACCGTCCGCAAGGGCCTCACCGCTCAGCTCAGCTGGACGGTTGCTCCCTACTATGCTTTCGATCAGTCCGTGACGCTTACAAGCTCCGATGCAAGCATTGCTTCCGTTGATGCAAACGGCGTTGTTCGCGGCGTTAACGAGGGCACCGCAGTCATCACCGCAACAACGGCACAAGGTCATACCGACACCTGCACCGTAACGGTTATTGCGCCCGTTCCGCATACGAAGATCTATGCTTACCAGACTCAAACAACGAACCTGATCTCCTTCTTTACGGATGATTCCGCTCACGTTCAGCAGCTTGGTGCATTCCCCGTTGACACTTACGCAATGACTTATGCGCACGGCGTTGTATACGGCATCGACAGTGAGAGCAATTTCTTCACAAGCACGCCCGGTTCAACTCAGCGCACAATCATCGGACAGACCGGCACCGCAATGATCGCCGCAATGGCATACAACTATGCGGACGGCAAGATTTATGCAGTCGGTTACACTCAGCAGAGCCGTTGGGATCTTTACGAAATCAACATGCAGACCGGTGCCGCAACCGTTATCGGACAGCCCGACACCGTGGATCGCGATCCCCTCTGGACATTTGCAATCACCACCGAGGGCAGGGCATACGGCATCACCGCAACCTCCGGCATTCTGTACGAGGTAAACCTTGAAACCGCACAGGTTACCGAAATCGGCTTCACCGGCTGCCCCGGCGTCGGATTCTGCCAGTCCCTTGTTTATGACCATGACAACGGAATAATGTTCTGGGCGGCTTATTGGAAAGACGATGCAAACGGCCTGCGCGAAGTTAACCTTGAAACAGGCGAAAGCGTTTCGATCGGCGATATTCAGGATGCGGCACAGGTTTGCGGCGGCTACACCGTTCCCTCCTGGGACGATCCCACTCAGCCCTCAAACGTCACCGTCACCTTCAACTATATGGTAAACGGTGAATGGACGAGCACCGAAGTGACCGTTCCCGCAGGAACCACTCCCACTGCACCCGTTCCCGAGAACCAGCCCCATCAGCCCACGATGCTGATGTTCATCGGTTGGGATGTTGATTTTGCAGACGTTCAGCATGATGTTACCGTCACCGCGCAGTATGCTGCTCTCGGCGACGTTGATATGAACGGCGAGATCCTGGTCGTTGATGCGCTCCTCATTGCGCGCAATGCAATCGGCGTTGCGGAGCTGACCCCGGTTCAGCTGATGCTTGCCGATGTTTGCGATTCGGACGGCGTCATCACCTTTAACGATGCCCTCGTTACAATGAGAATCTCTCTCGGACTGTAAACACGGTTCGGGAAAGCACCGAATTTCTTCCTTTCAAAACAGGATGAATCGGTGCGTTAACAAAGCGGAAAATCCGACAGGATTTTCTTTATAAACCTCCTGTCCGACGGGAAGGGGCGGTTCGCCCGCCCTTTCCCCGGGCGATCCTTTTGGAATTAGGAATTAGGAATTAGAAATTAGGAATTAGGCACGTTCTTTCTTTGAGTGATGTGCGGTTTGTGCAAGTTAAATGCGGCCGTGCTTGACACAACTGTCGCTTGCGGTTATAATGGAACCGACCAACATAATCTTGGTCTATTGCCCCCCATCGCGGGGATTGATACAAGTGCCATTGCAGGCGCAAGGTACATTTCCGCTATTGCCCCCCATCGCGGGGATTGATACATCCGCGCGGGACTTTGACTATCGCGGTTGACCTATTGCCCCCCATTGCGGGGATTGATACAAAGGATATGAATTTATTATTTGGTCAATAACCTATTGCCCCCATTGCGGGGATTGACAGCATGCCGCGAGCGGTCAGCTGCTCAACAGCGGCGCCCCTTCCACAATCCTCCATCCACCTTCCACACCCCCTCTTTGCGTTCCCCTCCCCACTTTCCGTTCAGGTGAGGCGGCTTCTGCGATTCGAAAACGATTACAAAAAAATATATTTGATTTAGCTGTTGCACCCCCCGAAAAGATGATACAATATACATGAACAAGGAAAAATTTAATGCGTTATGCATAAGATTCGGTTCAGCCGGTATGTTTTAAAATCAGAAGGGAGAAAACCATGAAAAAAACTCTTAAGCATCTGTTCTCTGCGGCGATATGTGCAATTATGCTTTTCGCCTGCGTTTTCCCGAACTTTGCGGCGGCGGATGCGGAGCTGAGCTCCGTTGATGCGGAAAAGCTGGAGGCATTTTTTGCCCAGTCGGCAGGTGACGGAAGGCATAACTTCGATCATCCGGATTATGCGGGTGGGGTGTACGGAAGCTACACTGTCGGCAACTTTTCGGAAAGTCCCTGTGTCGGCATTGAGGACGGTGTCATCCGTTGGTTCGACTTTAACCCCGATGCAATGGGAAGCATTTTGCGCACTTCCCCGGTTTGGGATTTTCGCCCCCGCTTCTGCGGCGTTTTCGATTTGTCCGGAACGTCGGTAACGAATGTTTACTCCCCGGTGCCGGGTCAAACGCATATTACGGCGGTGAACCTTGACGGCTGCGCAAACCTTGAGTGCCTTGAATTCGGCGATCAGAATGAATGCTTTGACATTTCCGCGCTGAATTGCCCGAACCTGAACATCATCGACCTTCGCACATACCACAGCGGGAATGTTGCCGTTCAGCCCAAGAGCTTTTCCGCTCCGGTCATGCTGAACACGCTCGGAAACGGCGGCGCGGGACTTTACGGCAGGGATGGAAGCTATGCACTGATCGCGCAGGGCGTTCGATATGACGAAAACGGGAACCTGATCGAAAACGACGGCTTCCTCGGCTGGTATGCGGACGGTCAGCTTCTTTCAACCGAAAGGGAACTGCAGCTTTCGGACGGAATCCGCGCAGCCGCCTGCTTTGCGGGTGACGTTAATGAGGACGGAGCGATAAATATGGCGGACGCATTGCTCATCATGCGCTGCGCAATGGAACTCGGCGGAGAGCTTCCCCTCAGGCTTGCTGATGCGGACAGAAACGGAAAAGCATAGGCATTCCGGATGCACTGCTTGCGGCAAGGGTTGCAATGGGAAACTGAATTCAAATTTAAAACTGTTCGCGGACATTGCTCGTTTCGGGAAAATGCGTGAAGCAGTGATTCCGTAAATACGGAGCGGCTCAATACAGGCGGTTCGGAACACGAACCGGCGGCATTGAGCCGTTTTTTATGCCGTTTTTGCATCGGAATGAACAAATGCAGTACTTTCAGAAAATAATACATAAACTGAACGCACAACGCCAACGCATGCTTGATTAAATATAAATATATTTGAAAACCGCGCATTTCGGGGTTGACATCTTGACAACAACCTGTTAAACTGTAGAAAAACAACGGAGGTGTCTTATGAAAAAAGCTGTTTGTATTATCCTTTTGAGTGCTGTTGTTTTGAGCGTTGTTGTTTCGTGTGCTGTCGTTTTTGCAGGAAGAACATCAGTAAGCTATCATTTTGTAATGAAATTGCGGAACGTCGACGGGTGGAATAACGGCAAATCGTTTTCACTGCCGGCGGGAACGGCATCCATTTCGGGTTATATGTCGGCGGAACCGATAGATGTGACGTCATCCGCAAATCCGAATCCTGTAAATTACTCTTTATGCAGCAAGGGATTTCTGAATCTTTTCACTACAGAACATGGAACGGTTAGAGGCTCGGCGTGGGGATACTTTTCCGGAACATTCGGTGAGGTTCCTAAGGGGAACAAGTATTATCTCAACGCATGGATGGTTGTTTCGGATTACCGGAAACACACCGGGGACGGAGAAATCACCGTGACATACTGATTTTGCGGACATGAACCTTATTGATTTTATTATAGTATTAATATTATCTGCGGCAATATGGCTGACGGCGTTTGCCGTTAAGAAGGGAAGTATTTGGAAATATGTTTTCGGAGCGGCGTTTACCGTATACCTGATGTGTGCTGCATCGATAACCGTTTTTCCGATACAGTTCAGCCCGACAATCAGAGCAATATTTGCGGAAGAAGGGTGGAAGATTACCGACTGCATAGTGCTTGTTCCGTTCAAAGACGGGATAACGGCGGATGATATTCTTAATGCTGTAATGACGGTTCCGTTCGGAGTTTTAATCACGTTGATAAGAAAGAAAACAACGTGGAAAAACGCGTTGGCTGCGGGTGCGGCTTTCGGAGCGGCGACAGAATTGCTGCAATTGGCAATTGCGGCGATACAGGGGTTTTCGTTCAGGTATGTCGATACGGCGGATATAATCTGCAACCTTGCGGGCACAATGCTCGGGTGGATGCTCACTGCCCTGCTTATCCGCTTTTTGCAAAAAAGCAAGCCGGCGAACGTCGGGGAAAAATCCCTGTATGCATACATTTCGGAAAAATGCGTGAAGCAGTGATTCCGTAAATGCGGAGCGGCTCAATGCGGGCGGTTCGGAACACGAACCGGCGGCATTGAGCCGTTTTTTTATGCCGTTTTCGCATCGGAACGAACAAACGCAGTGTTTTCAAAACTTAATACACAAACCGAATGCACAACGTCAACATATGCTTGATTAAATATAAATATATTTGAAAAACCGCGCATTTCGGGGTTGACATCTTGACAACAACCTGTTAAACTGTGATACTGCATTATTATGGGTAAAATACGAATTTTTCGCCGCCGTCATGTGCGAAAGCATCGTTTAACGCTGTGGATCCCGCATTTTTTGCGCGGAACGGCAGCCCAAGGAACGCGCAGGCAGCGAATACCGCAGGCGGGGCTTCGGCCGCACTCAATGCGGCATTCCGAAAATGCGAACAATGCGTAAGACACGACACAATCAAGTTTTCTGCGGAGAGCCGCAGAGGTTAGGGGTGAAACAATGTTGCATAAAGTAAACGTGGGCAAGAAAACACGCATGAGCTTCTCCCGCATCAACGAAATTCTCGATATGCCCGACCTTATTGAGGTTCAAAAGGATTCATATCGTCAATTCATCGAAAAGGGTCTGGGCGAAGTTCTTGACGACATCTCTCCCATTAAGGACTTTTCGGAGCGGTTGGTGCTTGAATTTGTCGGCTACAAAATCGACGAATCAAAACCCAAGCGCAGCGTTGCGGAATGCAAGGAACGCGATGTTAACTATTGCGCACCGCTGTATGTTATCGCACGGCTTATCAATACCGAAACCGGTTCCGTGAAGCAGCAGGAAGTCTTCATGGGCGATTTCCCGCTCATGACGGAACAGGGCACGTTCATCATCAACGGAGCGGAACGCGTCATTGTCAGCCAGCTCGTTCGCTCGCCCGGTGCATATTATACCGAAACAATTGACAAAGTCGGCAGAAGACTTTTCAATTCCCAGGTCATCCCCAACAGAGGCGCATGGCTTGAATACGAAACCGACAGCAACGAAATTCTTTACACAAAAATCGACCGCCAGCGCAAGCTCCACGTCACCACCCTCCTGCGCGCTCTCGGTTACAGCTCCGATGCGCAGATCCTTGAGCTGCTCGGCGAGGAAGAACGCCTTAAAAACACCCTTGAAAAGGACCCCACTCACGACACGGTTGAGGGTCTTATCGAAATATACAAACGCCAGCGTCCGGGCGACCCGCCCACCGAAGAGAGTGCGCGCAACCTTATGACCGCGCTGTTCTTTGACAAGCGTTACGATCTTGCCCGCGTCGGCAGATACAAATTCAACTGTAAACTCGGCCTCGGTGCGCGCCTTGAAGGCAAAACCTCCGCCGAAACCGTTGTTGCCCCCCGCACGGGAGAAATCCTTGCGGAAGAAGGTCAGCTTATCGACCGTGAGCTTGCGTTCCGAATCGAGAACGCGGGCGTTCTCGGCGTGTATGTCTCCGTGAACGAAAAACGCATCCGCGTTGTCGGCAACCAATTTGTCGATGCCGCATGCTATCTCGACTTTGATCCCCTTGAAGTCGGCATCAACGAACATGTTTACTACCCTGTGCTGATGGATATGCTTGCTCAGAGAGAGGCTCTTTCCGACGACGAATTCAAGAAGCTTCTGCACGACAACGTGTTTGAACTCAGCCCGAGGCATATTCTGCCCGCAGACATGATCGCATCCGTGAGCTACCTTATAGGTCTGCCCTACGGCATCGGTTTCTGCGACGATATCGACCACCTCGGCAACCGCCGCATTCGTTCCGTCGGCGAGCTGCTCCAGAACCAGATCCGCGTCGGCTTCACAAGGCTTGAGCGCGTCGTTCGCGAGCGCATGTCCATTCAGGATGTCGAAAGCACAATGCCGATAAACCTTATCAATATTCGTCCGGTAACGGCGGCCATCAAAGAGTTTTTCGGTTCGTCCCAGCTGTCTCAGTTTATGGATCAGACGAACCCTCTTGCGGAGCTGACCCATAAGCGCAGGCTTTCCGCTCTCGGCCCCGGCGGTTTGAACCGCGACCGTGCAACATTCGAAGTCCGCGACGTTCACTATTCTCATTACGGCAGAATGTGCCCTATCGAGACGCCCGAAGGTCCGAACATCGGCCTTATCAACTCCCTTGCAACCTATGCAAGAATAAACGAATACGGCTTCATTGAAGCCCCCTACCGCAAAATCGACAAGGAGAACCACTGCATCCTTGACGAGATCGTTTACCTCACCGCAACCGAGGAAAACGGCAAAATCATCGCCCAGGCAAACGAACCCACCGTCCGCGGCGAGGACGGCAGGGTGCGGTTCGAAAAAGAGCGCGTTGTTGCACGCAGACTGGACCAGATCATCGAAGTGCGCAGCACCGATATCGACTATATGGACGTTTCCGCAAAGCAGCTCGTTTCGGTTGCAACGGCAATGATTCCCTTCCTTGAAAACGACGACGCAAACCGCGCACTGATGGGCTCCAACATGCAGCGTCAGGCGGTTCCTCTGCTTGTGACTGAATCCCCGGCTGTCGGCACGGGCATGGAATACAAGGCGGCATACGACAGCGGCGTTCTTGTTCTGAACGAAGAAGCGGGCGTTGTCCGCCATGTTTCGGCAGACAAAGTCGTTGTTGAATCCGATTCCGACAGAAGCCTGCACACCTATCGTCTCATCAAGTTCAAACGCTCCAACCAGGGCACCTGCATCAACCAGCGCCCCGTTGTCGATGTCGGCGAACATCTTGAAAAGGGTGCGGTAATTGCCGACGGCGCGTCCACCAAGGACGGCGAAATTGCGCTCGGCAAAAACATCCTCATCGGGTTCATGACTTGGGAAGGCTACAACTACGAGGACGCGGTTCTCATCAGCGAACAGCTCGTTCGCGACGATGTTTACACGTCCCTCCATATCGAAGAACACGAAACCGAGGCGCGAGACACAAAGCAGCTCGGTGCGGAAGAAATCACGCGCGATATTCCCAACGTCGGTGAAGAAGCACTGAAGGATCTTGACGAACGCGGCATCATTCGAATCGGTGCGGAGGTTCATTCCGGCGATATCCTTGTCGGCAAAGTCACGCCCAAGGGCGAAACGGAACTCACCGCCGAGGAACGCCTGCTCAGGGCAATTTTCGGCGAGAAGGCGCGCGAAGTTCGCGACACCTCCCTGCGTGTTCCGCACGGCGAGGGCGGCGTTGTTGTTGACGTTCGCATTTTCAGCCGCGAAAACAAGGACGAACTCTCTCCCGGCGTCCATGAACTTGTTCGCGTTTATATTGCACAGAAGCGCAAAATCTCCGTCGGCGACAAGATGGCGGGCCGCCACGGCAACAAGGGTGTTATTTCAAGGATCCTTCCCGAAGAGGATATGCCCTTCCTGCCCGACGGCACTCCGCTTCAGATCGTTCTGAACCCGATGGGCGTTCCGTCGCGTATGAACATCGGTCAGATTCTTGAGCTGCACCTCGGCAAGGCCGCAAAGGGGCTTAACATGAAGGTCGCAACTCCCGTTCTTGACGGCGCGGGCGAGGACGATATCAAAATGCTGCTTGCAATGTCCAACAAGTCCAACAAGCCCATGCAGAACCTTATGAAAATGACTGCGGGCGATGTACTGAAGCTCATTGAACTTGCGGACTCCGACCCCGTTGTCGGCGAAAAATTCCGCGAGGCATACAAACACGAGGACGGAAAGACCGTGCTTTACGACGGCCGCAGCGGTGAACCCTTTGAGAACCGTGTTTCCGTCGGATATATGTACTACCTTAAGCTGCACCACCTTGTTGACGACAAGATCCATGCAAGAAGCACGGGTCCGTACTCTCTGGTCACTCAGCAGCCTCTCGGCGGCAAGGCACAGTTCGGCGGACAGCGTTTCGGCGAAATGGAAGTTTGGGCACTTGAAGCATACGGTGCGGCAAACACCCTTCAGGAAATCCTGACCGTTAAGAGCGATGACGTCGTGGGCCGCGTAAAAACCTACGAAGCCATTGTCAACGGCGAAAACGTTCCCGAACCGGGCGTTCCCGAGAGCTTCAAGGTACTTATCAAAGAATTGCAGTCCCTTGGTCTTGATATCAAGGTTCTGTCAGAAAATAATGAAGAGATCGTTATCGGAGAGCTTACGGACGATGACGATGCAAGAGAGTTGGGCGTCAATATTGCCGGTTATGAAGATGCACCCGGCGGCATGCTCAGAGACGATGATGCCGGTGTCTTTGACTTGGGCGACGACGATGAGGATGATGACGACATCTACGAGGAAGACGAGCATGATGAATTCGACGGCTTCACCTTCGAGGACGCCGACGGTAACTACGAGGAATAAAGTAAAGTCGGAAGGGAGATAAGAACTTGTTTGAACTGACAAATTTCGATGCAATCCGAATCGGTCTTGCATCCCCCGAAAAGATCAGAGAATGGTCCCACGGTGAAGTTAAAAAACCCGAAACCATAAACTACAGGAGCCTTAAACCCGAGGCGGACGGCCTCTTCTGCGAACGCATTTTCGGACCGACAAAGGACTGGGAATGCCACTGCGGACGCTATAAGCGGGTGCGCTACAAGGGCGTTGTCTGCGAAAAGTGCGGTGTTGAAGTCACGAGAGCAAAGGTACGCAGAGAGCGCATGGGCCATATCGAACTTGCGGCTCCCGTATCCCATATCTGGTACTTCAAAGGCATACCCTGCCGCATGAAGATGCTGCTTGACATGTCCCCCCGCAACCTTGAAAAGGTTCTTTACTTTGTCGCATTCGTCGTTACCGATCCCGGTGACACCCCGCTTGAATACAAGCAGCTGCTCACCGATGTTGAATACCGTCAGGCGCAGCGCGATTACGGCGCAAAGAGCTTCAAAGCGGGCATGGGCGCAGAGGCCATAAAGGAGCTTTTGCAGCAGCTCGACCTTGAAAAAACCGAAAAAGAGCTTCGTGAAGAAATCGCAAATTCCGGCGGACAGAAGCGCGTGAATGCGATTAAACGCCTTGAAGTCATTGAAGCTTTCATAAAAAGCGGAAACAAACCCGAATGGATCATAATGGATGTTGTTCCGGTTATTCCGCCGGAAATCCGCCCCATGGTTCAGCTGGACGGCGGAAGGTTTGCAACAAGCGATCTTAACGACCTTTATCGAAGGGTCATCAATCGCAACAACCGCCTTAAAAGGCTGCTTGAACTGCGCGCACCGGACATTATCGTCCGCAACGAAAAGCGTATGCTTCAGGAAGCCGTGGATGCACTTATCGACAACGGCAGGCGCGGACGCCCGGTAACGGGTCCGGGCAACCGTGCGCTGAAGTCCCTTTCCGACATGCTGCGCGGCAAACAGGGACGTTTCCGCCAGAACCTGCTCGGCAAGCGTGTTGACTATTCCGGCCGTTCCGTTATCGTCGTGGGTCCCGAACTCAAGATGTACCAGTGCGGTCTTCCCAAAGAGATGGCATTGGAGCTGTTCAAACCCTTTGTCATGAAAAAGCTCAATGAGCTTGGCTATGCCCACAATATCAAGTCCGCAAAGCGCATGGTTGAGCGCGTGAAGCCCGAGGTTTGGGATGTTCTCGAAGATGTTATCAAGGACCACCCCGTTCTTCTCAACCGTGCACCCACCCTGCACAGGCTCGGCATTCAGGCATTTGAACCCGTTTTGGTTGAGGGCAGGGCGATAAAGCTTCATCCCCTTGTCTGCACCGCATACAATGCGGACTTTGACGGCGACCAGATGGCGGTTCACGTTCCCCTCTCGGTCGAAGCACAGGCCGAAGCCCGCTTCCTTATGCTTGCGGCAAACAACATCCTCAAGCCCCAGGACGGCAAGCCCGTTGTCAGCCCTTCACAGGATATGGTTATGGGCTGCTACTACCTCACAATGCGCTGCGATGAGCTGTACGATTCCGAAATCCGCACAACGCTCAAGGCTATTATCAAGGACAACGATTTTGTTGATGAATACGTCACCGATGAGGTCATTCACAGGGTCTATGCGCTGCGCAGCAAGGCAATAATCGAGGATCTTGTTGCAAGGGCAATCCGCGAGGTTCCCACGGTTGACGAGGAAGCTCTCCGCGAATATCTTGGCGATTCCCGCCTTATCCGCATGTTCAACGGCGAGGGAAAGGCGTTCTCGAGCGAAAACGAGGCGATCATGGCGTATCAAACGGGCGAGCTTTCGCTCCATGCGCTTGCAAAAATTCGCCTTGAACGCGATTTTGAGGGCAGGATTTACCGCAAGATCGTATCCACCTCAATCGGCAGGGTCATCTTCAACCACGCAATACCGCAGGATCTCGGTTATGTAAAGCGCGAGACTCCGGACGATATGTTCAAGCTTGAGGTTGATAAACTTGTTGTAAAGAAGGATCTCGGCAATATTATCGACCACTGCTTCCGCAAACACGGTCCCACGGTCACAAGCGAAGTTGCGGACAGCATCAAGGCTCTCGGCTACAAATACTCCACCCGCGGCGGTGTCACTGTCGGCTTCTGCGATATCACCGTTCCGGAGGAAAAACATAATTTCCTTGAGGCCGCCGATGAACAGTGCGGACAGATTGATAACCTTTACCGCATGGGTCTGCTCTCCGCAGAAAACCGCCGTAAGAAGGTCATTGAAGTTTGGAAGGAAACGGAAGGCCTTGTTACCGACGCATTGATGAAGCGGCTCAGCCCGATTAACCCCATCTTCATGATGGCAAACTCCGGTGCGCGCGGTTCAACCAACCAGATTCGTCAGCTCGCCGGTATGCGCGGCCTCATGGCGGACCCGCGCGGACAGATCATCGAGGTGCCGATTCGTGCAAACTTCCGTGAGGGCCTCTCCGTTCTTGAGTTCTTCATCAGCTCCCACGGTGCGCGCAAAGGTCTTGCCGATACCGCACTCCGTACCGCAGACTCCGGTTACCTTACGAGACGTCTTGTTGACGTTTCCCACAACGTCATCGTTCGCGAAGAGGACTGCTTTGCGGAACGCGGCATGGCGATTGACGGCATGATTCTTGAAACCATCGGCGACGGCGACCGTCCCCTTGAACCCATCGGCGACCGCATCCTGGGCAGGTTCACCGCAGAGGAAGTTCGCGATCCCGAAACGAACGAGCTCATCGTCGGCAAAAACGAAATGATAACGTTCGATATTCGTGACCGCATCGTTAAAGCAGGCATCACCGGCGTCAAGTGCCGCACGGTCTTCACCTGCCGCAGCGAACACGGCGTCTGTGCAAAGTGCTATGGCCGCAACTGCGCAACCGGGCAGCCCGTTACCATCGGTGAAGCCGTCGGCATCATTGCGGCACAGGCGATCGGCGAACCCGGTACGCAGCTCACCATGCGTACATTCCACACCGGCGGCGTTGCAACCGCTGACGATATCACCCAGGGTCTTCCCCGTGTTGAGGAAATTTTCGAAGCGCGCAAGCCCAAGGGTCTTGCGGTTATCACGGAACTCTCCGGTTCGGTGGAAATCAAGACGGACGGCAAAAAGACCGAAGCGATTATTTCCGGCGAGGAAGGCGAAACCGAAAAGTATCTTATTCCGTTCGGCTCAAAGCGCAAGGTTGAAACCGGCGATTTCGTTGAAGCGGGCGACACTTTGACCGAAGGTTCAATCAACCCGCATGATATCCTCAAAATCAAGGGCGTCAAAGGCGTTCAGGCTTATATGCTCCGCGAAGTTCAGGCTGTTTACCGCAGCCAGGGCGTTGAAATTTCCGATAAGCACATTGAAGTTATCATTCGCCAGATGCTCCGCAAGGTTCAGGTCGAAGATTCGGGCGACACGGACTTGCTGCCCGGCGAACTTATCGATATCTTCAAGTTCGAACAGGCGAACGACAGCGTTGTTGCGGCAGGCGGTGTTCCCGCAACCGCAAAACGCAAGCTGCTCGGCATCACCAAAGCATCGCTTGCAACCGATTCCTTCCTTTCCGCCGCAAGCTTCCAGGAGACGACCCGCGTGCTTACCGAAGCTGCAATCAAGGGTAAGGTTGATCCGTTGGTCGGCTTGAAGGAGAACGTCATCATCGGCAAACTCATCCCCGCAGGTGTCGGCATGAAACGTTACCACAATGTCGAAGTTGAGGTAAAACCCAAGTCCGATAACCCGGCGGCAGCGTGCAATGCCGAATAAGTGCCGCAGCTGACCGTTTTTGCCGCAGCTTAATTCGGAATAACTTTAAAGTTTAAAAACACGGCAACCCGATAAACGGCAGAAAACTGCCGCCAAGGGCTGCCGTGTTTGCTTTTGCCGCGTGCAATGCCCGAACGGTTTCGAAATTCATCGGAAATGCCCGGAATTATCCGAGGCACGCTGCGTTCTCGCATCGGCAGACCGAACGGTTGAAAACGGCTTTTAAATCGCTCCCTGCGGGCTTGACGTACGGGGAAAAAAGCGGTAAAATGTATTTGGAAAAGTTTATTCGAAAGGAAGCTTTAAAATGGCTGAATCATATACAAAAACCGAGTGCAAGCTTCACGGCACACCCTACTGCGCCGCGCTGAACATGAAAAACTGTGCGGACTGCTTCGCTTCAAAGCTTGATTCGGAGCAGCAGGAGGCTCTTATTGAGGATATAGGCTATATTGCCGCCGCTCTGCCGGAGGACGGTATTGAAAGTTTCCTTGATGAACCCGAATGTATGCTTTGCAAGGGCAACGAAAAGGGCAAGCCCGAATTTTTTGCGCAGCTCAGCATGGGGCACGATCATCCGACGGTTGATTACTTGGATGAAAAAAGCAATAAAAAATACAAGCGCAGCACAGCCATGCTCATACCCGTGCAGCTTCCTGCCTGCCGCAAATGCCGCAGTCTGCTCATGCAGTCGTATTTTGTGCCGATAATTGTCGGCGTTGTGTTCGCGGCAGCGGGGCTTGTGCTGACGATAATCGAACCTGTTCGCGCAGCTCTTGCGCGGTTCGGTGCAGCGATCCCATTCCTGTTTTTCCTGATGTTTGTTTTTATCGGTATCATCGCCGAAAGTCTGCTTCGGATCTCCTACACAAAGCGCATTGAACGCAGAATGAACACCCGCGTTTCCCGCATTGCAAAGCTTTCTGCGCTCACAAAGCTGGGTTGGTTCCCTGTTCACGGGAGTGAAAACGGCATTCGATATACCTTTACCGATAAACCCCTTGAAAGCGGCATTCTGACCGGAAGAGGGCAGAGGGAGCTGCTTGATGAGATTCGTTCAAAAACTTCCGAAAAGGAATAAAACTTAATCACCGAGACGTACTCAACGTTCCGGAAACAGGCAGGGCTCAATATCAACGGCGGATTCTTTCTTCCGAAGGTTGATATTGAGCCTTTTGCTGTGTGTCTGAAAAGTGACGAATTCGTGAATTGAATATGTTTGAAAGAAATTCGTTCAAAAATGCGTGTTTTTTCTGAAAAAACATTGGGAACATTGTTGACAGCGGCATTGCAATGCTGTGTAATATCAATATAAGATACATAGCATAAAAAAGGTATAAGTTCAACCCTATGCAATGTGCTTAAATTTTAACACGTAGAATTAAAGGAGGTAACTTGTGTGAAAGTTAAAAAGAGCCTTATCTTATCTTTTGGTATTGATAATGCTGTTCCGGTTGTTGCTTATTCCGATGAGTGTTTCAGGTGAGAACGCTGCAGAGCCGGGTATTGTTCGGGAGCTATGTGAGTTGAGAAACACGAACTCTGAAACATATCTCCGGACGGATGGCTTGCATGAACGCGTCGTCCTTTCCGAAGATACGTATATATCAAAGAAATACCCGAGCGCAAACTATTACACGAACAACTACCTCCGTACAGGTTGTGATGACGCCTATGGAACAAGAAGCGTTTTTATAAATTTCGATATTCCGATGTATCAGATTGCAATAAATTTGCCGATAGGTTTGCGCAAACAACAATGCAATCCGGGAAAAATGTGTATTATGCAGCGAGGAGCATTGATTGCTCGGATATGCTGCTTAATATGAGTCAACTTGCCGTTATCGGCGGAGACGGCACATTAACACTGAACTGGTAAGAAAGGAAGGAAAGAATATGAAAAAAATCGTAATGATTCTTTTGGCCGCACTTTTGGTGTTGAACACCTTTGCCTGCACCGGAGGCAGTGAAAAACAAGCGGTGAATCAACCGCAGGACTTGGAAAAAACGCAGCCGAAATGTTATCTTTTCAGCTCCGCAAACGGTGGACTGCAAAGCGAGGACAGCGCGGATACAGCCGTTTATGAGGGCGAGCTGATGTCGCAATGGGGCGGGTCAAGCTTTAAAGCATCCGATGCGCCGGCAAAAGCTTCCGTGACCTATGGCGGAGAAACTTACACAGGGACATACAGAGGCTCGGAGTATAGAATGGGAAATTCATATATCACGCATTACTATACAGGTGATAACTGTTATGAATTCGGGATTAATTCCGAAAACGGGAAACTTGTTGGAATCAATTTCCAAACAGAGTCTTTCTGTAAAAAAGAAAGTGCGGTATCGGAGTTGAGAAATGCGCGGGAACGCGCCGAAGAGGTTGCAAGGGAATGCGCCGCAAACTTCCTGAACCTTGAAGAATGCGGCGAGCCCACGGTGAGCGTTATGCCGTTTGAAGACAATAACGGCACAGCAATGGATGTTTACAAGTACTTTTTTTGCAGGAAACTGAACGGCATTGAAACAAGGGCATATGTTGGCGTCCGCGTCAACTCAAGGGGTATGCTTATTTCGTTCAGCCTTGGGGATTTGGATTCTTTCGAAAAAATGGCGGCGGACAGCGTAAGGTTCGGCAGCCTGAATATTGAAGATGAAATTCAAAAGGCGTTTCAGAATGTTAATCCCTTCCCGAACGGCACGATTGTTGAAGGTCCGAGTATTGACAGAGCATTTTTCGCCGTGACGCCGCAGGGAGAAACGGTGATAATAGCGGCTGCTCAGGCGACGTTTTCGCTGCAACAGACGGATGAAAACTCAACACAGGATCCGGAACCGATCGGCGCAGGATATGAGTTTATCATAAAATAGAATAAGTGTGAATCGGCGGCAGAGCGTTTTGCCGCATTGTTCCGATGAATGATGCCGTCGCCGAAAGGTTAACGGAAAAAAGCGACTCGCAGACGCTGCATTGCAGAGGTTTGACGGGTCGTTTTTCTGCCTGAAGCCGAATTTCAAAATAATATAATTGAAGGAACCGATTTTTTCAAAAACTTTCAATAAAAAAGGGCAAATATACTTGACAATGCCTTGAATGAATGGTAGAATACGCTCAGTGTGTTTTTAAGCTGACATACTATGCGATTTTTGTATGGAAAATACTCCTTCCAAGGGGTTGCAAGGGGTTTTCTTTATATAAAAATAAAAATTTTATTTTAGTTAAGGAGAAACTTTCATGCCCACTATTAACCAGTTGGTCAGAAAGAGCAGGGAAAAGGTCGAATACAAGTCCAATTCCCCGATTCTGAAGCAGTGCCCTCAGCGCCGCGGCGTTTGCACCGCTGTTCGTACCATGACTCCCAAAAAGCCGAACTCCGCACTCCGTAAGATTGCCCGTATCCGCCTTACCGACGGTCTCGAGGGTACCGCTTACATCCCCGGCATCGGCCACAACCTTCAGGAGCACTCCGTCGTTCTTATCAGGGGCGGCAGGGTTAAGGATCTTCCCGGTGTTCGCTACCACATCATCCGCGGTGCACTCGATACCGCAGGCGTTGCAAAGCGTATGCAGGCTCGCAGCCGTTACGGCGCGAAGCGTCCCAAGAAGTAAGGAGGTAAACTATGCCCAGGAGAGGTTTTGTTCCCAAGAGGGAAGTTCTTGATGATCCTATTTACGGCGGCAAGCTCGTAACCAAGCTCATCAACCAGGTTATGCTCGACGGCAAACGCGGCACGGCTCAGAAGGCCTGCTACGGTGCTTTCGATATCATTCGTGAAAAGACCGGCCGTGAGCCTCTTGAAGTATTCCAGGAAGCAATGAACAACGTCATGCCCGTTCTGGAAGTCAAGGCTCGCCGTATCGGCGGTTCCACCTATCAGGTTCCCCTCGAAATCCGTGCGGAACGCCGCCAGACTCTCGGTCTGCGCTGGATCGTGCTTTATGCACGCGCAAGGAGCGAGCGCACCATGCAGGAAAGGCTCGCCGGCGAAATTCTTGATGCCTGCAATCAGCAGGGCTCCGCTTTCAAAAAGAAAGAGGATGTTCACAAGATGGCAGAAGCGAACAAGGCTTTCGCACACTTCAGGTTCTGATTTTCCGTTTTCGGAAACATCAAAGCCGCTGTCGTTTTTCGGATTCCGTTTAAAAATCCAAAAACTGCATAAACTTATTTCTGAAATTTTCAACCATGCGGAAAGGAGGATTCGGCAATGCCTCGCAAAACACCCCTTGAGATGACGCGCAACATCGGCATCATGGCTCATATTGACGCGGGCAAAACAACAACGACCGAGCGCATTCTGCTCTATACGGGCAAAATTCACCGCGCGGGCGAAGTTCACGAGGGCGCAGCCACCATGGACTACATGGAACAGGAGCGCGAACGCGGCATCACCATCACTTCCGCCGCAACAACCACTTATTGGCACGATTGCCGCATAAACATCATTGACACGCCGGGGCATGTTGATTTCACGGTCGAAGTCGAACGCTCCCTGCGCGTGCTTGACGGTGCGGTTGCGGTATTCTGTGCAAAGGGCGGCGTTGAGTCCCAGAGCGAGACTGTTTGGCATCAGGCGGAACGCTACCATGTTCCCCGCATTGCCTATGTCAACAAAATGGACATCGTCGGTGCTGATTTCTTTAACGTCATGGGCATGATGCGCGAGCGTTTGGGAGCAAACCCCGTCGCGCTGCAGCTTCCTATCGGCAATGAAGCAGATTTCCGCGGCGTTATCGACCTTGTGCGCATGTGTGCAGAGGTCTATTACGATGATGACGGGTTTGACATTCGCAATGAACCGATTCCTCCGGAATATCTTGAAAAAGCGGAGCAATACCGCACCGCTTTGATAGAAACCGTTGCTGATGAAAGCGACGAATTGATGGAGCTTTACCTTGCGGGTGAGTCCATCCCCGAGGATCTGCTCCGCAGTGCCATAAGATCCGCAACCATCAACAACAACGCCGTTCCGACCTGCTGCGGTTCTTCTTATCGCAACAAGGGTGTCCAGCCCCTTATGGACGCGATCGTTGATTATCTGCCGAGCCCACTGGATCTTCCCCCCATTGAGGCAACGAGCAGGGACGGCAAAAAAACGATCGAGGTCACGGCGGATGATTCCGCACCGTTCGCTGCGCTGGCGTTCAAAATCGTTACCGATTCATTCGTCGGCAAACTTGCATTTTGCAGAGTTTATGCGGGTTCGCTCAAAGTGGGCTCCGTTGTATACAATGCAAACAAGGGCAAGCGCGAACGTGTCACAAAGCTTTTGCTCATGCATGCGGACAGCCGCACCGAGCTTGACGAAGTCTATGCCGGCGATATTGCCGCATTTGTCGGGCTTCGCGAGACAGTCACGGGCGAAACGCTTTGCAGCGAAGGCAAACCGCTGCTCATGGAATCAATGGATTTTCCGGAGCCGGTGATTCGTATCGCCATCGAATCAAAAACAAAGGCAGGTCAACAAAAACTCAACGATGCGCTTGCAAAGCTTGCAGAGGAGGATCCCACTTTCCGCTCCTATTCGGACGAGGAAACGGGGCAGACGATCATTGCCGGCATGGGCGAGCTGCATCTTGACATAATCGTTGACAGACTCATTCGTGAGTTCAAAGTCGAGTGCCGTGTCGGCAAACCGCAGGTTGCATACCGCGAAAGCATCACCAAAACCGTTCGCACTGTCGGCAGTTATATTCGCCAGAATGCGGGCAAGGGCGTTTACGGTCACTGTGCCGTTGAGTTTGCGCCCGGCGCACCGGGCAGCGGGTTTGTGTTCGAAAACGCCGTTCCGCCTTCCGTGCTTCCGCCGGAATACGTTAAGGCCGTTGAAGAAGGCATTCGCGAGGCATCGCGCAGCGGTTCGCTGGGCGGATACGAAGTCGTTGATTTTTCCGCAAAGCTTGTTGACGGCAGCGTGAACGAACTTGAATCATGCGAACTTGCATACAAAATTGCGGGAAGTCTCGCGTTCCGCGAAGCATGTGAAAAAGGCGGCTCCGTGCTGCTTGAACCGTTCATGAAGTGCGAGATTGTCGTTCCGGACGAGTTCCTGGGCGACGTCATGGGCAACATCACGGCGCGGCGCGGCAGAATCGATGGGGTTGAAATGCGCGCGGGAGGTCAGCAGTGCATCAATGCGCTTTGTCCCCTCAGCGAAATGTTCGGCTATGCAACGGATCTGCGTTCAAGAACGCAGGGCCGCGGAAGCTTTACAATGCGTTTCGACCACTATGAAGAGGTTGCCAAGAACCTTGTTGACAAAATTCTTGGCATTATCTACCAGTAACATCGGAGCTTCCGACAGCGGCAGAAGGCTTATTCAGCCGGTTTTGCCGAAAAATCTCGGCTTTGCGAGAATATATCTGTCAGAACACCGTGATACACCGACATCCCCTTATTGCAAAAACGATGCAATTGGGATATAATGATTTGAGAGAATAAACTATTAAATCCATCAGGAGGAATTCACAATGGCAAAGCAGAAGTTCGAAAGAACCAAACCCCATGTAAACATCGGCACCATCGGTCACGTTGACCATGGCAAGACCACCCTCA
>CALAXO010000181.1 GCA_937894955.1 uncultured Clostridia bacterium
AATGCAACGCTCATAAACTGCGCTTACGCAATGCAACGCTCATAAACTGCGCTTACGCAATGCAACGCTCATAAACTGCGCTTACGCAATGCAACGCTCATAAACTGCGCTTACGCAATGCAACGCTCATAAACTGCGCTTATGCAATGCAACGCTCATATACTTCGCTTATGCAATGCCGAGCGTGAGTCTGAGAGCAATGATCGCATCCGCAACGGCAATTCTTCCGTCGCCGTCAAGATCGGCATTCGGGAGATATTCGGCGGGAATGGTTTCAAGCTGCAATGCGTGGCGTGCAATATGAATTGCGTCCTCGGTATTTGCAAGCCCGTCACCGTTCACATCATAGAACACGGGTTCAAAACCGGCGGTCAGATCATAGGAAACGAACATATCATAACAATATTCGGATGTTTCGGAAACAAGACTGCCGTTGCTGTACCATCCGGTGAAACGGAAGCCGGGTTTTGCGTTCGCCTCAAAGAAGTTCACGGCGAAATCATTCTCAAGCCGCATGGAGCAGTTCACATAGCCGCCGGGTTGTGCTTCAAGGTCAATATTGAACTGCCCATACCACTCGCTGTTGTGATGCCAGCGAATTTCGGTAAATTTGTTGCCCGTTGTGTAGAGCTGAAGCAGCTGTTTGCAGTCCGAAAGGTCGAGAATGCCGGAAATATTGTTGCCGGAAATATCCAGTCCTTCCAATGCTTCGCAGCCGGCTGCATCGATTTCGGTAAAGCCGCAGTTATCGGCGGAAACGTTCATAAGGTAGGGGTTTGAGGCAAGGTTGAGTTTGCCGGTCAAGCCGGGGTTGCCGGAGATGGAAAGATCATAGATTCCGCCGCAATTCTCATAGTTCAGCTCCGTAAGCCCGGTCTCCATGCAGTTGACCGCAAGGTTGTTCGGCAGCTCGGGCAGGTAAAGGAAGTCCATATCGCAGAAATTGCAGTTTACATAGTTCAGATAATTGCAGTTGCGCAGATCAAGCTCCGTAATGCCCGTGCTTTCGCAGCCGAATTCGCAAAGATTGAACATTTCGGTTTCGTTCACGTCACTGACTTTTGTTTGCGAAAAGTCAAGGTGTTCAATAATCCTTTCGCAACCGCTGAGATCAATTTCCTCAAGGTCGCTGTTCATAAGTATGTCAAGGAAAACGAGGGAGGTGCAGTCGCCGAGGTTCAGAACTTCCGTAAGGCCGTTATTCTGCAGATAAAGCTCCGTAACGTTTGCGCAGTTATAAAAATTAACGGAGTTTAATGTGCTGTTTGCAAAGTAGCAATGGGTCATTTCATAGCAATTGGAAAGATCCGCCGTGCCGAAATTGCCGCCGTCAATATCAAGGGTTGAAAGTGCGTCAAGCCCGCTCATGTCAAAGGGACCGACAAAGTCCTTTATGTAGGTGAGATTGATCGCAAACATGCGGTTGATTCCGTCCACTTCTTCCCAATCGAAATACGTTTCGTGTTCAATGCCCCATTCATCAACGAACAGCGCGCCCCAGCTTTCGGGATCGTTCGGATCATAGCCGTCGGGATTGAGCTTTTCGCCGTTGCGAATGCCGTTTGAATCGGTTTGTTCAAGGAATGTGCGAACCTTGTTAAAGTCGTTTTGGTCATAACCCTCGGGTGCGGTATGCACGGCGGGAGATTTTGCGGCATTTGCAAGAATTGCAGCAGTTTCATCCGCAAGCACGGGTGCAGCACCGGACAGGGACAGCACAGTCATTGCCGCAGCAAGCAGAAGGGCGGCAAAGAACTTAAACTTCGATTTTGTCATCTTTTTCCTCCAAAAAACAGTATTTTTGCCCGCAAAGCGGCATTCTGCACTGCCGTGTGCGGGCGGGGACGGAATCCTCCCGCCGCAGGTCGACGCTTGTTTGCCGAACCGCGGCGGAATTTGTTGCTGCGGCATCCCGGACGGATTGGGGGGTTCTTGATGTTTGCCGGGAAAGTTGATATGTTTACAACTGCAAACATGTCAACCAGTTGCCGTGAATAAAATATAACTTAAAACGGCGTCCGTGTCAATAGCTTTTTTGCAAAAGTTGTGATATTATTAAACCGAAAATTGCAAACGGAGGTTCAAATGATAACAAATGAGCCGCTGCCGCTGTATGAGGCGTTCAGCTTTTTAACAGGCATTGCGAACGATTTTTCGATTGAAGAATTCTTTGAAGCGATGTATATGAAACATATATCAAGGGCGGAGGAGTACGGCAAAAGATGCAGAATCCTGTCGGAGCTGTATCGGCGGCTTGCCGCGTTCGTGACTGCGGAGCCGGAGAAGCTTTCGGCTTTGTTCAGCACGTTCCCTCCGCGCGGCAGAGCGCGGGATATGCCTCGGTCGGAAACCATAGCGGGTTTTTTCACGCGGAGCATGACGGTTTTTCTTGAAAGGGACCGCGAAAAGTTTTTCGAAAGCATTGAAAACAATCTTGATGAAGTCCCCGGTCTGATTTTCCGCGCCGTTGCCGGGCAGATGCAGGAAAGACCTTTTGCGGACGGCGAAAAGGTTGATGCGGCAGAGGTGTTTCGCGCAGTGAACGGAAGCGCGCTTCCGCAAAAAACAAAAAATGCACTCATAGATGCTGCGCTTGACCCGCAAAGATATGCTCAACTGCTGCGGGAAGTGCTTTGCCCCGTTGCGGACGAGTTCGAGCGTCAGCGCGAACTCTGGCAGCCGCTTATCGGTGATTTTGCGGAGTTTTTCCCGACCGACGGCAACGAAAAGGCTCTTTTGCTCAGCGAAATGAAATACGATGCTTCTCCGATTGACGAGTGCCTGATCTGCCCCTCCGTTATCGGGTTTGCAAATGCATACATAGGCACGGATGCACCGGAGGCGGGTGCCTCGCGGCTGATTGCGATTATCGGCACGCTTTTCGGCACTTTCCGCCGCAATTCGGAAAGCGCGGAAAACTCGGTTTCCGAAGTTGCGCGGATAATGGATATCTTGGGCGAACAGAATCGCTTCAAAATCGTTCTGCGGCTGCTTGAAGGTTCGGCATATGTGGGCGAACTTGCAAAGTATCTCGGGCTTGCACCCTGCACCGTTTCGCAGCACCTAAGCGTTCTGCTCGGCGCAAACCTTGTTAAAAGCGCGGATATCGGCCGCAGAGTGTATTATTCGCTCAACAAGGAGCGTACGGACTGTTTCCTTGATGCGCTTTGCGGATTGATGAAAAAAGACGAATGAGAATGTATATCGCACGTGTTCCCCTTGTATTGAGCCGCATTTCGGGTTATAATAGCAATGAGCAAAGATAATTCGATTCCCGCTCTGCGGCTGCTCCTTCGCGGGCGGGAGAAAGGTCAATTAATGAGCGAACAGTGTACCCACAATTGCGAAACCTGCGGGGTGGATTGCGCTTCCCGCGGCAGTGCGCAAAAGCAGCAGGATTTTAAAGTGAATGCACATCCGCTGAGCAATATCAAAAAGGTCATTGCCGTTGTCAGCGGCAAGGGCGGCGTCGGCAAATCCCTCGTCACTTCCCTGCTTGCGGTAAACATGAACCGTGCGGGAAAGCACAGTGCGATTCTTGATGCGGATATCACCGGCCCCTCCATCCCCAAGCTTTTCGGCATACATGAAAAGGCTCTCGGAAACGAGGACGGCATTCTCCCCTGCAAAAGCAAAACGGGCATTGATGTTATGAGCATCAACCTCCTGCTGGAAAACGATACCGACCCCGTCGTTTGGCGCGGCCCGGTTATTGCGGGAACGGTCAAACAGTTCTACACGGACGTCATCTGGCGCGACGTTGATTTCATGTTCGTTGACATGCCTCCGGGAACGGGCGATGTTCCCCTGACGGTGTTCCGGTCCCTGCCGATTGCAGGCATCGTTGTTGTTACCTCTCCGCAGGATCTCGTTTCAATGATAGTTGAAAAGGCCGTGAACATGGCGCGCATGATGAATATTCCCGTGCTCGGTATAGTTGAAAACATGTCCTATTATGAGTGCCCGCATTGCGGCGAACGCAGCGAAATTTTCGGCAGAAGTCATATTGACGAAACGGCGCACAGGTTCAATATCCCCGCCGCCGCACGCCTGCCCATCAATCCCAAGCTTGCCGCCGCTTCCGATGCAGGGCTTATCGAAATATATGAGGGCGATTGGCTGGACGGAATCACGGAGTTCCTGATCGGAACGGATAAATAAATCAAATACTCGAATCACGGGTCGGGAATGCGGAATTGGTTCGCATTCCCGGTTTTAAATCAACGGGAGGAACAACCCATGCGCAAACCGAAATTTGAAACCCCCGATTTAACATCGGAAAACATAGAAAAAATTGCTGCCCTGTTTCCCAACTGCATCACGGAGATGCTGGACGAGGAACGTAGCACGCCGGAGAAGAAGGTGTACAAGCGGGCGGTCAATTTTGAACTCCTGAAACAGATGCTTTCCC
>CALAXO010000182.1 GCA_937894955.1 uncultured Clostridia bacterium
CATAATGACAATATCCGCTGCCTCGATCGCCGCATCGGAACCAAGCCCGCCCATTGCCAATCCTACATCCGCTCTTGCAATAACCGGTGCATCATTGATTCCGTCTCCGACAAATGCAACGCTGCGTTTTCCCTTTTCCTCTGCCAGTTTTTGCTCAACAATTTCAACTTTGTTCTGCGGCAGAAGTTCCGCATGGAATTCAGTAATGCCAAGCGTATCCGCAACATTCTGCGCAGCCGCTTTTCTGTCACCCGTCAGCATCACAGTTCTGATGCCTAAGTCGTTGTTAAGTTCCTCGACAGCCTTCTTTGCACCTTCTTTCAGTGTGTCGGCAATCTCGATACAACCCATGTACTCTCCGTCAATCGCCGTATAAATAACGGTTCCGGACGCATCACGTTCAGCATGCTTTGCACCGATTTTGTGCATAAGTTTCAAATTGCCTGCACAAACCGTCCGTCCGTCAACCACTGCTTTAACTCCGTGCCCTGCGATCTCTTCAACTTCGGTCGCTTTCGGCAGCTTCAGATTTTCTGCCGCAAACATTATGCAGGCAGCGAGAGGATGCGTTGAAAAGCTCTCGGCAGCGGCCGTGTATGTGAGCAGCATTTCCTCGCTTACGCCGGGTTCTGCATGTATGGCTTTAATGCTGAATCTTCCGTGCGTAAGCGTGCCGGTTTTATCAAAAAGCACCGTTCCGCAGTGCGCAAGCGTTTCCATGTAGTTGGAACCTTTCACGAGAATACCGCGTTTTCCCGCGCCGCCTATCCCGCCGAAAAATGTCAGCGGAACGGATATGACAAGCGCACACGGGCAGGAAATAACAAGGAAAGTTAACGCACGGTAGATCCACTCCGACCATGAACCGTTGAAGAAAAGCGGCGGAATAATCGCAAGCAAAATAACAAGTCCGACAACACTCGGCGTATACCAACGAGCGAATTTTGTTATAAAGTTCTCACTTTTTGACTTGTTTGCGGTTGCTCCTTCGATGAGTTCCAGCATACGGGCAACTGTTGAATCCTCGTATTCGCGTTCGGCACGCACCCGCAAAGTTCCCTGGATATTTATGCATCCGGAAATGATGCTTTCGCCCGCTGCAACATCCCGCGGTGCAGATTCTCCCGTTAATGCAGCCGTGTTAAGGCTTGAGCTCCCCTCAACCACAATACCGTCCAGAGGAACACGTTCTCCCGCACGGACAACAAAGATGTCACCCGCATGAACCTCATCCGGTGGAACCTGCTTTATTCCGTCTGCAGTCTCAAGCTCCGCACTCTCAGGGCAAATATCCATAAGGTCGGCAATTGAACGCCTGCTTTTTCCGACAGCAATCGATTGAAGCAGCTCACCGAGCCTGTAAAGCAGCATGACCAGCACCGCTTCGGCGTATTCTCCCACGGCAAGTGCGCCGACAGATGCAACGGACATAAGAAATTTTTCATCCAAGAATTGTTTTCCTGCAAGTCCGTGTACAGCATCGAGGATTACGTTCAACCCAAGCACAATATATGGCACCGCGAATATCAAAAGTTTGCTCCATTCCGGAATTCCGGAAAAAATATGAGTAACGGCAACTGCGGCAGCAAGCAAAACCGAACCTATAATAATCATTTTCAGCTCATGTTTTTGTGATTTCATCATATCGCACCTCATATTATCGAAACTATAGATACATTCTTCTTCGTTTTATCACACTGTCGGTATTGGCTGCCGCAGAATTGACGTTCACACACACTCTGCGAAAGCCGAATCGTTTTCAGCGGCCAAAATCATCAGTCCGTTATTTGACGATAATTTCCGCATTGCGTTCAACTTTGCGGCAAACATGTGCAGCCTCTTTCAAAACGGTCTCAAATTTATCATCTTCGGCATCAATGATTATTTTGCCTGTGATGAAATTGACGGTGCATGAATTCACACCGTCAAGCTTTGAAATCATGCCTTCAATCTTTGCGGCGCAGTTTGCGCAGTCAAGTCCTTCAATCCTATAAGTCTTTTTCACGGTATTTATCCTCCTGATTTTTATTGTCACAACCTGTTTCAATGAACAGGCACTGTTTTTTAAAGCAAATTATGTCTTTATTTCAATTATTCGCAAACGTGCTCCATTCCCTGAGCAAGCATGGAGCTTACATGAGAATCTGCAAGCGAATAGAAAACGGTTTTGCCCTCGCGCCGAAACTTTACAAGCCGCGATTGTTTCAGGACGCGAAGCTGATGCGAAATTGCAGAAGTGCTGAGATTCAAAAGCTGTGCAATATCGCATACACACATTTCGCTCTCGAACAGCACGTAAAGTATTTTTATCCTTGTGCTGTCTCCAAACACTTTATACAGCTCAGCAAGATCGTACAAAAGTTCCTCATCCGGCATCGAAGCATTGACCTTTTCGATGATTTCTTCATGCGCATGCATGAATTCACAGTTTGGAATCGTGTCGCCCATAAATCCTTACCTCCTTTTTATTAACCTATCAACCGCCTGCTTGTTTCTGCAAACAATTGAACAGATGCTCAATTATTATACGCAACTGTCCCTTCTTTGTCAACTGCTTTTTGAACAGTTGAGCAATTATTCAATTGCCGTTTTTTTCACTCATCCGAATCGTCCGTATATGTATTCGATAAACCGTATTTGTTTATCTATCTGTTTTTTTTGCTGCACCCTGCCGTACAGTATGTTTTTATTCCACAAACGCTTTTAAGAATATACCAAAACATTTTTGGACAAATTTATATATTCGAGCTTTTTCGGGCAGAT
>CALAXO010000183.1 GCA_937894955.1 uncultured Clostridia bacterium
GATCCGGTACGGAGCTTTCAAAACGCCCCCGAAAAATCTCGGAGGGCGTTTGTTTTGCTGTCGGTTTTCGGTTTTATTTGCTCAATTTCACGTTCATCACGGGCAGAGTGGGTGCAATGCCGCAGCGAACGAACTCCTCGCGGATGCCCTCCTGCAAATCATGATATAAATCATAATAGTTTTCGGTCCTGCACCAGACGCGGACGGCAAAATTCTGTTTTCCGTCCGTGCAGTCATTCAGGCGGATGAAGGCCGCGGGTTCGTTCAAAGCATATTTCTGCGCCTTAACAACGCGTTCGATTGCAGCATGAACGGCCGAACTGTCCGTGTCGCATCCGGCGGAAACGGTGATGTCAACGCGGCGCGTATCAAAAGCGGAAGCATTTGTGATGTTTGCATTTGAAAGCCCCGCATTGGGCAAAACAACGCGTTGATTGTCAAATGTTGTGAGCGTTGTGTAAAACACACCGATGCTTTCCACCGTGCCATTATAGCTTCCCGTTTGAATAACATCACCTACATGGAAGGGTTTGAACGCAAGAATCACGATTCCGCCCGCAAGGTTGGAAAGGCTGCCCTGCAATGCAAGGCCGACAGCAATCGCGGCAGAGCTGATTATTGTTGCAACCGAGGCAAGAGGAATTCCCAAAATGCCTATCACAAGCACGATTATCAGCGCATACAGCAAAAAGCCCGCAAGCCAGCGCACAACGCCGCGCACATCGGGCACGATTTTTTGATAGGCACGGCTTTTTTCATATCGTTTCAAAACGGCTTTTGCAATTTTAAGCCCCAAAAGCAAAACAATGATTGCCGCCGCAAGCCGCAGTCCGGAAGTCATTGCAAAATTCCTGACAATTGCCCAAAGCTCCTGCAAAATGCCGCCGTTTGCGGCTTTGTCCGCATCAAATAAAAACATTACTGTTCCTCCTGTTTTTTCTTCAAAAGAATTATAGCACCTCCCGCCCGTTATTCAACAGCGGCGCCGCCCCGCATTCAAATATATGTTCGGCCGTATGTTCGGCGCACGGAAGCGCAAATAAAAAGCAGCTCCCCCGCTGTATTGAGGAACCGCTTTCGTATTGTTTAATATTGTCCGTTCAATTACTCCTTTCCGTGTTTCGTGCCTTCGTCCCGTTTATGCCGTCATCCCGCTGATTCGTTTTGTGCGGCACAAAGGCATCACACGGCAAGCTGCCCGTTCTCATCCTCAATGATTCTGAATATCTGCACCTCGTCGCCCGTCACGGCATCGAGATAAACCACATAATCGTTGCCGCCGAATCGAACTTTGTATTCATAGCAGAGCTTTTCGGTTTGGTCATCCTGCGGAATGAGCGCAAGGTTCGTTTGCATTATCTCAAGCCCGGGCGCAAGGTTTGTTCGAACATCCTCCTCTGCCGCAAGCACAGTCGGAAAGCTGCGCTCGGTGTGACTGAAAAGGTAATTTCTCGCATCCGCACCGACTATTTTTTTCGTGGTTCTGTCTATCCAGATCTTCACAAGATCATTATAGATTATCACATTGTTTCCGTCTGCATTTTCCGAACTTTCGGCCGAACTTCCCGAATTCAATGTCTCTGCGTTGATTCTTTTTTCTGCGGCATAGCTTATCAGCACCGCCCCCGGATAATACTGCGCATAGGTTGCCCGCATTGCGGGATAACCTTTCGCTGCAAGGAAGTCAAGTCCCGCCGCATTCAGCGCGTCCGTCTCTAACCTGTCCGGCACATCCTGTGAGTATCCCTCCGCCGATGTCATGAACCAGAGCAGTTCGCCCCCGCGCACCGTTATTGAAATGTCAAATTCACGTCCGTCGGCAAACTTTCCCGAAAAATCATAGCTCGGAATTTTTCCGTCGGAACAGCTTGCAAGTTTCAGCTCCGAAGGTTGATTTTCGCTTCCCTCTCCGCCGAAAAATGCCTTTGCACGCCGATATGCTTCCGCTTCATCGATCTCCGCACCCGAAAGCCCCTGCGGCTCGCGTTTTTCCGTGCTTTCGGAAAACGGGCCGTCGTATATAAGGGTCGGATAGCGCGAATCGGCTTCATCCTGTCCGGCATTTGAGGCGTTTCCGCCCTGCGCCGCGTTCGAATTTTCGGATTCAAAGAAATCCTCCGCCGCAATTGCAGCAACGGGAATATCTCCGCTGCTCAGCTTCATTTGCAGTTCCTCGTAAATATTGCCGCTTGCCTCAAACAATGCAGCAAGCTGTTCCCTGTCATCATTCGAAAGCGGCGTACCTCTCAGCACACGCCCTGCAAGCCCTTCCGAATAGTCCGATATGCGCACAAGGAAAGCGTTCAGCTCCGCATTGTCAATATGGGACTGCGGAATCTGTGCCATCAAACCCACGCATATTCCGCTCTCGTGCCTTATATCGTCCAGCGTTGTGCAAAGCGTTGCGGGCGCTTCCGAAATCAGCAGTTTTGAAAGCATGATATTAAGATTGTAAACCGATTCCGTAAGCTCATGATACGCTGCGCGGTACATGTTTTCCGCCGTACGCCTGTAATTTTCGGCAAGAGTTTTCTGCCTGCTGCCCCAAACGGCCGCAATTATCACTGCTGCCGCCAATATCGCCGGAACCAAATACAGAATCAGCGTTCGGAATCCTCCCGAAACGGCTCCGCGCATTCGCCAACGGTCGAACCCGCCGCCCGAACCGCCGCCGTTCGTTCCTGTCTTTACTGTCGCCGCCCGGCGTTCCGCGTTCAGTTTTGCTGCTTCCCGCGGTGCGCTGTTCTCATTGCCTTCCGCCGAAAATGCATCGCTGTAAAATTCCTCCGCGCGCGGCTCATTCGTAAACTCTGCCGCCGTGCCGGGTATGACCCGCCCGAAAGCTATCGCCTCCTGCATCGGGTTAAGTGTTTCTTCTCTCATAATTCAACGTCACCTTCATAATTCAACGTCACCTTTTGACTCTTTTTTGTTCAAAGTTCCGCAGCTTTTCAGCAAAAAGCATGAGCCCCGATGCGCAGCAGAACGGGCCGTGAGAGCATCCATCTGCTTGTTGCGGTCGCGGGATTATAATAATACAAACATCCGTTGCTCGGATCCCAGCCGTTCATTGCGTCCCGTGCGGCACGGATTGACTCATCATCCGGCGCAAGGTTTATCTGCCCGTCGCTCACGGCGTCAAACGCACCGCTTTGGTAGATAACGCCCGCAATCGTGTTCGGAAACGATGCACTGCGAACGCGGTTCAGCACAACCGCCGCAACCGCCACCTTTCCCTTGTAGGGTTCCCCTCTTGCTTCGCCGTGAACAAGGCGCGCAAGCAGGTAAAGGTTTCCGTTTGAGGATGCAGCCGAACCGCCGCCCGTTGACGAAGGCAGATTCAAGCCCAATGCTGCCGCCGTTTTCTGCCCCACAATTCCGTCCGCCGTCAGCCCGTTCCGCTTTTGGAAAGCGCGCACCGCCGATTCGGTTTTTGCGCCGTATACGCCGTCAACCGCTCCGCTGTAATAACCCCAGCTGCGCAGCCTCGTTTGAAGCTGCCGCACAAGGTCGCCGCGGCTTCCGCGCTTCAATGCCTCCGCATTTACCCCGAGCTGCGGCAAAAGCAGGCAGAGCATTGCGGCAATCAGTACCGCCGCCGCAATTTTTTTCAATTGTTTCATATCAAAAATCTCCTGAATTTCATTAATCGGCAGCGTTTTCGGCGTCACTGTTTCATTTGCGGTTTCAGGCGGAACCCCGTTCCTCGCCGGCCCTTTATCCGAAAAGACTGTGCCAAAACTCCGCAATCAGGCTCCGAAAATGCACTTTCCCGTCCGTCGGACAAGCCGGCGCGCCTGAATCAGGTTCAACCGTTTCCCTGCTTTCTTCAGCATGTTCATTCCGTTCCGCATCCGCACCGCCGGGAACGCTGCCGCCCGCTTCACTGCCTTTATCATCTATTGTTGCACCGTTCAGGTCAGCTATGCACAGCGGAGGGAACATCAGACACCACCAGTTTTTGCCGCGTGCTTCGCCGAGCAATATGCGCAGCGCGCGATACTCTCCCGCAGGATAGACCGTTTCCCCGTATTGTTTTTCCGGAAAACCGAATTTGCCGACGGCAAGCTGCGCATCGTATTCCGCTCCGCATTTTTTCAGTGTTTTGCGCACCGTCTGCAAAATTCCGTCCCCGTGTGCCCGAAGAATGCTTTCCGCGTCCGCCGCATCAAAAGCATCCGCCGCGCCTGTCTGTTCGCGTTCGTATTCAATCACCGCATCACGCACCGCAAGCTTTACCCTTTGATCCTCAGTCGAATCGCTGTTTGCAAGGATATGAAGGCGAAAAACCGCACCGTCCCGCTCCGCCGAATAGATATTCGAACTTTCATCCGCCGCACCTGCGGCAGGCCTGTCCGAAATGCGGCGCACGGCAAGCGCGATAATCGGCAATGCCGTGGCGGCAAGCGTCACAATAATTGTGCACAACGCAATTGCCGAACAGAATCTTCCGAACACCGACGCGCTCCTTTTTCCGTTTTTTTCCTGTTTTTTCATTTGAAAATCCTCCTTGAACGAAATTATCTCGGTGATTTCAGTATTGACAAAAGCAGGTTTAATCATGCATACTGAACACATCGGTTCGTGCCGTGCGGAAAGATTCTGTTTTTTTGCCGAATCATCCCGTTTTTGCCGAACGCAGGAAAAAACCTGTTAAAAAGTTGAAAATATTTTTCCCGAAAGCATTTTCGGTGATTAAATTTGATTAAAGAAAGGCTTATTGCATGACGGAACAAAGAATAATCCTCAACGCACCCGCAAAGATTAACCTGACCCTTGAAGTGCTGAAAAAACGCACGGACGGCTATCACGATCTCCGAACCGTCATGCACAGCATCGATGTTTGCGATACGGTGACAGTCGAACCCTCGGAAGCAAACGACGGCGGCATTATTGTTGAATGCACAACTCCGCTTCCGCCCGTCAACACTGCATTCACCGCAGCACGGCTTTTCCGGGAAAAAACGGGCTGCGGCGGTGTGCGCGTTCAAATAAAAAAGCGTATTCCGTCCGAAGCGGGTCTCGGCGGCGCAAGTGCGGATGCTGCGGCGGTGCTTCACGGCATGCAGCAGCTTTTCGGCAGCATAAGCAGAGACGAGCTTTGTGATATTGCAAAACGCGTCGGTGCGGATGTTCCGTTCTGTCTGCACGGCGGCTGTGCCCTTTGTGAAGGCATCGGTGAAAAGCTGACCCCCGCTCCCTCTGCCGCACTCCCCCTTCTGCTTGTGCGCGGTAATCGCGGCATTTCAACCGGAGCGTTGTTCCGCTCCCTCGACCTCGGCAAAAAGCCCGCACGCACATGCAATCCGAGTTCCGCCATGCTGAACGCACTCGAACAAGGTTCGCCCGCGGATATTGCCGCAGCGCTTCAAAACGATTTGCTGTCCGCCGCAGTCGGCTTTGCGCCTGAGATTGATTGTTATATTGCAGCAATGCGGAATGCAGGCGCACTCGGTGCCTCAATGACGGGCAGCGGTTCTGTCGTGTTCGGAATATTTTCGGACATGGATTCGGCGAAACGCGCAGAAAGAGTATTTTGGGACTGCCCGGTTCATATCGTGTGCGAAACAATGAGTCGGCATCCGTTTGAGGCGCATTAAAAACGCAAACTTGTTATGCAGGGGCTGCATCGGACATTAATCGGAATTTGAACGGAGTTAAAGCTTTTTATACGCAAAAACAGCACCTCAAACAAGGTGCTGTTTTTTCTGGCGCGCCCAGCAGGATTTGAACCTGCGACCTACCGGTTCGTAGCCGGGCACTCTATCCGCTGAGCTATGGGCGCATCCGTATTAAGTTCAGTGCGTTCTTCAACGTACTTGCTCATTATACTCATTTGATACTGCGTTGTCAAGGGTTTCGGGGATATATTTTAGCAAATTGATTCTGCCCCGCCGTTCGAACCGATATCCCGCTCATGCACCGATGAGCTTTTGATCAAGTGCAAACAAAACTTTGCTGATTCCATAGATATTATAATTGCCGTGATTTATAAAATACTCAGCAATGATATCGAACTTATTCGAACGTGACAGGGCGAATCCCGCTTTCATGAGCATTTCCGGAAAGCTTTCATCGATTTGCAGCGGCACGGAACACCTTCTTTGTAAGGAATTTTGTTTATTCGCTTTTCGACCCTTAAGCATTGCAATGTCTTATTCACCTGCGCCGTCATTATACTACCATACACCGAAACACATTTCAATAACAATCCTCTGACATGCGGGAAGTTTCCTCCGATCCGCTTTAAAAGCTGCCGCATTATGCTTTAGAATGACGTGTGACGAAAAAAACATGCGCTGTTATGAAGCAGCTTTCGGCGAAAAAAACATGCGCTGTTATGAAGCAGCTTTCGGCGAAAAAACATTTGCTGCCGCGGAGCGGATTCCGCGGCACTGCACACAGTGCATTTCGCGGCTGCTTACGCAATAGAATTACGGAGGAAAAAATAATGGAAACACAAAAGCCGAAAACTTACGGCTACGCCCGCGTCTCAGGCGCGGATCAGAACGAGGCGCGTCAGCTGACCGCCTTTCATGAACTCGGCATTCCGCCCGAATGCATTTTCACGGATAAACAATCCGGCAAGGATTTCAATCGGCCGCAATACAGGCGGCTTGTGAAAAAGCTTCGCCCCGGCGACCTGCTGTATGTGCTGAGCATCGACCGACTCGGCAGGGATTACGAGGAAATCGGGCGGCAATGGCGCATTTTAACGAAGGAAAAAGGTGTTGACATCTGCGTTATTGACATGCCTCTGCTTGACACGCGGCAGGGCAAGGATCTTATGGGAACGTTTATTGCGGATCTCGTGCTTCAAATTCTTTCATTCGTTGCACAAAGCGAACGCGAAAACATCAAAAAGAGGCAGGCGCAGGGTATCGCCGCCGCAAAGCAGCGCGGTGTTCGGTTCGGAAGACCCGAAAAACCCCTCCCTGAGGATTTCGGAGAACTCGTGCTGCGTTGGGAAAGCAAGGATCTGTCATTCGAAGCCGTTCTTCGAATGTGCGGCATGAGTCAGGCAACGTTCTATCGGCGGCTGCGCGACTTTCGGAGCGAGTCCGAAGAGTCTCGTGACGATTCGTAATGAATTCGCATTGAAAAAGGAACCTTTATCAAAAAGTGTACTTTCCGACAGCGGTTCCGATACAACGATTATACAACCAAAAACAAGTTAAGTCAAGCATTTCGACACCGTTTCAGTGAATTTTTTCAGTTTCACTTCTCACGACCTGATAAATTGACAACCGAATACCATCGAAATATTCTCTCTCAAAAAGTACACCTTTTGAAGCAGGGTTTTGATTACTCGCACCTTAAATCCGAAAGGGGGAACACATTTTGACCAAGAGAACCGTTGAGAGTGCCTGCGGCAATTGTCGTTTAAAAGGCAGTTTGCCTTTTATTGCCATGCTTTTGGGCGCGCTCATACTCGCTGCATCGTTCCTTTTGCCGTTCGGAACGGCAAGGAAGGAATATCGTGAATGGCTGTCCGCAGCGCCGGACAGGGTTTACGATGAGGAACTCAACATGACCCGCAGAGATGCAATCAATCTTTCGCTGATTGAAATTGCACGCGCATTCGGCAAAGCGGGCAATTCAGACAGCAGCTTTTCAATGGGTACCATTATCGCTGCCGCTGTATTCGCTTTACTGACGCTTCTGTTCGCCGTGCTTAAAAAGCCGATACCCGCAATCGTTTTCACAATGCTTGCATTCGGCACATTTCTGCTGATTCTGAAGGATTTTGACCTTCGCGGTACATTTTCCGAAAGCAGCAGCTATAAGCTCGGCTGCGCATGTTGGTTTGCGTTCATCGGGATTGCAGCCGAAATGTTCGGCTCAATACTGACGCTTGCCGAGAGGGCAAAAATGAAAAAACTTCACATAATCGACGGCGGTACCGCAGCAAATTTCGCCGATGCCGCCGCCGAATCCGAGAAAGGAGAATAAATAATAATGGGTGGATTCTTTAAAGGATTTTTCAAGTTCCTTGCAGTGCTTGTCATTGCTGCCGCCGTTGTTGTCTGCGTTATCGTTTTCTGCGTGTCGAAGTCCCAAAAGGACTCCGAGCCTTCGGAAACTCCGAACATCGCACAAACAGAGACCGTCCGAACCGAAAAGCCGCGCACTTCCGATAAAACGGAACAGTCCGGCAAGGATGATAAAGACAGCAGCAAGCCTACGGAAAAACCGGATGCTTCCGACGGTGTTGACCCGGATTTTCGCGCCGCAATGGACGAGTATGAAGCTTTCATAGATGAGTACGTAAAATTCATTAAGAAGTACGAAAAAGAGGGCAAACCCGTATCCATGCTTGCCGACTACACAAAGATGATGACCGAATACTCCGAATTTGCCGCGGCAATGGCAAAGTATGAAAGTGAAGAGCTTTCCGATGCCGATGCGGCATATCTCATTCAGGTTAATGCCCGCGTGCAGGCAAAACTGCTGACATTGAACTGAGCTCTGTCAGCGTTATCACACACAAACGACCATACAGCTGCGTTCCGAACCGATTCGTGCAGCAAATCACGAATGCCGGGGAACGCAGCCGCAAACATCATTAAAACATATCAATTAAACGGAGGAAATTAATCATGTTAAAGAAAATTCTCGCAATGCTGCTGGCATTTGTAATGATGCTCAGCCTTACCGCCTGCGGCGGAAACAAACACGCAGACAACGACGCCGAACCCGATGACGGAAAAAAACAGGAACGTGTGACCGAGGAACCGGAGGAAACCGAGGAGCCGGAAGAGACGAAAGAACCGGAGCGTGAGGAATTCGATGAATTCAAGCAAACTGCGACAATCGAAGAAACCATACTTTATGACGACAATGACATTATTATCACGGCAAAGAATCTCACCTATGAATACAGCGGAGTAAATCTCAGCGTGCAGCTTGAAAACAACCGCGATGAGGATCTCAAGTTCTCGTCCGGTTCGTGCAACTCAGTAAACGGATACATGCTGTCCGTCGGGAATCTGTACTGTGACGTTGCTTCCGGCAAGAAAGCTAACGAAGAAATGTATTTCAGCTACAATGAAATGAGGTTGCACGGAATTTATGAACTTGCCGAATTAGGTCTTCAATTCACCGTTGCAGGTGATGACGATTTTGAGTTGAGCACTGATTCCGTCATTCTCAAAACTTCCGCCTTCGATTCATACACGTTCAATCCCAAAGGCTTCCAAGACACTGTAATAAGCGATGCTGCAAAAGGTGAATTAGAATACAGCGTTGACTTTTTTGACACCAAGGAACTTTATAACTCCTCCGGAATCAGCCTCGTTTCACAGACGATAGTCACCACAGATGACGAGCAACAGCTTTTCCTTGAATTTGTAAATGATTCAAGTAAGACGATTATCGTAAGTATTGATCGGACAGCCCTTAACGGACTTGTTCTTAACAGCGGCTGCTGGACATGGGAAATGCTCAGCCCATCAACCCATCGTGTTATTGCAATAGATCTCGAATCAGCCATTGGGACTGAATACCGTGAAGCCTTAGGAATCACTGAAATCGGCTCTTTTTCGTTTGATATTGTCCTCAAAAACATTGAATTTGATGTCATAGAAGAAAACGAACGCGTCAGCATAAATGTTTCCGATGTTTCCGCTCCGTTTGATAAAACAGGGATCGAAGCGTATAACAATGACGGAATGTGTATTGTGTTCAAAGGTTTCATCAAAGACCCGTTCGAATACAGCGATGACGTCCACGCCTTGTTTATTGTTGAGAATTCAGCCGGGGAAGAACGATTTGTTGATGTTAACTATGATACGCTCTCGATAAACGGTTTTATGGTAGATTTCATTTGTTATTCGCAAACCCTCCTGGACGGCGAATTCGCAATTCTTGATATCGAAATCTACGATGAACTCGATATTGATGATTTCTCCGATATTACAGAGCTGGAATTTGAGCTTGAAATTCGAGATGAGGACTACCATAAAGTCAGCGAACCGACAATAACCGTTCATTTCTGATTCTGCCGTTTCAGCGTTTAAATAAAGGAGGCTCTCCATGGCAAGACAAACGCGCAGCGACTGCACCGTCGGCGCATTTGAAAAAAAGCACGGGCTGCCCCCGGGCACAATTCGAAACAAAGACGGGCGGGACACTCGCAGCGACAAATTGATCGGCACCATACGCCGTGAAGGCGAGAAAAAAGGCGGAAAGCGGTAAAGCATTAACCGCACAGTCTCCATCGGGTTCATCCCGTCGTCCGCGGTACATCGGCAAAGCCGATGTACCGCACAAGCCCCCGACAAATTGTCGGGGGCTTGATTTATAGGCTCGGTCGATTTCGTTTTTTTGAAAAACCCGTGTCGACTTCACTTTATTTTCATGTTAACAGCTCTTATTAATAGCTCTTTGCAAAATATGTCATTGCTTTTGCTTTTTTGCCGCAGCAAACACAGGTATCGCTGCCGATATCGTCGGCATCAAAGGGCATGCAGCGAGTGGTTGCGCCCGTCATTTCCTTAATTTTATCTTCACATGCACGGTCGCCGCACCACATTGCCTTTACAAATCCGTTTTGAACGCCCGCATTAAGCTCGTCCATATTCTTTGCAACGACAGTATGCGCAATACGATTTTCTTTTGCGCGATTATACATATCGTTCTGAACGGTATCAAACAGCTGTTTGAGCGTGTCTGCAAGGCCGTCGATGGAAACAAAGAGTTTTTCGTGCGTATCGCGGCGAACAAGAACAACCCGGTTGTTTTCGATATCCTTCGGACCGATTTCAAGACGAACGGGCACGCCCTTCATCTCCCACTGATTAAACTTCCAACCCGCGCTCTGGTCGCTGTCGTCGAGTTCAACGCGAATACCTGCATCGGAAAGCATCTTCTTCAGCTCATATGCCTTGTCGAGGACGCCGGGCTTATGCTGCGCAATGGGCAGGATGATGAGCTGCACGGGTGCAATGCACGGCGGGAACATCAGGCCGCGGTCGTCGCCGTGAGTCATGATAAGGCCGCCGATCATGCGGGTGCTGACACCCCAGCTCGTTGTGAAGCAGTATTCATGCCTGCCCTCGCGGCTGAGATAAGTGATGTCGTATGCCTTTGCAAAATGGTCGCCGAGATTGTGGCTTGTGCCCATCTGCAAAGCTTTTCCGTCCTGCATCATCGCCTCAAGGGTGTAGGTTGCTTCCGCGCCCGCGAATTTCTCTTTTTCGCTCTTTCTGCCGCAGATAACGGGGATTGCAAGCACGTTCTCCATAAAGTCACGGTAAACTTCAAGCATGCGCTCGGTTTCTTCCTGTGCTTCCTCGGCGGTTGCGTGCGCGGTGTGACCCTCCTGCCAAAGGAATTCGCTCGTGCGCAGGAAGGGGCGGGTGTTCTTTTCCCATCTCACAACGTTTGCCCACTGGTTATAGAGCAGAGGCAAATCGCGATAGGACTGAATCCATTTTGAATACATTGAGCATATGATGGTTTCACTCGTGGGGCGAACGCAGAGACGCTCCGCAAGCTTTTCTTCACCGCCCTGAGTGACCCATGCAACCTCGGGCGCAAAGCCTTCAACATGATCCTTCTCTTTTTGAAGCAGGTGTTCGGGGATGAACAGCGGAAAATATGCGTTTTTATGCCCTGTCGCCTTAAAGCGCGTATCAAGTTCATGCTGCATAAGTTCCCACACTGCGTAACCGTAGGGTTTTATGACCATGCAGCCCTTAACCTCGGAATAGTCAACCATGTCGGACTTCAGAATGATATCCGTGTACCACTGCGGAAAATCTTCGGTTCGGGACGCGATATGCGTAACGAATTCTTCTTTTTGTTTTGCCATTGAAATATTTCCTCCGTTGTTATTAATAATTCCGTTAAGAATAATAAGAGCATCTGACTTTTGCTCAAAAAAAGCACCCGTGCGAAAAAATTCACAAGGGCGCGTTAAGCACTGTACCACCTTATTTCGCGGAGTGGGACACTCCGCCTCTAAAGTTGTAACGCACTTCTGCGCGGAAAATTGCGGAACACTGCAAGCCGCAAACGGCTCAATGCACTTTACTTTCCCGTGCTCATGGGCGGGATAACCGAACGCGGACATCTGCTCGCACCTAATGCAGACTCTCTGTGCTCCGTTGAGCGCGGTTTTTGCCCATTCATCGCGAAAAAATCAATTGACAGCCTATTATAACATTCGGCGGGGGCTGTGTCAATGCGGAAAAATGCAGGATTCGGGGTTATTGAGAAAAGCTTTATGCTCCCGCACCCGGCCACATTTTGTTTTTCGTTTTCGGGTTTTAAATATATCTTTGTTTTCCCTTCCGTTCCTGTTATAATTACCTTGAAATGAAGTTCGGCCGCATTTGCGGCAAAACAGGCGGATGTTTATGAAAAAGCTTGCAATCGGAATTCTTGCGCATGTTGACGCAGGCAAAACAACATTATGCGAAGCATTGCTCTACCTCAGCGGTGCGATAAGAAAGCGCGGCAGGGTGGACAGGGGCGACGCATACCTCGACACGCACACGCTTGAAAAGGCGCACGGAATAACGATATTTTCAAAGCAGGCAAAGTTCAGTTACAACGATGTAGAGTTCACTGTGGTTGACACGCCCGGGCATGTTGATTTTTCCGCCGAAGCGGAGCGCGCACTGAGCGTGCTTGATTACGCAGTGCTTGTTGTGAGCGGCACCGACGGAGTTCAGTCCCATACCGAAACCCTTTGGAAGCTTTTGCGCAGATACAACATTCCGACATTTATTTTCATCAACAAAACAGATATAATGCTGCGAAGCCGCAGCGAACTTATCGAAGAGATTCAACGGCGGCTTTCGGAAAGATGCGTTGCATTTGAACCCTGCGAAGGCACAGATCCCGAGTTTTGCAAAAGCGAAGTCTTCCTTGAAAATCTTGCCCTTGCCGATGATGCGCTTTTTGAAAAGCATTCCGCGGAGCGAATTGTCGATGCGGACATTTCCGCCGCAATTTCGGAACGGAGGATTTTTCCCTGTTTTTTCGGTTCGGCGCTGAAAACGGACGGCGTTTCCGACTTTATCACCTGCCTTTCGCATTATTCACGCGAGCGCGAGTTTAAAAAAGATTTTGCGGCAAGAGTTTATAAAATCACATATGATCCGCAGGGAACGCGCCTGACACATATCCGTCTCACGGGCGGAAGTCTGTCCCCGCGCACTGCCGTTGCCTATACTGCACGAAACGGCGAACGGCTGACCGAAAAAATTGCCCGCATAGTGTTCTGTTCCGGTGCAAAATTCACTCAAACCGAACGCGCCGAATGCGGCGATCTTGCGGCCGTTTCCGGGCTTTCCGCAACGTACCCCGGGCAGGGCTTGGGCGATGAGGATTCCACACTTCCGCCGCTGCTTGAACCTGTTCTGAGCTATCGAATTCTTCTCCCCGGCGACTGCGATGCGCGAACATTCCTTCCGAAGCTCAAACGACTGGAGGACGAGGATCCGACGCTGAAACTCGACAAAACCGATAATGTGCACGAAATTCAGGCAAGGCTGATGGGTGAAATGCAGATTGAAATCCTAAAAAATCTTATTTTGGAGCGATTTGGCGTTGAAGTTTCGGTCGATGACGGGCGAATCTTGTATCGCGAAACGATTCTTGCTCCCGTTGAAGGTATCGGGCACTTTGAACCGCTGCGGCATTACGCGGAGGTTCATCTGCTGTTGGAGCCGCTGCCCGCGGGGAGCGGGCTTGTTTTCGCCTCCGCATGTGCGCCGAATTCACTCGATTTGGATATTCAAAGGCTTGTGCCGGCGCATCTCCGCGAAAAAATTCATCTCGGCGTGCTGACGGGTTCACCGATAACAGATATGAAGCTGACTCTCGTTGCGGGGCGGGCGAGCCTTCACCATACCGAGGGCGGCGATTTCCGACAGGCAACCTATCGTGCTGTACGGCAGGGATTGATGTGCGCGCAAAACATCCTGTTAGAGCCCTTCTACTCGTTCCGACTTGAACTCCCGCGTGAAAACCTCGGCAGAGCAATAAACGACATTCGCGGCATGGGCGGCAGTTTTTCCGCGCCCGAAGAAGGCGCCGACGGCGAAAGCTGCGCATTCTGCGGCACTGCGCCCGTCTCCGCCATGCGCGGCTACACGCGTGAGCTTGCGGCATACACACGCGGCAGAGGGCGGCTCGGCTGTGAATTTTCGCACTACGGGCAATGCCGAAATGCCGAAAGCGTAATCGCGCAATTCGCCTATGACCCGGAGCGTGACCTTGAAAACACTCCCGATTCCGTTTTCTGCTCCCACGGCGCAGGAGTCATTGTTAAATGGAATGACGTTCGGAACTATATGCATATTGATACCGGGCTGAACCTTACAGGCGCTCCGCGCCCGAGCGACTCCGTGCCGCACGAATCGGATAATCACCGTGCCGCAAACCCGAAAGTGCTTTCCTGCAATTTGAACGTTGACGAAAAGGAGCTTGAAGCCATCATGCTCCGTGAATTCGGCCCGATTAAGCGGCCGGAGTACAAACGCCCCGCGCAAAACGGAGATTCGGATTCAAAATTCAAAAGCTCCGAGCCTGCCGAACCCAAAAAGAAGGATTACCTCATCGTTGACGGATATAACATCATATTCGCATGGGAAGGGCTGAATAAGCTTGCAAAAAGCGATATCGCCGCCGCACGGAAAAAGCTGATGGACATCCTCAGCAACTATTGCGCATACAAAAAGAACGAAGTCATACTCGTTTTTGACGGCTATAAACTGAAGGGCAATGCCGGAGAGCGTTTCAATTATCATTCTCTGCGCGTTGCATACACAAAGGAAAACGAAACGGCCGATATGTTCATCGAGCGGCTGATATTCGAAATCGGAAAAAACTACTCCGTTCGCGTTGCAACGGGCGACGGAATGATTCAGCTTGCAAGCACGCGCACCGGCACTTTGCGCATGACCGCGCGGGAGCTTGAAGCAGAGGTTGAAAGTGTGAACGAAAAGCTCCGCTGCATCATGGCGGAGCTGAAGCGCGGAGAAGCAAAAACAAAGCTCAGCATTCCGCCGCTGCCGAACGGCGAAAATGAAGACTGATGCATAAAGTCCCCCGCTTTTTGCGGCATATGCGGCGCAGGGAAAACCCTGAGCGGAACCCGCTGCATTCGAACATGCCCGCATACCTGCCCGCTGTCCCCGCATACCTGCCCGCTGTCCCCGCATACCTGCCCGCTGTCCCCGCATAATCGAAGTTTTGCGGAAACTTTGCTTGATTTTTTCCTCCGACAGGTATATACTTACAGTTGAACGGAGGAGCTGCGGCACAAACCCTGTTTGCTCCGCCGTTTCTGTTTAAACGATTTCAAAAATCCGACCCTTTTCGGGTCAGTATCAAAAGGAGAGAAAGTATGCCTAAATTCATTACTGTGGAAGAAGCCGTAAAGCTTATCCCCGACGGCGCAACCGTTATGTTCGGCGGCTTTATGGGCTGCGGCAACGCCCACAAATTCATCGATGCTCTCTCAAAGAGCGGTGTTAAGGATCTGACCATGATCAGCAACGATGCATCAATGCCCGGCGGCCCCATGGGTGAGGATTACTACGGCGTTGCGAAGCTCGTTCACAACAAGCAAATTAAAAAGCTCATTGCAACCCATGTCGGCCTCAATCCCGAGGTTGCGACCCAGTCCATGGTTGACGGCACTCTCGAAGTGCAGCTCATTCCGCAGGGTTCCCTTGCCGAAATGATTCGTGCGGGCGGCGGCGGTCTCGGCGGCGTTCTGACCCCCGCAGGCGTCGGCACCATCGTTGAAGACAGTCCCTACTGCCTCGGCAAACAGACGATAGACGGCCGTGATTATTTGCTTATGAAGCCCATCCATGCTGATTTTGCCGTTATTTGCGGTGCAAAAATCGATAAGGCGGGCAATGTTTGGTACAAGGGCAACACCAGCAACTTTAACCTTGTTATGGCAACCGCGGCAGACACGGTTATTGCCGAAGCCGAAGAGATCGTTGAAATCGGCGAAATAGAACCCGAAAACGTCCGCACTTACGGCGTACTTGTTGACTATGTTGTTGAAGGAGGCAAACTTTAATGGATAAGGCTCAGATAAAGGCGTTCATCGCAGCGCGTGTTGCAAAAGAACTTAAAGACGGCGATGTTGTCAACCTCGGCATCGGTCTTCCCACCCTCGTTCCCGCATATCTTCCCGAAAGCGTTCACGTTATCCTTCAGAGCGAGAACGGCACCATCGGCACCGCTCCCGTAACGGACGAAAACCGTGATCCGTTCCACGTTGTTGATGCAGGCGGCAGCCCCTCCGCAGCAGCCCCCGGTGCATGTTTCATCGACAGCGCATCATCTTTCGCACTCATTCGCGGCGGCCATGTTGACGCAACAATCCTCGGCGGTCTTGAAGTTGACGAAGAAGGCTCCCTTGCAAACTGGATCATCCCCGGCAAAAAAATGCCCGGCATGGGCGGCGCAATGGATTTGCTCGTCGGCGCAAAGAACGTTATCGTTGCAATGGAACACACCGCAAAAGGCAAGCCCAAAATTCTTAAAAAATGCAAACTGCCCTACACCGCAGTCAAGTGCATCACAAAGATCATCACCGAAATGGGCGTTATGCTCGTAACTCCCGAAGGTCTGCTGCTTACCGAATACAACCCCGAATTCACTGTTGAGCAGATTCGGGAAGCAACCGAAGCAACCCTTATCATCTCCCCCGAACTGAAGCCCATGGCATAAGTCGGCGCCGAATGCACCCCGTGTTTCGGAATGCATTCGTTATTGTATTCAAATTGTTTTAAAAAAGAACATCGACCGTTCCGAAAATCGGAACGGTCGATGTTTAAATTATATTCGTATCAGTTTTCAACGGTTTATTGTCTTTCCGACCCGACTCACTCCGCATCCTCACCTGCAAGCTGCTTTGTGCGTTCGGCAAGAATCAGTCCTTCGATAATTTCATCCATATCACCGTCAATGAACTGCGGCAGTTTATAGAT
>CALAXO010000184.1 GCA_937894955.1 uncultured Clostridia bacterium
CCTCAACCGCGCCGCGCTTACGCTCCCTGCCCATATAAACACCGTCCGCCGCATTGAAAACACGTTCCCGGTGCAGATAATGGAACACCGGCCTTCCGCCTGCGCAAAACTTCAAATTCAGGTCATCCGTAAGTTTTTTTGCAAGTTCAAGCAGTTCCGCTTCCTCTTGCTTTGTTTTTTCGGCGGAATCGGGAAAATCCGCAAGTATTGCAAACTCCGCGCCGCAATTTGCCGCAGCAAAATCCTGCGCCGCAAGATAATGCGCTTCCAATGTTTCCGCCGCCTGTCTTACGGACTTTTCTGACGTTATAAGCACCGGCACGGCAACAAGCGTTCGATTTTCCTTCCCGATGCCTCCGCGAAGCGAAAGGCGGGGAAGAGGGCGTGGTTTTTTTAACACAGGCATCAGCCGCGCTTCTATTGCAAAAGCTGCCGAAAGTGCGGGCATCAGCCCGAATATTACGGTCAATACCGTAAACCATACACTGCCGCCGGGATTTGCGGGGAAAAAAGCCGAGCCGAGTCTTCCCGCCGCTGCCGCCGCAGGCGCAAGAAGCGCGGCCGCAAGCAATGCTTCAAAAACCGCAAGCAGTGCGCATTTTGCCGAATTCGATAATTTTACGCATTTATGTTTTTGAACATCGGCTCTTTTTCCCGAATCGGAAAAAGCACTCGCGCCCTCCTCGTTTTTTATTCCTTTTAATCGTTTTTTACCTGCACGAAGCGCACGAATCAACTCCTGTTTCCCCTCTGCAAGCAGCCGGCAGCCCACAAGCGCGCGGCGCCCCGTCCGTCCTTTTGAAAGTTCGAACGCCGTCCGAACCACGGTTTGTTCCGATGCCGACGTTCGCTCCGAAATTTCAGCAGCAGCATTAAGATAAAGCTGCTGCGTTGACTCGTCGGAAGCCGAAAAATCCGCTGCCTCCGCCAGTATGCGGCGAGTTATGTTCAAATCTTGAATGCACTCCGAAAAATCCGCATCATCAATTCTCGATAATGCGGCAAGCACATTCTGCAAGGCTGCCGCACGCCCTGTTCCGAGTGAATCCTTACCCGCCGTGCATACAATGCCGTACACAGCTTCAAGCTCCGCCCACCGAAGCATCGCGGGAAGCATCTGTATTTCACGCGTTGTCAGGGGGCTGTTTTGCTGGTACTCATCAAAAAATTCAACCGCCGCAAAGTTCGCAAAGTTTTTTTGCAAGCACTGCACAGCGCAGACTGCCCGCCGCCTCGCCCTCCGCAAAGCGCGGCAGCCGTCCGAATTTCTGATTTTCCGCTTCCGCAGCGGCAATTCGAAGCTGCTTTTCAACACGATAGTATTCGTTCACGAGCACTTCTCCGACCGCGCCGCAAAAAACGTTGCCTGCGGCAAGCGCGTAATTTCTGCGGTATTCCCCGTTTAACCCGCGCCGCATTTCAAACAGTCGCTTTTTGTATGCCGTCCGCCGCAATAAGCCTGTTGTTCTTTTGATTTTTTCAACCGCAATTTTGCTCAGTTCATGCGCCGCTGCGCTGAGTTCAACGCTGTTTTCGTTCCGCGCTTCCGCAGTCCGTCGACTTTCATTATCAAAACGATTCATTAATCAATACCGAACCTTCTGTCATTTTCGTGCTTTTTCAATAATGTCTATTATGTCCGAAATAAAATCCGCAATGTACGGCAAATTGCTTTTTGCCAATGCCTGAAAAAGATAGACCATCACCGCTCCGAGCACCGTCACGCCGACCGCCGTGCCGAAGCCTCGAAGCAATCCTGTCAAAAAAGCGCGGCGAAATATTCGTTTTTCATTCGAAGCGTATTGCACATAATCCAAAAAATGTGCCTTTTCAAGCGTATAAGCAAATGAATTTATCGTCCTTTGAAGCTTTGAAACTTCCGCCGCAGGACAGTTGACGAGTTTGCGGTTCCGTCTGCACTCCGTTTTGAGCACCGTTTTTCGGTTTTCAAACTTTCCTTTTCTATTCATATCCGTAGCGTCTGCGCAGATGTGCATAATTATTCCCGAAAGGGTTCCTGTCGAATGAATCTTTTCAGATTTTCGTTCGATTTTTTCGGTGCAGCGGTATTCATTGGGAAAAGCGAAAGAAAAAAACGGGTGTGGACACCCGTTTTGATGCTGGCTCTGTTTTGTTTTCGGCGTTTTGCTGTCGGTTCGGCAGCGTGCATCGATTTACTGTTCGTCCGCCGTTTCCGAATTCTCCTCCGTTCCGTGTTCCGGCTTTGGATCCAAATTCATCTGCCGCGCCGTGCGCAGCATTTCAAGCTCCGCCTTCAACGCCTGCATTTCCGAATAAAGTTCATCAAGAAAAGCATCCACCTGCCCGATATCATAGCCGATGAACGAACGGTTAAATTTTTTGTTGATTATATCTTCACAGTCCATAAACGGTTCTCCGAATAAGCCGATGCGGCATTGCGCTGCCGTCGGACGGGTACAATTGTTCCTATGGTGTCAATGCATCCGAACGAGCAGAGGGGCGAGCCCCTCCGCAGTCCGGCACTGACTGAAGCAAAACATCCGCATCACTCCCTGAAGCCGTCGGAGCTCCCGATTATATCATAGTTTGCGGGCGCAACCAGAAAAATCCTCGCGGAGACTTTGTAAAGCCTTCCGTCAACGGCATAGCATGCGCCGCTCATAAAATCGAGTATGCGCTGAGCCGTTTCAACTTCGATCTGCTCCATGTTCACGATGACGGGCTTTCTGCCCTTCAGATTGTCGATGATGTTTTGTGTGTCTTCATAGCTGACAGGGCGATAAACGATCATCTTTCCGCATTTGACCCCGGGAAGGTTCACAACGTTCCCCGTTGACAAAACGCGGCGTTCCGTGGATTTTTTCCGTTCCTCGGGAGCAGTCTCCGTCTCTCGGAGATCGTCCTCCGGTTCTTCGTCGTACTCGACATCGTCCTTGCCGAATCCGATATATTCCATGAATTTGTTTAGGATCTTTGCCATTCGGTATGATTCCTCCAAAAGAATATTCTCCGTTGGCACTTGGAGAAATTGGGCGGCGACAAACTCCGCCCGCGGTGCATCGGCCTAAACCCGCACCCTGCCGTAATCTCTTGCGCCGAAAATTGCGGAACCTATCCGCAGCATCGTTGCGCCCTCGGCAACGGCAGCTTTATAATCTCCGCTCATGCCCATTGAAAGCTGTTCAGCCGCAAAATTGGGGAAGGAAAACTCTCCCGCTGCAAGGAACAACTCCCGCATCTTTGCGAAAAAGTACCGTGTTTCGTCCTCATTGCCCGCAGGAGGAACGCACATCAGTCCTTTTACGGAAAGATTCCGCATGTCGGAAACTAACTTGAGTAATTCGGGCAGCCCGCCCGGCAGAATGCCCGATTTTTGTTCTTCACCGCCGATATTAATCTCGATAAGAACGGGCTGGACAAGCTCCGCTTTTTGCGCAAGCCTGTTTATTTCCTCGGCAAGCGCAAGCCTGTCAACAGATTGGATAAGCTCCGCTTTGCCGACAACATATTTCGCCTTGTTCGTTTGCAGCGCACCGATAAAATGCGGCCGAACGCCCTGCGCGGTGAAAAAATCGAATTTATCGCGAAATTCCTGCGCGCGGTTTTCGCCGACCTCCGCAAGCCCGGCCTTGAGCGCAGGCAGTATCTCCGCGCAGGTTTTGAATTTTGTTGCGCCCACAAGCCGAATTGCGGAAGGATCGCGGCCGGCTTTGTATGCTGCTTCCGCAATTTCATCGCAAACACGGCGATAATTTTCCGCAGTTTGAGCCGCAGCGGGCTCTTCATTTAACAGTTTATCTTCCATAGTTCAAATTTTCCTGTTTTCTTATATCTCACGGGATCCAATAGCGAACTCCGACGGCTATCGGCATATCCTGATCTTCGCGAACGTTTATCACCGCACGTTTGTCATCCGCCGAAAGCACGTTAACAAATATGCAGTATTTGCCGTCGCTCAGCAGCAATTCGATATACGGAACACCGTTTTCGAACTGAATTGCCTTTTTGCTGACGCAAATATCGGAAGCATCGAACCGAACCGTCAGCTCAATGCAGCGCGTGTTCAGAAGCTCTGTCGGTGCGCCCTCAACTTTCAGAATATTTACGACTTTTTTGCCGCTCACGATAGGCTCAAGCGCAACAGCGGTATAGGTTCCGTGTCCCTTTGCGGCGATTGAATAGCTCCGTCCGCCGACACAGCGCAAAGCCTCATCCGCGCCGGTCAGAAACACGCAGTACCACTCATCTCCGCCGACAAGCCTGTATGCCGATGTGTCCGGAGCCGTTGTCCACGCCGCACCGTCTTTGCCCTTTATGACGGACGAAACAAGGTCGCTTGTCAAAGTTGAGAGTTTGTCTGCGTTGAGTGCTTTTTCGTAATCGTCAAAATAGAAACTTACGAATCCGGATTCCTGTGAATAAAGCACGTGCCGCTGGGTCTCCACAACCTCCGCAAGTGCATCCGCCTGCGAATAAAGGGCGCGAAGTGTTTCCGTTTCCTGCAAATTTTCGCGCAAATAATCCGTACGCAATGCAAGCGCATCAAGAAGCTCCGCCTCCTGTCTGCGCACCCCGGCAGAGCTGCCCGCCATGAGTTCCTCTGCAATGTTCTCCTCGAGCAATGCTGTCAATTCATTATACCCGCGGATGGTTTTGTCCCTTGTTTCGCCGAGCAGTGCAAGCTGTTCATCGTAAATTTCAGCATTTTTGCGCATAAGCGCAGCTGCCTGTTCCTCACTGTATCCGCGGCGATATATCTGCATTATTTTTGTATCGGGTTCGACCCATGCGCCTTCCTCCGCAAAATAATCCGCAAGATCAAATGCTTCGCTTGTGATAACCTTTTCTTTGCGGACAATAACAGCATTATAATCAACATCAACCGTGACGCTGCCCGTCTCGGCAATGCCTTCGGCACCGCCGCGAACAAGTATCACGAGCACTGCAATAAGAATTGCCGCAAGCAACCCCGCAATTATCCAAAGCGGGTTTATCTTTTTTATGCGTTTGCGCTTAAGTTTTATTACATTATTTGTGTTCAATTCAACCCCCGATCGCTCTTTTTGCGGGATTGCCCGCATATTTTCGGCAGGGACGGCAAGCCTGCGGATGCTTTACTGCACGCTCTCTGCGGGATCGTATCCCGTTTTTGTGCTTTTGCCGTACTGCCTGTCAAAATTTTCTTTATTTTTTTCGCAATACTTGCGATAAAGATCCTCCGCGCTCATTCCTGCCCGCAGGCACATGCTGACAAAGAAGTGAAGCACATCAACCAGCTCGTCCTGCAGGGCCTCGGTGTTGACAGGCCGTTTGTTCTTCCACCATTTGAAGTTGACCTCATCAAGAACCTCGCTCAGCTCGCTTATCATCGCAAGCACAAGCCTTTGTTCCCATTCCTCAACGGAGAATTCCAGCCCGCGCCGCGCCGCAATATCATCATTCAAAAGCTTCTGCATTGCAAATATCGCTGCAAGCCTGTCCATGTTTTCGAATGCGGAATACTCGATTCCGCCGTTCAGAACCGATTCCGCCGCAATGCGGCGGTTTTCGGCGGTTTTTTTCGTATCTTTTTCCATAGCGTTTTTTCAAACCTTTTCGCCGGTATCCGTGTTTCCCGGCACTTTTTGCTTCTCAGCGGCGTCCGCGAATGATGTCCTCGAGTTCCTGCGCATTTTCGGCGGTTCTTCCGACAAATACGGCGGTCATCTTTGAAAAGTCGCAGACTGTCGGCAGTATCGCACGAATATCGTCAAGTGTCACGGCATCGATCCTTCGGATAATCTCCTCCTCGGAAAGATATTCCGTGCCCATAAGTTCCGAGCGTCCGATTGCGGAAGAATGCGCGGAAGTGTTCTCGCGCCCAAGCAGATAGCCGGTTTTCATTTGATTCTTGCTGCGCGCCAGTTCATCGGGAGTAATGCCTTTTTCGCAAATTTCACTGTATTCATCCAACATCAGCTTCAGCACGTCCGCAGCCTGCTTTTCGCCCGTGCCTGCATACAGCGTGAAATAACCGCTGTTGCGGTAGAAGGACGGAGCGGAATAAACGGAATATGCCATGCCGCGTTTTTCGCGTATGCTTTGGAACAGACGTGAGCTCATGCTTCCGCCGACGGCATTATTCAGCATATAAAGCGGATACTGCCCGCCGGATTCGGCTGCAAACCCGGGGAAGCCGAGGCAGATATGCGTTTGTTCAACATCCTTTTCAAAAAGGTTGAACGACCTTTCCACTGCGGGGCTGCCGTAATTGAAATCGGGCTTTTCCGGTTATTGTAAAAGCCTTTTCGACAAGTTCGCGGAAGCGTGCGGGGTTAAAACAGCCTGCGGCGGATATTACCATGTTGTCCGGCTTGTAGAACTGTTTCATATAGCCCGTCAGCGTGTCCCTCGTGAACGCACCGACACTCTCCGCATTGCCGAGAACGGGCATTGCCAGCCTGTCCCCACTGTAATAGGCTTTGCAAAGCTCTTCATGCGCAAGGTCCTCCGGAGAATCCTCGTTCATTGCGATTTCTTCAAGCACAACGCCCTTTTCGCGCTCGATATCGTCCGGATCAAGCTTTGAATTGCAGACAAGATCCGCAAGAATGTCAAGCGCGGCGGGAAGATTTTCCTCAAGCACCTTAACATAGAAACAGGTGCATTCCTTTGAGGTGAAGGCGTTCAGATTGCCGCCGACGGAGTCAATTTCTTCTGCAATATCGGCCGCAGAGCGGTGATAAGTTCCCTTAAAGAGCATATGTTCGATGAAATGCGATGCGCCTGCTTCCGCAGGTGTTCTTTCAAAAACGGAACCTGCACCTATCCAGACTCCGACGGAAACGGAGCGATAGTTTTCCATTGTTTCACAAACGATGCGCAGCCCGTTTTTCAGTGTTTCACGATAAATCATATTCATTGCCTTTTCCTCTTTCTTGAAAAGGCAATGCGCCGGTTTTAGTGCACATAAACCCTCTCAATCATATATTGTACCGCTTACCGAGCCTGTCGTCAACCCCTTTCCCGATATATAGTCCAAAATATACGGTAGAGCTTTTGAAAATGCCGCCGTCGGCTCGGCAAGCAGGATGTCGCCGCCGTTAGTGTTGCCCTCGGTGCGCTTAAATATGTCTTCCGCGCTGCCTTTTGTGCAGACAAGATCCAAAGTGCAAAGCACCGTTGTGAGCCCGAGCCTTCCCGCCGCGCGGTTGGACACGCCGGAAGCGCGGCTGCCGCAATAATAAACTTTCGGAACGGACCCTGCGCCCAGCACGCTTTCTATGCAGTCAAGCGATTTTTGAATATCTTTCAAAACAAAATCCACCCCTCCGTCCTTTGACGGTGCATAGCCCATGGTTGCGATTTCATGCCCTTGAGCTGCTATTTTTTTGAGCATTGCAGGACTGCGCTCAACCCATTCTCCGCTGACGGCAAAGGTTATGCGCACGCCGCGCTCCTCAAGCACCGCCAATATTTCATCCAATGCGGCGGCATCCCATGTTACGGCGCATTCTATTGCAACACACTGCCTGTTGTTTCCGTGATAGATCGGAAAGCCCGATACGCTCGCAGGCTGCGCCCTGTGCGACAGGCTGAGTGCAAAATACAGCCCGAGAATTATTGCCGCAAGCACCGTGTTTACAAGTGCAACCTTCAGGTTTCGTCTTCTCATAAGTTTTCCTCCGCCTTTGATTTCCGCCCGCATGAACAGCAGACGGGCTTTTTACAGAATATGCGGACGGGGGAGGGATATGACTTTTTCGAGGAGAGGTTTTCAAATTTCGCAGTATTTTTTAAAACCAATCGGAAAGAGAAAAAAAGTGTTCGGCCAATCAAAACGCACTTAACTCACCGCACAAAATGCGCCGACCCGCGGAGCGAGCCGGCGCATTTGCTGCTTTGTTTCAGGCAGCGTTTGTTTTTGCCGCCCGTTTATATCCTTTCGGAATTATCTTCTGCCCTCTTCCGGAATGAGTCCCTTGCGGGTAAGGTCAATCTTGCCGTCGGGTTTGATTTCGATTACGCGAACAAGAATCTCATCGCCGATGCTGACAACATCCTCAACGCGCTCAACACGCTTGTTGGAAAGCTTCGAAATATGAACAAGACCCTTCTTTCCGGGTTTCAGCTCAACCTGTGCGCCGATGGGAAGAATATTCACAACCTTGCCGAGAATCACATCGCCGACCTGAATATCGCGAACGATATTGTCGATAATGTTCTTTGCTTTTTCAGCCGCTGCCGCATCGGTGCTTGCGATGAACACCCTGCCGTCATCCTCGATATCGATCTTGACGCCGGTTTCGGCAATGATGCCGTTGATGGTTTTGCCGCCGCTGCCGATAACTTCGCGAATCTTATCAGGGTTGATGCTGAACTGCAGGATACGCGGTGCAAACGGAGAAAGCTCGGGGCGCGGAGTGTGAATGGTTTCCATCATTCTGTCAAGGATGAACAGCCTGCCCCGACGCGCCTGTTCAAGCGCACGGGTGAGAATCTGCTTATCGATACCCTTGATTTTGATGTCCATTTGGATTGCGGTGATGCCGCTCTGGGTGCCCGCAACCTTAAAGTCCATATCGCCCATGAAGTCCTCAAGGCCCTGAATATCGGTGAGTATTGCAATGTTGCCGGTGCTGTCGTCCTTGATAAGACCCATTGCACAGCCTGCAACGGGAGCCTTGATGGGAACGCCTGCATCCATAAGCGCAAGCGTGCTGCCGCAGATGGAAGCCTGGGAAGTTGAACCGTTGCTGGATACGACCTCGGAAACAAGGCGGATCGCATACGGGAATTCGTTTTCATCGGGAATGACGGGCAGGAGCGCGCGCTCCGCAAGTGCGCCGTGACCGATTTCGCGCCTGCCGGGGCTGCCGAGACGCTTTACCTCGCCGGTGCTGTAGGGGGGCATGTTGTAATGATGAATATAGCGTTTAAATTCCTCTTCACCGATGCCGTCGATCGTCTGTCCGTCGCCGAGAGTGCCGAGAGTCGCAATCGTCATGACCTGAGTCTGGCCGCGGGTGAACACCGCCGAACCGTGAGTGCGGGGAAGGATGCCGACTTCGCTCCAAATGGGGCGGATCTGCGTGTGGGTTCTGCCGTCGGGACGGATACCCTTGTTGATTATCTTGTCACGCAGAATCTCCTTCATGAGATTGTAAAGAACGGCGTCAATATCCGCTGCGCTGTCGGGATATTCCTCGGCAAAATGCGCAATGGTTTCAGCCTTGACCTGTTCGGTGCGAACCTCGCGTTCCTTACGGTCAAATGTGTCAAGCTGCCACTCGACCTTTGCACGCGCAAATTCAACGACCTTTGCCTTCAGCTCCTCATCGGGAGTGTGAATGACGGGAACGATCTTTTCCTTGCCGACTTCCGCCTGAATCGTTTTAATCCATTCAACGATCTGCTTGATGTATTCATGGCCGAAAAGGATCGCATCGAGCATTTCCTGTTCGGAAATCTCGTTTGCGCCCGCTTCAACCATCATAACCGCATCCGCCGTGCCCGCAACGGTAAGGTGCAGGCGGCTGCGGCGGCGCTGCTCAAAATCGGGATTGATGACATATTGCCCGTCAACATAGCCGACGCTGACCGCGCCTATGGGGCCGCCAAAGGGAGCTTCGCTGATGGACAGCGCAATTGAAGCGCCGTTCATTGCAAGCACATCGGGAGCAACATCGCGTTCAACACTCATTGTGGTTGCAACAACCTGAACATCGTTATAGAAACCCTTCGGGAAAAGGGGACGAATGGGTCTGTCGATAAGGCGGCTTGTCAAAATCGCCTTTTCGGACGGACGGCCTTCGCGCTTTATAAAGCCGCCGGGGATTTTGCCCGCGGCGTACATTTTTTCTTCATAGTCGCAGCTGAGGGGAAGGAAGTCCGCACCCTCGCGTGCCTGCTTTGCAACGGTTGCGCAAACCAGCAGTGAGGTATAACCGCAGCTGATAAGTATCGCACCGCCCGCCTGCTCGGCGTACTTGCCCGTTTCAACGGTGATCGTGCGCCCTGCAAGCTCAAATGTAAATTTCTTTTGCATTATTATTTATATCCTTTCAATTATAGCTCTCGATTTATGGCTCTTCATTGCAGCGTGTCCGCTGTTTTGCCGCATGTTCGGAATGATTTTCGCAATAAACAGTTTTAACGCTTCTGTATGCGGCGCATACGTTTTTTTGCAAACAAAATTTTTAACCGTCACACGCAATGCACGAAAATTCCGCCCCGAAGCACTTATCCGTGCCGTTATGACCCCTAAAAATTTTGCTTGCTCCGCAATCCGCCGCCGCAAATTTGCAAAGAAAGGCGGGTAACTCCGCCCCGCCCTTCCGTTTTTGTTGTATAAAATTATTTCCTGATGCCCAGGGATGCAATGATCGTCCTGTAACGCTCAATGTCAACTTCCTTAAGGTAGTTGAGCAGACCGCGACGCTTACCGACCATCTTCAGCAGACCGCGACGGGAATGGTTATCCTTCCGGTGAGTCTTGAGGTGCTCGGTGAGGTGGTTGATGCGCTGTGTGAGCAGAGCAATCTGAACCTCGGGAGAACCGGTGTCGCCTTCGTGAAGGGCATACTTTGCAATGATTTCGTTTTTGAGTTCCTTTTCCATTTGAAACCTCCGTAATTCAGAATGTGCCGAATGATCGGCAGTTATCAATCCCTGTCTGCTGCGTGACGCGTCGGAGCTTCGCGAAACGAAGCGGACAGATTGCCGCAGAGAACGCAAAATTCATTTTGAACATGCAATTCTCCGAACATAGCAATTTATTTTAACATACCTGCGGACTGTTGTAAAGGGCGGAAAAGTGAATTTGAACAGCTGTGAAGCAATATATTTGAACTCGCTGCATAATCGAAACTAATCCCGCGTGAACATCCCCGATTGAACTGCATAGGAAACAAACTGTTTGTCGAGCAAAATATATTCTTAGCGGGAGTTTTTTGACTTTTATTGGGAGGCTACATGTAAAGCGGTTAAATTGTGCTTTGAACTAATTGCCGCAAAACATACGAGTGTGTGACTAAATATATTATAGTAAATACTTGTTTTCGAATTATCTTCATGTTATAATTGTGATACAAAACACTCATGGATATGTTTTGTCTAATCAGAAGATAGAATGTCTGTCTCCGTCGAAGCAGCGCAATGCCGGTGCAATGCATTGCTTATAATAAATTTAGGAGGTTACTCAAAATGGTAACAAGACTATCCCGTTCGATTGCCGCAATAGGTCTTGCGGTGATCATGATCTGTATGTTTGCTTTCCCAACCGTTGCATCGGTTGCGGCGGCACAGCCGAAGAGAATCATAAATGTTCAAGTCATTTATGATGAAAGCTTTCGTGCTTTTGCACTGAACGAGCTGGGCGAAAATCCGCTTCAAAGATTAAGAGCCGCTTTGAAGTATGCCGCATACCCTTACGAGCGCATCTGGAACGTTGATCTGCGATTCAATTTTCAAACCTATGAATCAATGCTCGGCAGTCCTTACTCGGTTCAGCCTGCTTGGCCCGATTCGTGCTCCGCACTTTGGTCTTGGCAGACCGATCCCCAAACAGGGGAACGTTATCGCAGCTGGAACCATTATTCCGACGGCTGCACCTGCCTCCCGGATGACGAATGTTTCACCGATCTGAACACACCGGGACATCACAACAGCGCTCCTCGTCTGCTTCATGAAATAGCGTCCGCTATTGACAGTGTTCCGGATTCATTTTATACCTTTGACGCCACCGCATGTTTTGTAGGCCACACTATCTGCCTCTACCAAAATGAATATGAACGTCACAGAAAACCCGCAGGAATATCCCTACCCGCCGGTGATGTTTTGGTTGTGTCAGCGATTCACAGTTTCAAAAACGAAGATACATCAGGCCAGCTTGCATTTTATACTCCTACAGAGAACTTTATGTCAAATGCACGGATCTTTCAGCATGAATTTTCGCATTTGTTCAGCCTTCCCGATGCTTTATGCCCGACAGATGAACCCTGCATAATGAGCGGCGGCTTTGACAACATTGTTCTTCCGTACGACATTTGGTGCAGCCGCTGCAAATCGATATTCAACATCAGCAAATATGATTCAGAAAGGATTCCCGAGCAATGAAACGTATTTTTTCAGTTATCGCAGCAATTGCGATTGCAGGACTTGCCGCACTTTGTGTCTACTGCGTTGCAGCGGGTGTCGCTTCAGACGCAAACAAGGCCGCTTCAATTTATGCGCCCGACTCAAACGCAGTCGAAATGATGGAGGAACAGGAGTCTGTAAAGTTTTCCTCCCTTCAGGCATATATTGATTATATGACCGGCGGAAACGGTGCTGCATCCGCAAACAGCATACAGCAGAGTTCCGGTTACTATTATGTTCCCGCAAACCTGCCGGAGGATATAACCGTCACAAGTGTTGAAATTGTTGAAGACGGAACGGTGTTCACCTACAATGTTGCAAGAGAAGTTCTTATTGACGTTGCATTGACCGATTCGGATATGCGCGAACTGTTCTCAACCATGCAAACAAAAGTATACAACACTGTTTCCGGAAAACCTTATGATTTTATAACTGATACCGCTGCATATGCGGAAAATTTGGCAAAATCACTGAATGCACAGCGAGTATCTTCCTCTGCGCCGATTTCGTCACTATACTACGGAGCGGCAAATGTAAGATGGCAGGCTGACGACGGCAGTTATTCAACAATTGCGGTCGGGCGGCAGATGGTTTGGATCGAGGATACGGACACGACTCAAATATATTACGGGTTTTATCCTCTTTCCGTCTCTCAGGACGAAGCTCTTGCAATAAGCGGCTTTACCCGTTGCCCCATTGGTTCAAACATAAACGTTACAGAATAAGAAAGGAGTAAATTGTTATGTTTCTGAAATCCAAACGCTTTCTTTCCCTCTTTCTCTGCGCCGTGCTGACTCTGGCTGCGTTTTCTCCTGTTTTCGGCGAAATATCTTCCGAAAGTACGGGAACAAAGTTCTACAGTGATATTGACACCGAAAAGGTGATCGCTTTTTTGCAGCAGCCGGCGGGCGATACAGGCTATTGCAACGGTGAAATTCTTAGCATTACACGCGGTTTACCGCCTGTGTATAACGGCGAGTTCAATGATTCTTTTTTTAGTTGTGTACCCGGCTCACCTTCCTATCCCCCCACACCGGATACTTTGGGGTCCACCCGTTTCGAAATCCAGGGCATTTACGAAGACGGCATTCTGCATTGGTATTGGTATGATACTGTCGATTTTTACGGTGAGTTTGACTTTTCCGGCACAACCATAGCCGCATTGGGTACTCCCGGCACCCGCACCCACATCTCCAAAGTTGAACTCAGCAACTGTGAAGGCCTTTGGCTTTTGGATTTTTTGAACCAGCCTTACTGCACGCAGGCGCGCGCACTGAATTGCCCGAACCTGCGCGGAGTCAACCTTTCCGGCGTGTATACAGACATTGAGGTTCAACCCCGGCTGTTTTCCCGCCCCGTCAGGCTCAACACCCTCGGCAGCGGCACGGTAAGCTTCGTTTACGGCGAAAGCGGAACCGAAATCGGCGGCGAAAACGAAACCGGCAGCGTCGGCGCACAGGGCGAAAACTTCCTCGGCTGGTATTCGGAGGGCAGCATTCACAGTGCGGAAGCCGATTTTGAAATTACCGACGGTATTTCGGCAACAGCCTGCTTTGCGGGCGATATCAACGCGGACGGAAGCATCACAATGCAGGATGCAATTGCCGCTCTGCGTGCGGCGGTCGGTGTTACGGATATGAACAGCATCGACTTTGCAATGGCGGATGTCGATTGCAGCGGAAACATCGGCATTCCCGATGCGCTCGCAATTGCAAGGCTCTGCATGGGCGTGCTTTGATAAAAGCTTTGACAAAAATCTGAATAAACGCTGATTCGGCAGGCAGACGAACGGGCGGAATCGGCAGCTTCCTGAGTTATTATTAAAAACCTCCTGCTTTTGTCGGGAGGTTTTTTGTGCGGCAAAACAGGCGGCAGGATAAATTGAACCGATGCCCGCAAAGAAGAGCTGCGCGTCCTGCGGATTTTGCGGTAGACAAGCGGAATTTAAAGTGGTAAAATAGACGCATGACTATGGACAGGTTAAATATACTCGAAGTACGGTGCTCATTTGCGCCGAACGGGCAGGAGTGAACGAATGTCAGGAAGCAGATCCAAATTACCGATTGCGGCACTTGCCGCACTTCTTCTCGCAACGGCGGGCTTTTTTACATACCTTTTGCGCGAGGCGGCGGCAAAGGACGATGCCGCGCCCGTTATCGTTTGCTCTTCCTCCGAAATTCACGTCAGCGTTGACGCTTCCGAAGAGGAGCTGCTTTTCGGCGTTACGGCAATGGATGCGGAGGACGGCGACATTACTTCATCGGTCGTTATCGAGAGCATTTCATCGTTTGTTGAACCGGGCAAGAGCATCATAACATATGCCGCGTTTGATTCGCATAACCATGTTGCAACGGCCTCACGCACTCTTTATTACACCGATTATCATTCGCCGCGGTTCCGCATCACCGATTCGCTGCAATTTTTATCCGGAACGGTTATCAATCCACTGCTGTATATCACGGCCGAGGACTGCATTGACGGTGATATTTCCAACAAAATTTCAATGACTCTGCTCGAATCCGGCGACTATATATCAGCAATCGGCGTTCATCCGGTTGAGTTCCGCGTTATCAACAGCCTCGGCGATGTTTCGTCGCTGCAAACCGAAATCGTCGTTTATGAGCGTTCATCCTATAACGCACCCTCAATAGTTCTTTCCGACTACCTTGTTTACACCGAGCCGGGCGAAAGAATCAATCCCATCGACTATGTTCGTGAGATCGCATTTTTACGTGAAAGCTACACGGTTGAGCAATACGGTGCGGAAAACCTTGTTATTGACGATTCGGAGCTTAACATTGCAAAGCCCGGAATATACAAGGTGACGATTTACTGCGAGCGCGGGGATGCGACCGGTTCGGCGACGCTGCTCGTTGCCGTGACCGATTCGGTTTCAGCCTCATAAAAAGGGAGAGCAACAAACTATGTCAATATTTCCAAAAAACGATCTTCCCGCGGCTGAGGAGCGGCAGATTCGCCCGGATGCAGGCATTGTTACCGCCGAGCTTATCCGCTGCCGTTGGCTGCTGCTCATCGGGCTGCTCATATCCGCCATGCTGTCCTATGTTTTTGTTACGGAGACTTACAAAGAAGAGTATTCATCCACCGCAACCTTTTTCGTAACAAGCAAGGGGTCGGTGACTTCAACCGTTTTTACAAATATTGAAACCGCAAAAAGCCTTACCGAAGCATTCCAGTATCTGCTTGAAAGCGATGCAATGCGCCGAACGGTGCTTGATGCAATCGGCGAAACGGAGTTTTCCGGCACGATAACAACATCCCAGCTTCCGGAAACAAACATCATGTCGCTTACGGTGACATCGGACTCTCCCGAGCTGACGTTCAAAATGATCCGCGCCATTATAAACAACCACCATCTTATAACGGACAATGTCATGTCCAACGCCACGATGGACGTGCTTATGCAGCCCACCGTTCCGAAAGCTCCGACTCACGCACTTAACCGCCGCAGCGGCGTTATTAAGTACACCGCAATTTTGTTTGCCGTCATTGTTTCGGCAACCGTTGTTTATATCATCCTTTCCGACAAAGTCCGCAGTGAAAGAGATCTTTCCGCACTTTTGCCGGGTTATGAACGGCTTTCGACTTTCGGCTGCGAAAAGCACAGGCGCACCCTTCGCAGCCGCCTCCGCCGCGGCCGCAGCGCAAAAAAAGCTGCTTCCGAAAGCCTGCTTGTCAGCAATCCCACAACAAGCTTCGGTTACGCGGAAACCTTCCGCCTGCTCCGCACGCGTGTTGAATACCTTTTGAACAAAAACGGGCAGAAGACCCTGCTTATTGCAAGTGTTGCCGAGGGCGAGGGCAAAACAATTACCGCAGCAAATCTTGCCGTTATGCTGTCCTATGCAGGCAGCAAGGTTCTGCTGATTGACGGAAATTGCGACACCGACGGCAATCCGGGGCTTTCAGAGCTTTTCGGCATCACTCCGAAAGATGAGGACTGTCTCTGCGCCCGCCTTGAAACGGGCAATGTTTCGGATCTGCCTTCTCCGGAGGGCGCAAAGCACCTTCGGCTGCTTCTGAACAGCGATTTTTCGGACGATGCGGCCGATATTATCGGTTCCGAAAAAATGAGCAGGCTCATTCGAACCGCCCGCGAACAATATGATTTCATAATCATCGACACGCCCGCGCTGTGCCGCTCCGGACTTGCGGAATACTTTGCGGAGCTTTCGGATTGCGCTGTCACGGTCGTTCGGCAGGGCGTCGCTTCCGGAAGGAGCATACGCGATGCGGTTGACATGCTTTCCTGCAGCACACGGATACTCGGCTGCATTTTAAACGATGTCCGCAAGGTCGAATTTCTGAGCGGGCTTCTATCCGGCGGCTGCGGCGGGCAGTACCGTTACGGGAAATATTACGGCAAATACGGCTACGGCAAATACGGCTACGGCAGCTACGGCAGCCGCGGCACATCCGAAAACAACGGGGGAGGGAAACGTCAATGAGCGAATACGACTACCGCGCAGGTTCCGGCACACATGCACACGGAAGAGAAAGCTCTGCCGATGCGGCGGATTCATCGTTTGATCTTTCGGTATTTGCAAAGGATTCCCTGCGGATGCTTCTTCGGCTTTTCTGGCTTCCGCTTTTGCTTGCCGTTGTGTTCAGCGCACTCTTCTGTTACAATGCAAAACGTTCGTATCGGCCGATGTACAAAGCCTCCGCAACGTTTACGGTCAACGTTGTCGGCATGTCCGGTGCAAGTGCTTCTTATTATTCAAAATCAACTGCGGAGCAGTTTGCGCTAACCTTTCCGTACATACTCACAAGCGGCGTGCTTCGCAACCTTATATGCGAGGA
>CALAXO010000185.1 GCA_937894955.1 uncultured Clostridia bacterium
CGGTTTTGGACACTCCGGGGTTCAGCTTGCTGGATAATATCGAGATTGAACCACAGGAAATAAAAAACTGCTATCCGGAATTCCGAGCCGTGCGCGGGGAATGCAGGTTTAACGGCTGCATCCACGTTTCCGAACCCGGCTGCGTTGTCAAAAAAGGCGGCGAAAGCGTCATAAGCCGGGGAAGATACGAACGGTACGTTCATCTTGTTAAAGAGGCGGAAGAAAACAAACGCAACAGATTTTAAAATATAATACTGCTTAAGACAAATTAAAGGGGAACGGAAAAATGATTAAAATTGCACCTTCAATACTTTCGGCGGATTATGCGTCACTCGGCAGCGCGGTGGATGTGCTTGCCGATTGGGGGGCGGATTATGTTCATCTTGATGTTATGGACGGCGAGTTTGTGCCGAATATCACTTTCGGCGCACCGATGACAAAAGCATTGCGCCCGCATACGGAGCTTGTTTTTGATGCTCATTTAATGGTGGAGAATCCTTCAAAATGGGTTCGGCCGTTCAAAGAGGCGGGTGCAGATATTGTAACGATACATATCGAAGCGGATAAACATGCGCACAGGACACTTCAGCTTATTCGTTCGCTCGGCATGAAAGCAGGGATTGCACTTAATCCTGCAACACCGCCCTGCATGGTGGAATATCTTCTTGACAGCTGCGACCTTGTGCTTGTTATGACAGTCAACCCAGGGTTCGGCGGACAAAAATTTATCCGCACTGAGGTGGAAAAGATAAAAACCATACGCAGAATGCTGGACGAGCGCGGCCTTACGGATGTTGAAATTGAAGTTGACGGAGGCGTGAACCCCGAAACCGCAAAGATCTGCCGCGAGTTTGGAGCAACCGTGCTTGTCGCCGGCAATGCCGTTTATTCTGCTCCCGACCCTGCTGCAATGATAAAAACCCTTCGCGGACAGAATTAAACACATCCGCAGCGGGTTTGAACGGCGGCTGCACCACCTTTCGGCTGCTCGCATTTATACGACGCAATAAAAGGACGATATAACAGGTAATGGCAAAAAAGAACCAAAATGAAAACATAACCCCAAAGAATCCGATAATTGTCCAAAGCATGGATGACGTGATACATTCTTCAATGATGCCTTATGCGGAGCATGTAATCCTTGAACGTGCTCTGCCGCGGGTTGAGGACGGATTGAAACCCGTTCAGCGCAGGATTCTTTACGCAATGATGGAACTGGGGCTTTCCCCCGATAAGCCGCACAGAAAATCGGCGCGTATTGTCGGCGATTGTCTCGGCAAATATCATCCGCACGGCGACAGTTCCGTTTATGACGCGATGGTTCGCATGGCGCAGGATTTTAACATGCGCATACCTCTTGTTGACGGGCACGGAAATTTCGGCAGCATGGACGGCGATCCCGCTGCTGCAATGCGTTATACCGAGGCGAGAATGACGGAAGCTGCGATGCGGATGCTTCGTGACCTTGAAAAGGACACGGTAAAATTCAGCCTGAACTTTGACGACACGCTTAAAGAACCGGATTTGCTCCCCGGCTGTTTCCCGAACCTGCTTGTTAACGGCTCGAACGGCATTGCGGTCGGATTGACGACTTCCGTTCCGCCGCATAACCCGACAGAAGCGATAGATGCCGTGATTGCGAAAATTAAAAACCCCGAGATCAGTCTTAATGACATTATGAAGATATTGCCATGTCCGGATTTTCCCGTCGGGGGATATCTTTTGAACACATCGGAAATTCGCACGGCATATGAAACGGGCAGGGGAAAGCTCATTAATCGCGCAAAAACGCATTTTGAACCGCTCAAAAACGGAAAAACGAATATTGTGATAACAGAGTTTCCGTATCAGGTCAATAAGGCTGCCGCGCTTGAAAAGGTGCTTGCGCTCGTTCAACAAAAAAGCAAATCGATATTCGCCGGCATCAGCGATATCAGGGATGAGTCCGACAGAACCGGCGTTCGCGCCGTTATAGAAGTCAAAAAGGATTTCGATCCGCAGAAAGTGTTGAATGCTCTGTTCAAATACTCCGATCTGCAAAAAACCGTAAGCGTTATTATGGTTGCCATTGCGGACGGAAAGCCCAAACTTCTCGGGCTTTCGGATGTGTTGGATTATTACATTAAACACCGCGAGAACGTTGTAACACGCCGCAGCAGATACGAACTTGACGCCGCCGAACGCCGCGCCCATGTCTTGAAGGGGCTTATCATTGCGCTTTTGAATATCGATGAAGTAATTGCGCTGATTCGTGCATCGAAATCTCCGAAAGCTGCCAAGCAGGGCTTGATGGAGCGGTTTGATTTAACGGCGGTCCAAGCGGATGCGATACTCGATTTGCGTCTGCAAAGGCTCACCAACCTTGAACAGCTTGAGATTGAACGCGAATTCGACAGGCTCAGCAAGGAAATAAAGCGGCTGAAGGGTATACTTGAGTCAAAATCAAAGTTGGACAGACTGATAATTGACGAACTGACGGAGGTTCGAGAGCTTCTGGCATCTCCGAGACGCACTCAGCTTATAGATGCAGTTCAGCCGAATGATGAAGAAAACGAAGAAAAAGCGGCTGCGGAACCCACGTTTGTGATGTTCCTTTCCGATAACAAATTGCGCAGACTGCCTCCGAAACTTGCAAATGCAGAGTTTATCGCAAAGGAGCAGCCGATACGAACTTTTGACACTTCAACAGACGGCGTTTTGCGTCTGTTCACGTCGCATGGTGCATGCCTAACACTGCGCGTTGAGGATATTCCCGAAACCAAGCCGCAGGCAAAGCCGACAAACCTTTCCGCAATTTTCGAACTTGAGCAGGACGAAAAGCTTCTTGCGATATGCGATGAGGATTTTTCTGTCGGCAAGGTGTTTTTCTATACCCACGGCGGACTGGTCAAATGCACCGAGGCTTCCGAATACATAACAAAGATGAAACGCATTGCCGCCGTCAACCTGAAGGATGGCGACAGGTTAGTGCATGTCGAATACATGCATGAAACAACGGCCGAGAGCAGCATCCTGCTTGTGACGGAGGGAGGAATGAGCATTCGTTTTTCTTCCGACACGGTTCCCGTCACAGGCCGCGCAAGTGCAGGTGTGAAATGCATAAAGCTTGATGACGGAGACGGCGTTATCTTTGCAGGGCATGTTCCGGAAGAAGGCGAGCTGCTTGTCGTTACCGACCGAGGTTACATGAAGCGCAGTTTCATATTTGACCACGAAATCCAGGGCAGGAACGGCAAAGGGCTGCAATGCTTCGGTTTCAAGAAAAACGGCTCAAACGGAACGCGCATTGCCGCCGTAATGCATGTTACCGATCCGCTTGACCTTGCAGCAATTCAAAAAGACGGAACGCAAACAGTGTTCAATACTGAGGAGGTTCGAATTGAACCGCGCGCGGGCAGGGGGCAGCCCATGGTCATGGTTCTTATGGATAATACTGTTACGGAACTGAAAAAAACAGACAGCTCCGAGAAAAGCAATGCCGAGGAAAATTCGATTTGAGCTTTTGCAAAAAAGTAAGGGCTGAAGCTTTTCCTGCGTAAAACCGAATTATTCGGTGAATTCGGGTGTTCGGAAAGAATAAAGCGTTTTTATGTGATTTTGCTGAGGATCGCGTTCAGCTTCTTTGCCTGTTCGGCGTTCAGCATCGGCAAGATACTGTTTGCGGCAGCCTGTATCCCTGCCGAATCGAGAGATCCGTCCTTCTTTTGCTGCTCTGTTACGCGGAGCAGCTCATCCATAAGCGAACTTTCGCTTCGATTTTTGTATTTGTCCACCAGTCTGCCGATATCCGCTTCAGTGCGCGGGTCAATGTTGGCAGCGGACGGATCCTGCTGCCTGTCGTCGGCTGCTCTTTTTGCTGATTTTTTCAGACTTTTTGCCATTGCGAAACCTCCGTTGCAATTGTAATGCTGAGAAATGGGGGCATGAAGCGCATCAGCATACTTAATACGCACTGAAACGCACCGCACCGCTTGCTCTCAATAAATAATATGCACATGCAGACAGGTTTGTGAATAGAATGTATTCCGAAGGATGTGTTCGGCGGTTTTATTCCGATTCAATTGCAGAAAACACCGGGAAGCGAGGTTTTATTCATGCAGCGTGTGCCGACAAGACAGAGACAATTCGTTCCGAGCGGGAACACAGCAAAACGTCCGCAGGGAGGTGAAGCTTCGCCGTTCCTGCGAATTGCAAGACGAATTCGGGAGGAACAGGGCATTGAGCAGCTTCGTGCCTTTCTTGCCGCAATGGTTCCGTTTGTTGCGCCGAATGAGCTGAAAGGCGTGTGTACAGGGTTCGGATTGGACTATGATTCGATTGTTTTGCTGCGAAACGAACAGATATCAAGGCAAGCTTCAAGGATGAACCGCGGGGAAAGTGCATCGGGGAATGTGAATGCCGGCGGCATGAACGGATTTATGAACCCGTTCGGCAGCTTCGGCAGCGCAGGCGGTGCGGTGAACGGAAACATGGGAAGCATGAATTCAGGTGCGGCAATGAACGGCATGAATCCGTTCGGTGGCATGAATCCGTTCGGTGCAGCAGGAGGACAACAGATGCAGCTTATTCAAATGCTTATGGGAATGCAGAATATTATGAAGAGCGGAAAAGGCGATATTTCCCGGATAATGAATATGATGGGCGGGCGATAGACAAATGCGCCCGAATGTGCTAAATTATGCGTGTGTCGGTGCGGCCGAAGCCGGCAAACTCTTTGACGGGAGTTTTTCGGCAAAACAAAATCGATGCAATGGTGTAAAAATGAAACAGAAAAAGAGTAACGAAAACGAATGTGCGGTTCGGTGCGGTCCGCAGCAGGTGCAGGCAATTCTTGAAGGGCTTGCCGCAGCACATCCGGATGCAAAACCGGAATTGAATTTTAACAACCCGTTTGAGCTGTTGATTGCAACCATCCTTTCCGCACAATGCACGGACAAGCAGGTAAATAAATGTACCGCTCAGCTTTTTAAGGCCTGTCCCGATGCGGAATCCATGGCGGCAGCGGATGAAGAAACAATAAAAAAATACATTAAGCCTTGCGGGTTTTTTAACACAAAAGCAAAACACATACTGTCGGTCAGCCGCGATTTGACTGAAAAGTATCACGGTGTCGTGCCGAATGACAGGGACGCTCTGCAGTCGCTTGCGGGAGTGGGACGAAAAACAGCAAGTGTCGTGCTTTCAAATGCGTTTAATGTTCCGGCGATTGCTGTTGACACGCATGTGTTTCGCGTCAGCAACCGTTTGGGACTTGCCTGTGCGGCAAACGTTGAAGCGACTGAAAGACAGCTCATGGAATGCATACCGAAGGAGAAATGGTCAATTGCACACCATTGGCTGATATTTCACGGCAGACGTGTTTGCTCTGCACAAAAACCGAAATGCGATATATGCACACTGAAGGAACTATGCAAATATTACAAGGAGAACAGATAAAATGCAGTTTGTTGATAAGGCGAGAATAATTATAAAAGCAGGCAACGGCGGCGACGGATGCGCAAACTTCCACAGAGAGAAATACGTCAGTCACGGCGGACCGGACGGCGGCGACGGCGGCAGGGGGGGCAATGTTGTTTTCCTGGCTGATGAAAACATGAATACACTGCTTGATTTCAAGTTTGCACGATTTTTCCGTGCACAGAATGGGGAGAACGGCAGAGGAAACATGCAATACGGCAAAAGCGGTGAGGATCTTATAATTAAGGTTCCTGTCGGAACGCGTGTGCGCGATGTCGAGTCGGGCAAGATTATTGCGGACATGAACAGCCCGGGCAGGGAACGTACTGTTCTGCGCGGCGGCAGGGGGGGCAGGGGAAATGCCAAATTTGCGACGCCGACAAAGCAGGCTCCACGTTTTGCTCAAAACGGACAGAAAACAAAGGAATATGAAGTTGAGCTGGAGCTGATGACAATTGCGGATGTCGGCCTTATCGGCCTTCCGAATGTCGGAAAATCCACCATTCTTTCGGTCGTCACAAGCGCAAAGCCGAAAATCGCGAATTATCACTTCACAACACTGACACCGAATCTCGGTGTTGTAAAGCGTTACGACACGTCCTTTGTTGTTGCGGATATCCCGGGTCTTATCGAAGGCGCAGCGGACGGTGCAGGGCTTGGGCATGACTTCCTGCGCCACATAGAGCGCACACGGATGCTCGTGCATGTCCTTGATATTTCCGGTTCGGAAGGGCGCGATCCGTTTGAGGATTATCGTCAGATTCGGAGTGAGCTGATGCGTTACAGCGACAAACTTGCGGAACTGCCGGAGCTTATTGTTGCAAACAAAATGGATATAACCGGTTCGGAGGATAACCTTGAGATTTTCCGAGAAGAGCTTGCAATGTACATCGAGGAGGATAAAACGCATGGCAACGGCAGACAGGACAAACTGCCGCGCATTTTCCCCGTTTCGGCTGCAACCGGCAAGGGTTTTGACCCTTTGCTTGATGCAATTGTTGAAATGCTTAAGGAGCTGCCCGCAACAAGAGAGTTTGCCGAGGATGATATAATTGAAATCCCGCAGTATGAACGCGGCTTCGCGATCAGCAGGGAAGGTGATGTATACACTGTAACGGGCGGAACCGTTGAATATATTTTGGACACGACGGATGCCGATGACGAGGAATCTATGCGGCGTTTCCAGCGTATGCTGAAGGCTGAAGGCATAATTGATGCTCTTCGCGAGGCCGGAGCGGGCAACGAAAGCATTGTGCGCATGGGTGAATGGGAGTTTGATTTCATCGAATAAACGGATTATATTGAATATACTTAACACTGATAACGGGTTGTTTGATGTATTTCGGCATTGAACAGCCCTGCTTTTTAACAAATTATGCATAAAAATGAAAGCTGAAATGCTCAATAAAATAACTAAAAATAAGAAAACAAAGCTGAATACTAAAAAATATATCAAAAAAATTTTAAAAAAGTGTTGACAAACGAGACGCATAGCTGTATAATACCCATCGTTGCAAAAAGTGAGCTCAACGGGGTGTGGCGCAGTTCGGTAGCGTACGTGCTTTGGGAGCATGGGGCCAAGGGTTCAAATCCCTTCACCCCGACCAGTTTTTTGTGGCCCCTTGGTCAAGCGGTCTAAGACACCGCCCTTTCACGGCGGTAACAGGAGTTCGAGTCTCCTAGGGGTCACCACTCTTTTTGAGAGGGCCTTTAGCTCAGTTGGTTAGAGCGGTCGGCTCATAACCGATTGGTCCGGGGTTCGAGTCCCTGAAGGCCCACCAAGGCATACACCGCGGTCCGGTAGTTCAGTTGGTTAGAATGCCAGCCTGTCACGCTGGAGGTCAGGGGTTCGAGCCCCCTTCGGATCGCCATTTTGCCTCGGTAGCTCAGCTGGTAGAGCAAGGGACTGAAAATCCCTGTGTCGGTGGTTCGACTCCACTCTGAGGCACCATGTTGCGGGAATAGCTCATTTGGTAGAGCGCCGCCTTGCCAAGGCGGAGGTGGCGGGTTCGAGCCCCGTTTCCCGCTCCATTTTTTTAACGACTGCGTTTCCTCTTTTTACGCAGCCAAACGGCACCATAGCCAAGCGGTAAGGCAGCGGTCTGCAAAATCGCCATCTCCGGTCCGATTCCGGATGGTGCCTCCAATCCAGCTCCGTCGTGAATTCGATGGAGCTTTTTCTTTGTAATTTGATATACACGAATCGTGCGGCTTTGCTGCCGATGCCGGACATATACGGCACGAATTGCGGCTTCGGTTTTTTGACGCAGGTGTATTCGGGAGGATATGATGAGAATATTGTTCGAAATGGATAAAAAGAATTACGACTTGAACGGAAAGGTTTTTTCCCGTCCGTCCGTTCGCAGCATTATCATTCACAGCGGCAGGGTTGCAATGGTACACAGCCTGATGTACGATTATTATAAGTTCCCCGGGGGCGGCATCGAGAGCGGTGAAACTCGGTATCAGGCCCTTGTCCGCGAAACTGCCGAAGAATCCGGTCTTCGCGTTATCCCGGATTCGATTCGCGCATACGGCTGCGTTCGCAGAATCGAAAAGAGCGGCAAACCAGGGATTTCGGTTTTTGTTCAGGATAATTTCTATTATTTTTGCGAAACGGAACCGGAGCCGGGAGCGCAGAAACTTGATGACTATGAGGCACGGGAACGATTCACTTTGGAATTTGTCAAGGCGGAACATGCAATTGATGTTAACAGAAACAGAGCTCACGGGCCCAAAAATCAAACAATGCTTGAACGCGAAGCGCGTGTTCTGGAAATGCTGCGTGAAGAGGGGTACTTGGATTAATGATGTCGGAATATATACTTGATTTGAGAAAAACTGTCGGGCATCGTCCGCTGCTTCAGGTCGGTGCGAGCGTTATTGTTGTCGATTCCGAGGGTCGAATACTCTTGCAGAAGCGGCGCGATAACGGACTTTGGGGTTATGCGGGCGGTTCCGTGGAGCTTGATGAGGAAGTTGAAAAAGCGGCAACGCGCGAGCTTTTTGAAGAAACGGGCCTTCTTGCGAACGAGCTTGAACTTTTCGGTGTTTTTTCGGGAAAGATCCTGCATTACACCTATCCGAACGGCGACGAGGTTTCAAATATTGATATCGTTTACCTTTGCCGCAGTTATTCCGGAGAGCTTATACCGCAGGCAAGTGAAGTATATGAGCTGCGCTTCTTTTCCGCTTCCGAAATGCCGCCCGAAAAAGACCTGATGCCGCCCAATCGCCCCGTGCTGAAAAGATACCTTGAAAGCCTGACCGAGTGCTGATTTTTACTGCTGCGGACAATTATTGGGCGAAATATATTTATAAAAACACTGTAAAGGGAATTGACTTTCCACCTTTGCGGCGTTATAATCATACATGTAAAGCTTCGCACCTTTACAACAGTGCCGCAGAGAACATCAGGGAGGCATGTATGCAGAACAAACTCGAATTAAGCCTTCTCATTGATTACTACGGCGCGTTTTTAACCGATAACCAGCGCGAGATGCTTGAGCTCAACTGCGAGGAGGATTTTTCCCTTGCCGAAATTGCAGAGCAGAAGGGCATTTCGCGGCAGGGTGTGCGCGATGCATTGCAGCGCGGTGAAAAAATCCTTCTCGAAATGGAAGAAAAGCTCGGCCTTGCCGCAAAGGACAGGCAGCTGAAAGCTTTAATTGCGGAGCTTTCGGCAGAGGTGCGCAGGTGCACCTGCAATGAGACCGTTCGTGAAAGAATCAACACTCTGTTATCCCAACTGACCGAAATCACGGAGGGCAACGATGGCATTTGAAGGACTTTCTTCAAAACTTCAGAACATTTTCAGAAAACTGGGCGGAAAGGGCAAACTGACCGAAAAAGAAGTCAAAGAGGCAATGCGTGAGATAAAGCTTGCGCTGCTCGAGGCCGATGTTAACTTTTCGGTTGTGAAATCTTTCATAAACACGGTTTCGGCGCGGGCAGTGGGTTCGGATGTTCTCCAAAGTCTCACTCCGTCCCAGCAGATAATCAAAATCGTCAATGAGGAGCTGACTCAGCTCATCGGCGGCAGCGTTGCGAAGGTTGAGTTTGGGCCGCGCAAACCCTCCGTTTTCCTGCTTGCGGGTCTTCAGGGTGCGGGCAAAACCACAATGGCGGGCAAACTTGCCGCTTACCTTGCAAAAACTCAGGGCAAAAAACCGCTGCTTGTTGCATGCGACATATATCGCCCTGCCGCCATCACCCAGCTTCAGGTTGTCGGTGAAAAGGTCAATGTTCCCGTTTTCGAACGCGGAACGCAGGATCCCGTTAAAACAGCAAGGGAAGCAATCGAATACGCTTCCCGCAACTTTTACGATCTTGTTATAATCGACACGGCAGGCCGCCTGCATATCGATGAGAACATGATGGACGAGATCGCCGCCGTCAAACAAGCCGTTAACCCGGCGGAAACGCTGCTTGTTGTTGATGCAATGACAGGTCAGGACGCTGTCAACGTTGCAAGCTCCTTTAACGAAAAACTCGGCATAACCGGCGTTATACTCACAAAGCTTGACGGCGACACAAGAGGCGGTGCGGCGCTGAGCGTTCGCAGTGTTACGGGCAAACCCATCAAATTCTCCGGCATAGGTGAAAAGCTTACCGATATCGAACCGTTCTATCCTGACAGAATGGCTTCAAGAATTCTGGGCATGGGCGATGTTCTCACCTTGATTGAAAAGGCAGAACAAGCTTTCGACGAAAAACAGGCGGAAGAGCTCACCAAAAAGATTAAAAACGACAAATTCACCCTTGAGGACTTCCTCGAGCAGTTCCAACAGGTCAAAAAACTTGGCTCAATGGAGGATATTCTCGGCATGATGCCCGGGGTCGATGCAAGCAAGCTCAAGGATGCAAAAATTGATCCCAAGGCAACCGCAAGAGTCGAGGCGATCATTCGTTCAATGACTCCGCGTGAACGACGCAATCCTGAACTTTTGAACGCAAGCCGCAAAAAACGCATTGCCGCGGGCAGCGGAACGACCGTTCAGGAAGTTAATCGACTGCTCAAACAATTTGAACAGTCACGCCAGTTGATGAAGAGGTTTGCGGGAATGGGCCGCAAAAAATCGGGCAGGCGCAAGGGCTTCTTCGGCTTCTGATGCAGCAAAAGGTTTTTCAATCTGCATCAAAACAACAAAATCACCAACAGCGGGCTTATGCCCGATTGGATATTCAACAAAGACTTTCTATTTAATTTGGAGGAACTATCATGCTTAAAATCAGGCTTCGCAGAATGGGCGCAAAGAAGGCTCCTTTCTATCGTATCGTTGTTGCGGATTCCCGCGCACCCCGTGACGGGGCTTTTGTAGAAGAAATCGGCTATTACAACCCCCTCACCGAACCCGAACAGGTCGTTGTTGACGGCGACAAGGCAAAGCAGTGGATCAAGAACGGTGCGCAGCCCACGGAAACCGTTCGCGGTCTGTTCAAAAAGCACGGCGTTATCGATTGATGAGCGAAGAAATCATTGCCGAAGCTCAGGTTCCCGATATTGCGGCTCTTGTTGAATTCATTGCAAAGAGTCTTGTTGACGAACCGAGCGAGGTAAAGGTTGCCGTCAAGGCTGACGAAGCAGGCGAGGAAACCACAATTGAGCTTTCCGTTGCCAAGGACGATATGGGCAAAGTTATTGGCAAACAGGGGCGTATCGCAAAAGCAATCCGCACCGTTGTTCGCGCCGCTTCGGTTAAAAGCGAAAAGAAATACAGAGTTGACATTCTGTAACCGTACCGGAACTCACAAGTTTTGTCTATGGATTATTTTCGTATCGGGCTGTTTCTGCGCCCGCACGGCATCAAGGGTGAGCTGAAATTGCTCCCCTTGACCGATAATTTAAAACGATTTGCACGCCTTTCGGATGCCTTTATCGAGGCACCTGAGGGCGTTTATCAATCAGTCACTGCGGAAAGCGCAAGGGTTGCCGCCGAAAATTCCGTGATAATCAAACTCAAGGGAATTGATACCGTTGAAACCGCCGAAAAACTTCGCGACAAATACCTTTGCGTGGACAGAGAACACGCCGTAAAGCTTCCCGCAGGTGCATATTTTGTTAAGGATATCATAGGCTGTGAGGCTTTTTCGACATCGGGCGATGCGCTCGGCAGAGTGGTCGATGTGTACGAAACGCCGTCAACGGATGTTTATGTTATCAAAGGGACAAAAAGGCTTTCCGTTCCTGCATTGAAAAAACTGATTTCAAGCGTTGACATTGAAAACAAGCGGATTGTTTTTGATTCCGAAGTTCTTGCGGAGGTTGGACTGTTTGAGGATTGATATTCTTACAATTTTCCCCGAAATGTTCAGCAATATCCTGTCATCAAGCATTCTCGGCAGGGCGGCATTAAAAGGCATTTTGGAATTTAAAACGCATAATATACGCGATTTTTCACAGAACAAGCACCGTAACACCGATGATTATCCGTTCGGAGGCGGGGCGGGCATGGTCATGCTTGCGCAGCCGATTTTTGACTGCATCGAAAGCGTTGCAGCCGAAGCTCCGGAAAAACCGCGCTGCATTGTGATGAGTCCGCGCGGCAAGGTGCTGACGCCGGCACTTGCAAAGGAACTTGCTTCGAAAAAACGTCTTCTGTTCCTTGCCGGGCATTATGAAGGCATTGATGAACGCGTATCGGAACTTATCGATGATGAAATTTCAATCGGCGACTATGTTCTGACGGGCGGCGAATTGCCCGCAATGGTCGTTATCGACTGTGTTTCAAGGTTCATTCCCGGTGTGCTCGGAAGCTCCGAATCAACCGAGGAGGAAAGCTTTTCCGACTGGGGACTGCTGGAATACCCTCAGTACACGCGCCCTGCGAATTTCAGGGGCAGAGAGGTTCCGCCCGTGCTGCTGAACGGCAACCATGCCGAAATTCTGCGTTGGCGGAGGCAGGAAGCACTCAAAAAAACAAAACAGATGCGTCCGGACCTTCTCGAAAGGGCGAATCTGACTGCGGCGGATAAAAAATACCTGCAATCTTTGGAAAATGAGTAATATATATAGCGTCTCTGCTCATTTTTTGAAAAATTGCTCTTGCATTCTGTGCAGAAAAATGCTATAATCTTATGGCTAATTGGATGGTCCGCTGGTCGCAGGTCGGCTAAGAACATCTGTAAATAAGGAGATTACTATGTCAGACATCATCAGAGAACTCGAAAAAGAGCAGCTTCGTTCCGATCTTCCCAAGCTCGAAATCGGTGATACCGTTCGCGTATACGTTAAGGTCGTTGAAGGCAACCGTGAAAGGCTCCAGAATTTTGAGGGCATCGTCATCAAAATGCAGGGCGGCGGCATCCGCAAGACTTTCACCGTTCGCCGCATCAGCTACGGTGTAGGTGTTGAAAGGACTTTCCCCTATCACAGCCCGCGCATCGGCAGGATTGAAGTCGTTCGTCACGGCGTTGTCCGCAGGGCGAAGCTCTATTACCTCCGTGAGAGGACCGGTAAGGCTGCAAAGATCAAAGAACGCATCGTTACCAAGTAATCAAGATTTTCCTTTTTCTGAAAAGGCCTCCCGACCCAACCGGGGACGGAGGCTGATTTTATATCGATTTTGCGCAGGCTTTGCGGGGCTTTTGCCGCCGCTGCAAAGAACTGCGGAATTCCGTTTCGCGCCGAGGCCTGCCGCCAAAAAAGAATTATCAACCCATTTCGGAGGTAAAATCCATGCACACGATAAATTGGTATCCCGGACACATGGCAAAAGCCAGACGTATGCTCGAGGATAACTTAAAGCTTGTTGACATGATAATCGAAATTGTCGATGCACGCGCACCGATGGCTTGCCGCAACCCTGATTTTGAAGCTCTTTTCAAAAACAAGCTGCGTGTTGTTGTTCTTAATAAAAGCGACCTTTCATCAAAAACTCAGAATCGCGCATGGATAAACTATTTTGCAAAGCAGGGAATCACAGCTGCGGAGTTTGTTTCAACTCAGCCCTCAACGCGCAAACGTGCAATCGAGCTTATTGAAAAAACAGGGGAGGAGACCGTTCGCCGGTATCGCGAAAAGGGCATCAAAAAAACTTTGCGCGCAATGGTAGTCGGCGTTCCGAATGTCGGAAAATCCACGTTCATCAATCGCATTGCCGGCGCGGCAAGGGCGCAGGTCGGCGATCGCCCCGGTGTTACACGGTCAAAGCAATGGGTCAAAGTTTCGGATTATCTCGAACTTCTTGACACCCCGGGTTTGCTTTGGGGCAAGTTGGATAACGAGATACTTGCAAAGCATCTTGCGTATATAGGTTCGATTCGCGATGATGTGCTCGATATCGAGGAAATTTCGGCTCTGCTGCTTTTTGACCTTATGCGCATCTGCCCGGAGGCTGTGACGGCAAGATACAAAAAGCTTGACCCGAAACAGGATATCCCCGAGCTTCTGTTGGAAGGCGTGTGCCGCAGCCGCGGTTTTGTTCTTTCGGGCGGGGTCTTCGATACGGAACGCGGCGCAAGAATAGTTCTTGATGAGTATCGTGCGGGCAAAATTGCCGCCGTTGCTCTTGAAAATCCAACGGATAATTTCGAACCGCAGCAGGCGGAACAAACCGATATAAACAATGAAAAAGATTAACGAGGCCGAACGGCTCGAACAAATGACTCAATACGAACGCCCATTCTGGGAACGCGGAATTGCCGTTGCGGGAATGGATGAAGTCGGGCGCGGGCCGCTCGCGGGTCCTGTTGTTGCCGCATGCGTGATCCTTCCCCCCGGATTTGTGACAGAGGGCGTAAACGATTCCAAAAAGCTCACAAAGAAGCGCATGGAAAAGCTTTATCCTCTTATTACGGGCGGAGCGGCAGCTTTCGGCACCGGATGGGTGTTTCAAAGGGAAATTGATGAAATAAATATTCTTCAGGCAACAAAAAAAGCGTTTGCCGAAGCCTACAGAAATGCTTTGGCGCATTGTCCGGGCGATTACGTGTGCAGCGACGTTTTTGTCGATGCCGTTAAAGACCTTGATATTCCAGCCGTGCAGCACAGCCTGATCCACGGCGATGCACTGTGTTATTCCATTGCGGCCGCAAGCATAGTTGCAAAAGTGGAAAGGGACAGATACATGATCGCTGCGGCGGAGAAATTCCCGCAGTACGGTTTCGAAAAAAATGTCGGTTACGGAACAAAGCAGCATATGGACGCGCTTCGTGAATTCGGTCCGTGCGAACTTCACAGGCGCAGTTTCATCAAAAAGATTCTTGCGGAACGCGGTGAATGCTGACTGCGCTGCTGTATACACCCGGTCGGAGGTGCAATTGGAACGGCTGAATATTGAAAATGGAAGCAAACAGCAGCGCATCGGTGCAAGAGGGGAGCGTTTGGCAAGGCTTTACCTTCGTCTGCACGGGTACCGAATACTTCAGCGCAATTACCGTGTTGCACATAAGGAAATTGATATAATCGCAAAGAAAGGGAACACCGTTGCCTTTGTTGAGGTCAAAACCACTCTCGATTCAAAGGAGCTGCCGCCGATGCTGCGTGTCGGTTCCGCAAAAAGAGCCAACATGGCTTTTGCCGCAAAGTATTTTGCGGCAAATTACAGGCAAAAGGCGGTTTACTATCGCTTCGATATAATTGAAGTGATACTTTCGGAACACAAAATAAGACATATAGAAAATGCATTTACAATTTAAATAGAATAAAAAATCTATTATTGACTTTCCCCGCAGCTTTCAATTTCGTTGTTTGCTGCTTTTTTTGCGTTCGGCACTTCAAATTTTGAACATAATATGGTAAAATAAATAAAATCGGTGTATGATGCGCAGACGTGAGCGGTGTGACAGGGGTCAGCCGGGTGCGTTCGGCATTTTACAGCAGGCTTTTATAAGGAGGATGGCATTCAATATGACGCCGACCAAATTTCCGACCGAGCAAATACTGATCGATTCCATTTTGGCAACGATCGCCTTTTTGCTGATCTACATGGTCTATGTAAGCATCAAAAAAAGCAGAGCCGTTCTTGTGAACGGTGTGCGCGACAAATCGGACGATTTCCTTGTTGTGTGGACACTGCTTGCTTCGCTGCTGCTGCATATTCTTTTTTCCTACTATATTGTCGGACACAAAACCGATATAGGCTGTTTCACATCGTGGGGAAACAAAATATTCAGGGATGGCTTCCAAAACTTTTATAATCCCCAAACCAATTTTCCGGATTATCCGCCGGGATATATGTACGTTCTCGGGTTGATGGCACGCATAGCGGATCTTTTTGGTCACGGTGTTTATGCGGCGGACGGTTCATATGACATATTCTACGTCACGATGATAAAACTTCCATCGATAATTGCGGATATCGGCTCGGCGTATCTTGTTTACAGGCTTGCGCGCAAAAAACTCCGCTTTGAAGCAGCATACCTTCTTATGTGCCTTGCAGCATTCTGCCCCGTTTTCATCTATGTTTCCGGGGGATGGGGACAGATCGACCAAATTCTTTCGATCCTGCTTGTAATAAGCATTATTCTGCTCAATTCAAATAAACCGATTCTTGCGGGATTTGTTTACGGGTTATCGATACTGCTTAAACCGCAGGCTTTGATGGCAGGACCGCTTCTTGCGATTGCGTATTTCTGCTATATTTTCGATCCGGATTTCTTCAGTCCGACAGGCAGAAAATGTACGGACGGAGTCGGAATGCGAATCATGAAAACCGTTGCTGCGGTCGCCTGCGCCTGCGCGCTTCTCGTTGTATCCGTAATTCCGTTTGCCGATGAAACCATGCCGTGGTATTCCATTATCCTTCAAAAATACATGGGAACCGCTACTTCTTATAAATACGCAAGCGTAAATGCGTACAATATTTACACATTGTTCGGAAAGAATTGGACACCGATAACAGAGAAGGCAATTCTCGGGCTGACTTATGGCCAACTTGGCACCGTCATGATGGTTCTGTCAGTCGGTTTCGGCGGTGTTCTGTATTTCTTCGGCAGGAAAAAGCATTCCGGCGCGTTGAGTCTTGCAACCGCATTCACATTCGCCTCGCTTTTCACTCTCGGCCACTACATGCACGAACGCTACCTGTTCCCGGTGCTGCTTCTGCTGCTCGTTGCTTACGTCAGCTACGGCGACAGGCGGCTTATCAGCATGTTCATGTGCTGGAGCGCAACAACGCTCGTGAACTGCATTGCAGCATTTTATTACAGCAAGCTGCATGAGTACCACCTCTATTGGGATGAGCGTCTTGTGTTCTGGTGTTCACTTGCAAACGTCATATTGTTTATAATGTTCTGCGGCATTTGCACGGATATTATGCTCCGCGGAAGAGTAAAGGCCGATGTTTTCGCAGATGATGATGTTTCGGCGAAAGCACAAAAAACTGTTCCTGCACTGAAAGCAGAGAAATGAGAGGAAACAAAATGAAAAAGACAAACAAAAAAACGCTTACTGTCAGCCTTGCGATTATCGCGGCAGTTTGTGTTATTTTCGGCATCGTTCTGCTGCTTGCTTCTCCGAAAAACGGAGGAAACGCAAACATTGCGAACGGCAGCTTCGAAAGTCTCGACTCCAGCGGGCTTATGCCGAAAGAGTGGGAATACACATCCTATTTGAACGACACTTCCGTATCAAACGCAGTTGTTGTGAAGGACGCTGCGCGCGGCAATGTTGTGAAGCTCACAAATACGGAACTTGATGATGCACACTTCACACAGACAGTTTCCGTTCAGGCAAACACGATTTATAAGCTGAGCTGTTACATCAAAACCGAAAATGTCAGCGGCGGAGCAGGTGCAAATATTGCTCTTGAAGACCGAACCTGTTATTCAACGCCTGTTCTCGGCACAACTGATTGGACAATGGTTGAGCTTGTCGGCAAAACAGGAAGCGGACAGTCCAAGCTCAAAGTTGGGTGCAGGCTCGGCAACTTCAGCAGCACGAGCATGGGCGTTGCCTTCTTTGATGATTTTAAAATCGAAAAGCTCACAAGCTACAACGGCGAAATTCAGAGCTTTGAAACCAAGTCTTCATCATCCCAATCCTCGGATAACACAACGAGTATGAGTGATGCGGAATACGCCGCAAGAGCAAAAATGATCGTTATCATGCTCTGCATCTACATCCTTTTGCCCATTGCGATCTATTTCCTGCTCAAGCTTGAAAAATCAATGGACAAGGCTCGCAAAGGCGATCCCATCAAAACCCCTGCGCAGCTTGCTCCGAGCATTTTCGACACAAAGCCGGTTATTCCCGAAAAAACGGATACAAAGCTGCACTACACAAAAAAAGACTGGATATTCGTCATTGCATTGACCCTTGTTTACGGCATTCTTGCCGTCACAAATCTCGGTTCCACAAAAGCACCGGACAATGAATGGAAGGGAACGCCGGGCACCACTGTAACGCTGACATTTGATGATACGGTTACCATCGGCAGCGTTTGGCACGATGGCGGAATTACCGGCGGCAGCGGCTCAAAAGGAACGACCGTATTCAAGCTCACCGGAGATGACGGTGAATCAGTCGAAATCGATCAGCGCTTCGGAACAATGTACAGGTGGGTTCGCAACAGTAACCTGCACAGCACAACAAAAACCATCACGCTGACAGTTGTGAGCGGCGAAGCATGGATAAATGAGCTTGCGTTCTTTGACACGGCAGGGAATCTGCTTCATGTAACGGCGAACGATGCATCCGCAGCGGCCCTTGTTGATGAACAGGACTGTGTGCCGGAATATCCAAGTTACATGACCGGCATGTATTTCGATGAGCTCTACCATGCACGAACCGCATATGAACATCTGCATAACCTCAGTGTTTACGAGATTTCGCACCCTCCTCTCGGAAAAATAATCATTTCCGTTGGCATTGCGATATTCGGCATGAATCCATTCGGCTGGAGAATCATGGGTGCGCTGTTCGGCGTTGCAATGATTCCCCTGATGTATGCATTCGGCAAGCGCATGTTCAAGCGTCCCGAGCTTGCTCTGCTTGCGGCGGGATTGTTTGCATTCGATTTCATGCATTTTTCGCAGACTAGAATTTCGACCATTGACGTATACGGCGTGTTCTTCAATTTGTGCATGACGTACTACATGTACAAATTCATAAAGATGGATCTCGGTGACAGCCTTAAGGACACTCTGATACCGCTCGGGCTTTCGGGTTTGTTCTTCGGATTGGGCTGCGCAAGTAAATGGATCTGCATCTATACGGGTGCTGCACTTGCGGTTATGTTCTTTGTTAAGATGATAACCCTTTGGGTAAAGGCAAACAAGATTAAGAATGCCACGCTCACAAAAGCGGAAGAAGAGGATCCTGCGGTTGAAAACGCAAGAAAGTTCCCGGCACGGTTCATAAAAACATGCCTGTTCTGCCTCCTGTTCTTTATCGTCATTCCTGCTGCGATTTATTTGGCAGCATACAAACCGTATTACACCGCGCAATGGAAGCCCAATGCGGAGCAAACAAAGATTGCACGCCTTCGTGCCGCCGGACAGCTCGGATACGATGAGGAGCCCGAGAGAGAAGTTTTGACCTTCTCCGAAAAGGTTAAGACTTATATGGACGGCGTTATTGACAATCAAAAATATATGTTCAACTACCACAGCGGGCTCAATTCAACGCATCCGTATCAGTCTGCATGGTATGAATGGCCTCTCGGAAACCGTCCGGTTTGGTTCTATTCCGGAGGACAAAATCCGGACACAACAAAGTTCGGAACTATTTCCACTTTCGGCAACCCCGCTGTATGGTGGATCTGCTTTGCAGGCACGTTGACGCTGTTCATCATGTTCCTGCGCAACAGGTTCAGGCTCAATGCGGAAATATTCTTCATCTTTGCCTGCATGGCATCGTCCATGCTGCCTTGGATGCTGATTTCTCGCTGCGTGTTCATATATCATTACTTTGCGACCGTGCCGATGATAATACTTGCCTCCGTATATGTGCTCAAACACTATGAGGATAAGTTCTATTATATACCGCTTGAACGCGGCAACGTGATCTCCGGCGGAGCAAAATTCGTTCCGAAGATAAAGTTCATTTGGCTTGCTGCCGCAATCGTGCTGTTTGCGGTGTTCTATCCCGTGATCAGCGGCATTCAGGTCAGCAGAGATTATATCCGTGCGCTTGAATGGCTGCCCACATGGACATTCTTCGGCACCTGGTAATAGGATGCCCTGAAAGCAAATCCGATACCTGCGCTTTCGGTGCGGGCGGAGTGAAGAAGAAAATGCGTGCGGCGGACAATTTGACAGGGAAATCTGTCGGAATCGATTTTAAGGCGGGCATATCGTTCGCCGCCGCGTAAAGGAGTAAGTTTCAATAATGAGTTCAAACGAAAAAAACGGCGGCACAGTCGCAAAAAAAAGCTTTTTTCAGTTGATTAAATTCGGCTTGGTGGGAATCGGCAACACGCTTATAGACATGGTCATCAGCACGGTGCTGAGCATCGTGCTTGCAATACCGTTTACGGGCGGTTGGACGGTTTATGTTTCAAAAGTTATTGGCTATTGTGCCGGCATTCTGAACAGCTATATTCTGAACAGCCGTTGGACATTTAAAGAAGAGCGCAGACAAGATGCGCGCGAAATCATAAGCTTTATTGCAGTTAACCTGGGTGTATTGCTTGTTTCGCTCGGCCTTATCTGGCTGTTTACCAATGCTTTGCATATTGATGATTGGTGGATGAGTCTTGGGCTTCCGCAGTGGCTCACAAAGATAATTAACGGCGAAAGAGCGTGCATGCTGCTTTCGACCTGCATCTGCATAATTGTCAACTTTGTCGGCAACAAGCTTTTTGTGTTCAAGCCTGCCGATGCTTCTTCCGCTAAAAACGATGAAAAAGAGAAAAAAGTCAATCTGAACACTGAAGATTAAATGTTAATACTCGTTTAACGGCTTACCGAGTGAAAAAATCACTCGGTATGGCTTTATTCGGACAAAGGGGGAAATATGCTGGCAAGAATCACAAGTTATGGGTTGACGGGGTTGCTCGGCTATCCAGTGACGGTTGAAACGGATATAAGCTTCGGCTTTGCGGGTTACGAAACCGTCGGCCTTCCTGATAATGCCGTTAAGGAATCCAAGGAGCGCGTCCGCTCTGCAATATGCAACTCTGGCTTTCCTTTTCCGAATGTGCGGCTCGTTGTAAATCTTGCGCCGGCGGATGTTCGCAAGGAGGGTACGGTTTACGATTTGCCGATAGCGATAGGCATACTTGCGGCAAGCGGGGATATCGATCGCACTGCGGCGGAAAAATGGCTTATAATCGGTGAGCTTGCTTTGGACGGCAGCGTTCGCGGTGTTAACGGCGTGCTGCCGATGGTAATTGACGCTTGTTCACGCGGATATAACCATATCATTCTTCCAAAGGAAAACGCTGAGGAAGCTGCTTTCATACGCGATGCAGTTGTGATTCCGGTAACGAGTCTTACAGAGGCTGTTCTTTTTCTGCGCGGAATGAAGATCATTAACCCGCAGCCGTGCAGCCAAACAAATATAGACGATAATCCAAATTTCGACAGTGATTTTTCGTTAATAAAGGGTCAGCAGGCGGCGAAACGTGCAGCCGAAGTTGCAGCAGCGGGAAACCACAATATTTTGCTTATCGGAACGCCCGGTTCGGGTAAAACGATGCTTGCAAGAAGCATTCCCTCAATACTGCCGACTTTGTCAAACGAAGAGGCACTTGAAATAACAAAGATTCATTCCGTTGCAGGTATATTACGCGGGCGCGGCGGGATTGTGCGGGAGCGTCCGTTTCGTGCACCGCATCATTCGGCCTCCATTCCCGCGCTTGTCGGCGGCGGAACAAAAGCGCTTCCGGGTGAAATCAGCCTTGCACATTACGGTGTGTTGTTTTTGGATGAATTTCCGGAGTTTCAAAAGTCAGTTTTGGAAGCGTTGCGGCAGCCGCTTGAAGACGGTTTTGTGTCCATCACACGCGCAGCGGCAAAAGCGGAATATCCGGCGGATTTTATGCTCGTTGCGGCGATGAACCCCTGCCCATGCGGAAATTTCGGTTCACGAATAAATCCGTGCAGGTGTAATCCTTCCCAAATCGAACGTTACCGCAACCGAATCAGCGGTCCGATGCTGGACAGAATAGATATCCATGTTGAAATGACGGAGGTTGCATATGAGGAGCTTGCGTCCAAACAGGCGGGCGAAAGTTCGACGGCAATTCGTGAAAGAGTTTCGGGAGCGCGATGCATTCAGCGTGAACGCTTTAAAAATGACGGCATAATGTTCAATGCACAGATGAGTTCGAAACATATCAAGAAATATTGCGCACTGGAGCCCGATGCGGAAAAACTTATAAGGCTTTCGTTCGACAGGCTGCGGCTGTCGGCAAGGGCATACGATAGATTGATTAAGGTGAGCAAAACCATTGCCGACCTTGCGGGCGAGGAAAAAATTACAGGGGCATGCGTTGCGGAAGCTCTTCAATATCGCTCTTTGGACAGCAAGTATTGGAGCAAACTGTGACGTAATCGGCATTACGGCAGCCGAACGGAGGGTACATGAAGTATCAAAAGGCGGACAGGGATTATATCCGATTGAGCATTGCTTTTGAAGGCAGGGCAAAGCAGGCAAACGAATTGCTGCGAAATTTTGATTCGATTTCTGAATTGTTTGAAGCGGTAAAGAGTTTTGATTCCAATATTTTAACCATGGTAAAACGGGAACAGACCGAAAAACTGTGTCTCACGGCATCGGATGCCTATATTGATGACTTCATTTCGGAGCTTGAAAAAAACGGTGTTTCAGCATTGACGCCGAACAGTGAAGTTTATCCGGCAGAATTGAAACATATTGCCGATCCGCCGTTTGTGCTTTATGCAAGGGGCAAATGCGCACGATTGCAGGCCGAAACGCCGTTTGCAATAATCGGCGCAAGAAGGTGTTCGGATTACGGAAAAAAAGTCTCCGCTCATATGGGCTGTGAGTTGGCAAAAAATGGCATTACCATAGTTTCCGGGCTTGCCTACGGCTGCGACAGCCTTGCGGCACAGGGGGCGTTGAGTGCCGCCGAACAAAAATATCCAACGGCGGCGATACTCGGGCAGGGTGTTTGCACAGCAAAAACCGACGGCACTGCGGATATTATGGAAGCAATAATCGAGAACGGCTGTGTGATGAGTGAATTCCTGCCTTTCACGCATGCGGCAATGCACTTTTTCCCAATGAGAAACAGAATAATCAGCGGAATGAGCTGCGGCGTGCTTGTTGTTGAAGCGGGTGAAAAGAGCGGAACGATGATAACTGCAAATTGCGCGTTGGAACAGGGCAGAACAGTGTATGCCGTGCCCGGCAGAATCACGGACAGGATGAGCTTCGGAACGAACGAACTGATACGAAAAGGCATGGCGGAACCTGTATTCAGTGCTGATGATTTGCTGCTTCATCTTGGAATCGGTGCGGAATGCGGCAGAAAATCAAAGCTGCGCAGCAGGGGCAGCAGCGAGCTGAAATTGACGGGTAATCAAAAGATACTATTTGATTTGATTGAATTGGGCGAAAAAAACTTTGACGAAATCTGCGAGCTTACGCAGCTCCCGGTCGAAGTTCTAAACTTGCACTTGACAGAATTGGAATTTTCGGGTTTAATAAAACAATTGCCGGGCAGAATCTATACATTGAGCTGATCCGTGAGTCGTATCACCGGCAGAATTGCAAACCCGATCAGGAAGAGTTTGAACAATTCGCTTCTTGTGAAAAAAAGCTGTTGCTGAACTGCCGCCGCGGTGCGGCAGAATCGGATTTTACTGTAAATTAACTGTAAACGACCAAACGGTCGAAGGAGGATTATGGCAGAGACATTGGTTATCGTGGAATCGCCGTCCAAAGCGAAGACGATTGAAAAGTATCTCGGCTCAAAATACAGGGTCATTGCATCGAACGGGCATGTTCGCGATTTGCCGAAAAGCCAGCTCGGTGTTGATGTTGAACACGACTTTGAACCAAAATATATTACCCTTCGCGGAAGAGGCGAAGTTATCGAAAAAATACGCAAAGAAGCAAAGCACGCAAAGCATATTGTGCTTGCAACCGACCCCGATCGCGAGGGTGAGGCGATTTCGTGGCATCTTGCAAAAATGCTGAAGCTGGATGAAAACGAGCCATGCCGTGTTGTGTTTAACGAAATCACAAAAACAGTCATTCAAAAGGCAGTCAAAAACCCGCGCTGCATTGACAGAAACCTTGTCGATGCGCAGCAGGCGCGGCGCGTGCTTGACCGTTTGCTCGGCTACAAAATCAGCCCGCTGCTTTGGGCCAAGGTTCGAAGGGGACTTTCGGCAGGCCGTGTGCAGTCGGTTACGACCAAACTCATCTGCGACAGAGAGCGCGAGATACTTGATTTCGTGCCGAAAGAGTATTGGACCGTCACGGTAAAACTTCATCTTGCCAAGCGTACATTCGAAGCCAAATTCTATGGTTTTGACGGCAAAAAGACGGAGCTTCAGACGGAAGCCGACGCAATGCGCGTTGTGGATTTGTCCACCGGAGCGGTCTATTGCGTTGCGGACATCAAAACCGCAAAAAAAACGCGTCATGCGCCTGCACCGTACACAACGAGCAGCATGCTTCAGGATGCATCGAACCGTGCTTCAATGCCGCCGAAGCGAACCATGCTTTGCGCTCAGCAGCTCTATGAGGGCGTTGATATCGGCACTAAGGGCAGCGTTGGCTTGATTACTTATATGCGCACGGATTCGGTTCGAATTTCCGCCGAGGCACAGCAGAGCGCGAGAGAATACATCGCAGCAGCGTTCGGCGCAGCATACGTGCCCGAAAAGCCCAATGTTTTTAAGGGCAGAGCGGGTTCTCAGGATGCGCACGAGGCAATTCGTCCGACAGACGTAAAAAACACGCCTGCATCGGTGAAACAGTATCTCGAACCGGGGCAGTATAAACTCTATAAACTCATTTACGAACGTTTCCTCGCAAGCCAGATGAGTGATGCGCTTTACGAAACTTCAACTGTTACGCTTGAAACGCAGACTCAGCCGAAATGCACGTATCGAACCAACAGTTCGAAAAAACTCTTTGACGGATTCACGGCGGTTTATTCCGTATCGAACCCGTCACAGGATGACGGCATAGGCGAAAAGGACACGACCCTTCCCGCTATGGAAGTCGGCAGTGAACCTAAGTTTGTTTCGCTGAACCCGAAGCAGAACTTTACCGAACCGCCTTCAAGATACACCGAAGCATCCCTTGTGAAAACACTCGAAGAGCTGGGAATCGGCAGACCGAGCACATATTCCCCGACGATTTCGACAATTATCGACAGAGGGTACGTCCAAAAAGAAAAGAAGCAGCTCGTGCCCACCGACCTCGGGTTTGTTGTGAACAAAGTTATGGAGGATAATTTCCGCAATATTGTTGATGCCAAGTTCACGGCGGATATGGAGTCGCGATTGGACTCCGTGGAAGAAGGCAAAGAACGCTGGCAAAATCTGATCGAAGACTTCTATCCTCCGTTTGAGGAAGCTCTTGAAGAGGCATTCAA
>CALAXO010000186.1 GCA_937894955.1 uncultured Clostridia bacterium
TGTAAACGTTGTAAAAACAAAAATTTACGGCAATGAACAACGGATAAAACCCCGCTGCACATTGCCGTATTTTAAAATGTTTCGGGTTATTCGCAAAACGGAGAAACACTCCCCCCGTTATTTTCGTTCGCGGCGCTTGCGCGCGGCGTAAAGACCTTTCGGAGCATCATCGGAAGCCGCTTCCCGCCGAGCATCCTCGCGAAAAGATTCTGCGAGTCGTCGTTCCCATTCGGCGGCAAGCGCAGGGTCGATTTGAATGGGATCCGGAACGCCAAGCTCTATGGGTTCATCGAGGAATTCGTCAAAATCTGCGGAATTCAATTCTTCACCGTTTTCATGATGATCGCATTCGCACTCATTCTCATCTTCCGTCGGAAAATGATATATTATGCTGTTGAATTCATTGCTGCCTCTTTGAAGGCACTTCCCGCAATTGTCGCAGATTTTGCCGGGATCAAGGTCGCAGCGATTGCATTCACCGCAGTCATTGCAGTTTTTTCCGTTATAAAGAACACATTTTTTCATTCTACACCTCAATTTCAGTCGGTTCAAATATTTGTGCCGCAGCCTTTTTTATCGAGCAGAGAAGTCAGAACTTTCATCACGGCAAGTCGACCGTGAGAATAGTTTAATGCACCCTGAACGTATGCTGTGTACGGCTCGCAGATTGGCGCATCAGCGGAGAGTTCAATGGATGCGCCCTGGACAAAAGTGCCCGCTGCCATAATAACATCGTGGCTGTACCCCGGCATTGCCCACGGCTCCGGAACAACATATCCGTCCACCGGTGCAACTGCCTGAATGCATGCACAGAAATCAATGAGTTCTTTCTTGGTATCAAAACGCAGCGACTGCACGATATCGGAACGCACAGCATCACTCGGAGGCATCGTGGGAAGTTTCAGGTATTCAAAGGCCTTTGCAAACAGTGCCGAAGTCTTGAGGCTTTGCGCAACAACATGCGGAGCACTGAAAAAGCCCTGATAAAACGGAAGATAACTTCCGAAATATGACCCCGCTTCCCTGCCTATGCCGGGAACCGTCATTGAGTTAGCTATTCTGTCCACAGCAGATTTTTTTCCGGCAAAATATCCGCCGGTGGGAGCAAGGCCGCCGCCCGGGTTTTTGATGAGGGAACCCACAATGATATCCGCACCGACAGACAAAGGTTCACAATTGCAAGTGAATTCACCGTAACAATTATCAACAACGATTATCGAGTTCGGAGATATTCGTTTCACTTCGTCGAAAACCGGCCGCATTGCCTGCGGATGAACAGCTTCACGCCATGCATATCCGCGTGAACGCTGAACGTAAACGACTCTCGGGTGTTCCCGTTCGATACATTCAACAATATTTTCAAGTTGAAAACTTCCGTCATCGTTTAAATCTATCTGTGAATAACGCACACCGCGCTCCTTGAGTGAGCATTCGGCGGTGTTTGCGGCCTCGGCTTCATCGCCTTCGGCATCGGAAACGCCTATCGCGTCAACCAAAGTATCATATGGCTTTCCGGAAACAGCAAGGAGCAGATCGCCGTGCCGAAGCAGTCCCGAAAGAACAGTAAAAATCGCGTGAGTTCCGGAAATAAGATGCGGACTGACAACTGCACTTTCGACACCGAACGCATCCGCAAACACTTTGTCAAGGTTATCCCTGCCGACATCGTCATAACCGTAACCGGTTGTCGGATTGAAATAATGCGCTGCAACGCGGTTTTTATGAAAAGCTGCAAGGACTTTTGCCTCATTCTCACATTCGATTGATTCAGTCCGCCGAAAAACAGGAGCAAGCTCTTCTTCGAGTCTGCAAACCGTGTTAAAAGCGTTTTCGCTTATTAATAGGTTGCTGTATGCTTTACCGTACATAATTCAGTTTTGTTCTCCTTCCTGCTCTGTTTCCGGCGTGTCTCCCTGAAACATCTCCGGGTTCATAAAGTATTCATACAGGCTTTGCACAAGCCCTTCCTCAGTTTCTTTATCCGCAAAGAAACTGTGTATACGCTTATCACGTTTGAACCAACTGATCTGCCTTTTTGCAAATCGGCGTGTGTCGCGTTTTATAAGCTCAATTGCCTCATTAAGGCTGCATTCGCCGTCAAGATACATCAAAAGCTGTTTATACCCAAGCCCTTGGAGTGCAGGCAAGCTTCGGTCACAACCCTTTTCTGCAACAGCTTTAACTTCATCAATCAATCCATTTTCAATCATAAGGTCAATTCTGCGCTCAATGCGTTCATAGAGTTTCGCCCTGTCAGAAAAACAGATTGCAGCGATAATGGGCTCAAATGCAATTTCTTCTCCGCGGGCGTTTGAAAAATCTCCGCCGAGCGCAGATGCGGTCTGCCCCGTCTGTTCAAAAATTTCAATGGCACGAATTATACGTTTTCGGTCATTGAAATGCAATCTTTGGGCAGTTGCGGGATCAATGGCACTAAGCATTTTGTGGAGGCACCCGGGTTCGGCATCCTCCGTTTTGCTCAGCTCTTCACGCCGTTCGATATTCGGTTCGGCGGATGAAAAGTTCAGCGGATAGGTTAAAGCGTTGATGTAAAGGCCTGTTCCTCCGACAACAAGCGCGTTTTTACCTCGTGAGGCAATCTCGCGTATTTTTTGGGAGGCATATTCC
>CALAXO010000187.1 GCA_937894955.1 uncultured Clostridia bacterium
GTCTGAAAAACAGAAGGCAATCGCTGTATTTTTCTTTAAGCTGCAAATACTGCCGCATCATCGGAGTCATGCTAGCCATAGAGTCCTCTCCTGCTGATTAAACTTTGTTGCCTGTTTAAGGGGCTATTCGGCCGCTTGTTCAGCGGATGATATGTCCCTGCAGCGAGTTGAACCGCAAACCGTCGACCTTAACGGGAACAACGGTTCCGACAAGGCTTTCATCGCCCTTAACATATACCATTTTAAAGTTGGAAAGCTTGCCAAAAAGCAGCGGTTCGCCGCGATGATCAACGCCTTCAATGAGTATATCGCCTTCATAGCCGATATACTTCTCGTTACCCGCCGGAAGAGTTTCCACAAGAACAGAGTTAAGAGCATTCAGTCTGCGTTTTTTCTCTTCAAGGGGAATTTGTCCGTCCATGCGTGCTGCAACGGTGCCTTCGCGCGGGGAATATGCGAACGTATATGCGTTGCTGTAGCCGACATTGCGAACAAGCTCGCATGTGGCATTAAAGTCTTCCTCTGTTTCCTGCGGAAAGCCGACAATGATATCGGTTGTTATTTCAACATCCTTAACACGGGCGCGAAGTTTATCAACAAGAGCATAATAATCTGCACTCGTGTACTTTCTGTTCATAAGTTGAAGAATTCGGTCGCTTCCGGACTGCACCGGCAAATGAATATGCTTGCACACTTTGTCAAGCGATGCCATTGCATCGATGAGTTCATCAGAGAGATCCTTCGGATGAGACGTCATAAACCTGAGTCGCTTCAATCCGTTAACCTCATCATTCACGCGCTTTAACAGTTCCGGGAAACGAACTCCGTCACAGTTGTAAGAATTTACATTCTGTCCAAGCAGTGTGACTTCGATATATCCATCGTTCACAACTTGTTGAACCTCCGCAATGATGTTTTCGGGACTGCGGGAACGTTCCCTTCCGCGCACATAAGGCACTATGCAGTAAGTGCAAAAGTTATCGCAGCCGTACATAATATTCACGAACGTGGAAAATCCGGGTTCGCGTTCGGCCGGAAGGCCTTCTGTGACTTCGCCTTCAGAATCGTCAACACGGAAGATACGTCTGTTGTTAAATACCTGTTCCAACAGCAACGGAAAATTCTTGAGCTCGTGTGTTCCGAACACCATGTCAACAAACGGGAAACGATCAAACAATTTTTTTGCGACCTGCTTCTGCTGCATCATGCAGCCGCAAACGCCGAGAATCAAATGCGGATTCTTTTGTTTAAGCTCTTTAACAAAGCCGACATTGCCGAAGGTTCGAAGTTCGGCATGTTCCCGAACGCAGCATGTATTGAAAAGTATAAAATCTGCCGCTCCTTTGCAATCAGCTTTTGTGTAGCCGCACCGGACAAGCATACCCGCAATATTTTCAGAGTCATGCTCGTTCATTTGGCAGCCATAAGTCTCGATATAATAGGTAAGACCCTTGTCGGATATTGCACTGTGAATCCGCTCGACAGCATCCGATGCTTCTTTAAGTTCAACAGCAGCATTGATTGCGGCCGGGTTTTTCGGTTGGTTTATTTCTTTGCAGTTGTTACACATATTCTTTTTATCCCTCTGTACATATTTATCCATATTATACACTCAAACGGGGCGTTTCGCAATGTTTTTCGTAAGTTCCGAAATCAACGCAGAATCGCTAATAATTAAACAAACTTCGTATATCGCAGGCTAATCCTTGTTTTTGATGAAACAACTCCCGCCTTTTGTTTCTTTTTCAATTTTCACCGCAGGTTAACAAGCAAAAGACTCACTCCGTATATGGTTGAATACGGCATGAGCCTTTCAGCAGCAGCTATATAAAGTCAGTAAAAGAACAAGCGTCAATTACTCTTCCGTCATTATCTTAAGTATCTCCCTGTCTGTTTCACGCATTCCGTCCCGACCCAAACGCCCGACATTGCGAATCGTGTTCTCAACGCCCTTTGAAACAATACCGTCACCGGCCCAAAATTGAGAACCATTAAGATACATATTATAACCAAGGATTCCGGCATTTACAGCAGCTGCAATTTTGCCTGCACATGATGCTTTCGCTCCGTCGCAAACAATGCCGGAGACAATGGCAAGGGAATTTACCAATGTGTGTGCAATTGCGTCATAATCACCGCCGAGAAGATAG
>CALAXO010000188.1 GCA_937894955.1 uncultured Clostridia bacterium
ACCCGGTTCAACATCGCGCAGGAATTTCGCTCCCATTGCATCAAGCGCACATGTTTCGGAAGCAAAGCAGTAACCGCCTTCGGACAGTTCTCCGATGCAGAGCGGACGGAACCCGTGCGGGTCACGTGCGGCAATAAGCTTTTTGGGCGACATGATAACAAGTGAATAGGCACCCTTTATCCTGTCCATTGCGCGCGATACCGACTCCTCAATGGAATCAGCCGTCAGCCGTTCTTTGGTAATTGTGTATGCAATGACTTCCGTGTCGGTCGTTGTGTGGAAAATTGAACCCGCAAGCTCCAGTTCCTCACGCAGTTCGGCATCGTTGACAAGGTTGCCGTTGTGTGCTATCGCCATCGTGCCCTTTATGTGGTTCACCACAAGGGGCTGGCAGTTGATGCGTTTCTCATAGCCGGTTGTGGAATAGCGGACATGCCCGACCGCCATGCTTCCCATTCCGAGTTTTGCAAGCGAATTTCCGTCAAACACCTCGTTGACAAGCCCCTCATCGCAGTGTGCGTTTATAACGCCGTCGTCGTTGACGGCAATGCCTGCGCTCTGCTGCCCGCGGTGCTGCAGCGCATAGAGTGCATAATATGCAAGCGCGGCAACATCTTCGCGTTTCGAAGCGGCAATGCCCACAACGCCGCACTCCTCGCCGAGGTGCTCAAAGGTTGTTTCGTGTTCGGTTATGTTTTCGAAAAAGTTCATTTTGCTGTTCTCAATTCCGATAAATTTCCTGTTGATTCTCCCGAGTTCCGCACAAAAGCTTACTCGCCCATCAGGCGGTGCAGGATCTCGTGATATGCGCCTTCAACGTTGCCGAGGTCGCGGCGGAAACGATCCTTATCCAGTTTTTCATGAGTTTTGCTGTCCCAGAAACGGCAGGTGTCAGGCGAAATCTCGTCCGCAAGCACAATGGTGCCGTCGCTCAGCCTTCCGAATTCAAGTTTGAAATCGATAAGCTCGATGTTGACTTCCGCAAAAAATGCGGTCAAAATTTCGTTGATTTTCAGAGCGTATTTTTTTATTGTTTCAAGCTCCTCCGGCGTGCAGAGATCCATTGCGAAAACATGGCTGTCGTTAATCATCGGATCGCCCAGTGCATCGTCCTTGTAGCAAAGTTCGAGAACGGTGCTCTTGAGTTTCGTGCCTTCGGGGAAACCAATGCGTTTTGCAAGCGAACCCGCCGCAACGTTGCGGACAATGACCTCAAGAGGAACGATGCGGACGGCTTTGACGGCCGTTTCCCTGTCGGAAAGCTGTTCGACAAAATGAGTCGGAATGCCTTTTTCTTCGAGCATCTTCATGAGATAGTTCGTAACGCGGTTGTTGATAACGCCCTTGCCCGCGATTGTGCCCTTCTTTTCGCCGTTAAATGCGGTTGCATCGTCCTTATAGTCAACGATATAAACGCCTTCGACATCGGTTGCGTAAACCTTCTTTGCCTTGCCTTCGTAGAGCTGCTGAGTCTTTTTCATTTTTGTTCCTCCTTTTCGGTATCCGTTTGCCTTGTTTGTTGTTCTTGTTGTTTGCGTTTCGCCGTTAGGTTCTGTCTCTGCGGCGGCACCGTTTTTGAAGGCGCCGTCCGCGCCGCAGTCCCCGAAAAAGTACGATAGCCGCATCGTTACGGGCTGCGGCTATCTTTGTTTATTGTTTAATCTCTGTGCTGCAATGCGGCATCCTTTTTGCGGACATCCTCCGCCATTTTAATTCTCATTGCGTCAAGCTTTTCGTGAAGCGCGGGTTCCGCAAGCGAAAGCATTTGAGCCGCAAGTATCGCGGCGTTGGCCGCACCGTCAACGGCAACCGTTGCCACGGGCACGCCCGAGGGCATCTGCACCGTTGCAAGCAGGGCATCCAATCCGTCAAAAGTTGAAGCTTTGATGGGTATGCCGATAACGGGCAAAGTTGTGTTTGCGGCAATAAAGCCCGCAAGATGCGCCGCCTTGCCCGCCGCGGCGATAATAACGCCGAAATCACGTTCATAGGCGTTTTGTGCGAATTCCGCAACATCCGCCGGGGTTCTGTGCGCGGACATAACGCGCATTTCATAGTTTATTCCGAGTTCATCGAGCTTTGCTGCACAGCCGGACACAACCGGCAGGTCGCTGTCGCTCCCCATGATGACCGCAACACGTTTCATGCTGCCCACCTCCGTTGTTTCATGGGTTCATGGTAACAGATTTTTACCTGCAATTTCAAGGCTTTTTTGCAGATATATCAAATATGTTGCCGGATATATTCCTGCCCGTTCGTTTTTGCTTTATTTGCATGGTTTTTTTCATTCCGATAAAACCGCGCCTCCCGCATTCGCGCTTGCAATAAACGGAATATAATGTTATTATTGTACAGGTAAAGCAAAACTCCGCTGCGGCACCGCCTCCTGCGGCAGTCCGTCTCTTTGAAAAAGCCTCTGCGGAGGGAATCTTCTCAATCGCAACGGAGAGACTTTGAAAGCGCGGGGTTTAAAAACGCGGTCAGCCGGCACTTGCGGCGCGATTTTACCTAAATCGACCGCGAAACAAAATGCTGCGTCCGCAAAGCAGCATTTGATTCCGTTTACGAAACCGGTGCAAAGTTCCGGCTTTATACAAAAAGGAGAGTACAGATTATGAAAACATGCGCCATCGTGGGCATCAACTGGGGCGATGAGGGCAAGGGCCGAATGGTTGACCTCGTTGCGGAAGAATATGACATTGTTGTGCGTTACCAGGGCGGCAACAACGCAGGACACACCATCAAAAACGATTACGGCACATTTGCGCTGAATCTTTTGCCTTCAGGCATTTTCCGCCGTGAAAAGATGAATATTCTCGGCAACGGCACCGTTATCGACATTCGCCACCTCTGCGGCGAAATCGAACGGCTGCACGATGCAGGCGTTTATATCTCCCCGGAAAACCTTATGATAAGCTCCCGCGCCATAATTGTTATGCCCTATCATGTTGCGCTGGACGGGCTTGAAGAAGCGCGTCTTTCCGACAAACCCTACGGTTCGACAAAGCGCGGCATTGCCCCCGTTTACGGCGACAAATACATGAAAAAGGGCATTATGCTCGGTGAATTGTTCGACAGGGAATACCTTATCGACCACCTTTCCGATGTTCTTGAATTCAAGAACCTTCAGATAACACGCATATACGGCGGTGAACCTTTCTCCCTTGAAAGCATGGTTGAATATCTCGATACATACGGCGAGGTTCTCAAGCCTTATATCGGCGACACGAGCGCATACCTGCGCAAATCAGCTCACGAGGGCAAAAAAATCCTTTACGAAGCTCAGCTCGGTGTTCTGCGCGACATTGATTTCGGCATCTATCCTTACACATCCTCAAGCTCTCCCCTTGCGGCATACGCCCCCATCGGTTCCGGCGCACCGGACATTCCCGTGAACCGCGTCATCGGCGTTGTGAAAGCATATTCCACCTGCGTCGGCGAAGGTCCGTTCACCGCCGAATGGTTCGGGGAAGAGGCCGAAAGGCTGCGCGAAGAGGGCGGTGAATACGGCGCCGCAACGGGACGCCCCCGCAGAGTCGGTCCCATCGACCTTGTTGCAACGCGGTACGGCGTTCAGATGCAGGGTGCAACGGAAGTCGCGCTCACAAAGCTCGACATCCTTTCCTACATGGATTCCGTCCCCGTCTGCGCCGCGTACGAGTGCGACGGTGAAGTTACCCGCAAGTTCCCCTTCCCTTCAAGACTCGGCAGGGCAAAGCCCGTTTATGTTAAGCTTCCCGGTTGGGGCTGCGACATTTCAAAGATTCGCACCTATGACGAGCTTCCCGAAAATGCCCGCAAATATGTTGAATACGTTGAGCGCGAAATCGGCTGCCGCATAAGCTATGTTTCCGTCGGCCCGGGCAGGGAAGAGATAATTCTCCGATAAGAGGACTGTCCGAAAACTTTTAAAGGACGATTGATTTATGAAAGAATTTTACGAAAGCCCCCTTTCGAGCCGGTATGCATCGGAATACATGCTGCGCCTTTTCTCGCCGGACAAACGCTACGGCACATGGCGCAGGCTTTGGGTTGCGCTTGCCCGTGCGGAACATCGTCTCGGTCTTCCCGTAACGGATGAACAGGTGGCGCAGCTTGAAGCGCATGTTGATGACGAAATAGACTATGCCGCCGTTGCTGAATGGGAAAAAAAACTGCGTCATGACGTCATGGCGCATATCCATGTTTACGGCGAAAGCTGCCCCGATGCCGCCGGAATTATCCACCTCGGCGCAACAAGCTGCTATGTTACGGATAATGCGGATATCATGATTTACCGCGATGCTCTGCTGCACATCCGCAGCGAGCTTGTTTCCGTCATTGCCGCACTTTGCGATTTTGCATACAAATACCGTGCAATGCCGACTTTGGGCTACACGCATTTTCAACCCGCTCAGCTTGTGACCGTCGGCAAACGCGCCTGCCTCTGGGCGCAGGATTTTCTGCTTGACCTTGACGAGCTGAATTTTGTTATCGACAACCTGCTGTTTCACGGCTGCCGCGGAACAACGGGCACGGATGCAAGTTTCCTTTCCCTTTTCGACGGCAACATTCAAAAGGTTCGCGAACTGAATGCAATGATCGCGGAGGAATGCGGTTTTTCGACGCTTTTCCCTGTTGCGGGACAAACCTACCCCCGCAAATACGACAGCCGTATTCTGAACGTGCTTTCAGCAATTGCACAAAGCGCATACCGGTTTGCAAACGACATGCGGCTGCTTCAGCACCTGCGGCAGGTTGAAGAACCGTTCGAAAAGAATCAGGTCGGTTCTTCCGCAATGGCATACAAGCGCAATCCCATGCGCTGCGAGCGAATCTGTTCGCTTTCGCGCTATATCATGGCGGATGCATTGAACGCACCGATGACGGCCTCAACGCAATGGTTCGAACGCACTTTGGACGACTCCGCAAACCGCCGCATTTCACTTCCGGAAGGATTCCTCGCCTGTGACGCAGTGCTCAGGCTTATGCGCAACGTCACCGCCGGCATTCACGTCAACGAAAAAATCATCGAACGAACCGTACTTGAATATCTGCCCTTCATTGCAACGGAAAACCTGCTCATGAGTGCGGTTCGTAAGGGCGGCGACAGGCAGGAGCTTCACGAGGTCATCCGCACCCGCTCCATGGAAGCTACGGCACGCATGAAGGAAGGGCTGAACTGCGACCTGCTCGACAGGCTTGCGCTTGATCCCGCCTTCCCGCTGGACAGGGAAGAGATAACCGCCGTGCTCGATCCGGCCGCATTCATCGGGATCTGCCCCGAACAGGTGGAAGAATTCGTTGCCGGAGCGCGCGCGCGGATTGCCGATTGCGCCGCCGAAACGGGCGACGTAAGCATTAACGTATAATTCAACAATGACCGATGCCGCGGGGAACCGCCTTTTTGCAGCCTCCCCGCGAGCCCGCGCCGTCCGTAAACGCAGGAATGCCCATGAACAACAAGTACAAAATCATGCTCGTTGAGGATGAGTCGAGCATACGCAAATATGTGAATGCACTGCTCAATGCCTCCGGCTATATCGTAATTGAAGCTGCAAACTGTGCCGAAGCCAAGCCATGTTTCCTTTCACACACGCCCGATCTTGTTCTTCTTGATCTCGGGCTGCCCGACGGAGACGGAATGCAGCTGCTTGAGTTCATCCGCAGGCGTTCTGCCGTGCCCGTAATAGTGCTTTCCGCACGCAGCGATGAAACGGACAAAGTTGTTGCACTTGACGGCGGTGCAAATGATTATGTTACAAAACCTTTCGGTTCAGCCGAACTGCTTGCGCGAATGCGTTCCGCTCTCCGCACCGGCCGGCAGCGCGGCACGGGTGAAACGGACAGCAGACTCTGCATCGGCGCACTCATGATCGATTTTGACGCCCGCCGCGTTTTTGCAGGCGGATCCGAAGTTCGGCTCACCCAAACGGAATACAATCTGCTGCTCCTGCTTGCGGAAAACAGCGGCCGAATGATGACGTATCAAAAGGTAATAAAAACTGTGTGGGGCGAAGGGGTGAATGAGGCTAACATCAAAAAGCTTCAGGTGAACATAGCAAATATAAGAAAAAAACTCTCAGCTGCTTCCGTTCCCCTTCCGGGCATCCGC
>CALAXO010000189.1 GCA_937894955.1 uncultured Clostridia bacterium
TCTATCATAAATATCGCTGCATACTCGGCCGATTTGCGGAGGATTAAACGAACCGAACAAGAATGTGCCGAACCGCTTGACGTGCGTTTAAGCGGCGGGGATAAGCGTTTTGCGGTTTTCTCTGTTTCACGGCAGCGATTTTCTTTCGCAAAAGCAGATATAAAAATCAAAGAAAGTAAGCTTTCGCTGCAGCGGAAGGTATGGTCATAAAAATGAAACTTGCAGAAGCTTTACAGGAAAGAGCGGATTTAAATCGCCGCATTGAACAATTGAATTCAAGGCTGTACAGAAACTCAAAGGTTCAGCAGGGCAGAAACCCGGAAGAGGACCCCGCGGAGCTGATTTCCGAGCTGGACGGCTGCATTGCGCGGCTGGAGTACCTGATCGCAAAGATAAATATATGCAATTGCAATACAAAGACTCCCGACGGGAAAAGCATCACGGAACTTATTGCAAAGCGTGATTGCCTGAAGATTAAAATCGATGCTTATCGCGAGCTTGCGAGCAATGCAAGCAGCTTGTGTGACCGCGTGACCCGCTCCGAAATTGTGATTTTGAGCACCGTGGACGTTCGCGCGCTTCAAAAGCAGATCGATGCAATGTCCCGTGAGCTGCGCTGTACCGACAACATGATTCAGCAGCTTAATTGGCTTACGGAAATTGACTGAAAAATTTAGGTATATGTAGCTTTCGGGGCGAATGCAAAACTCCGCAGCTGAGTTATAAGCTGCAACAAGTTGAACCGTCGGGCAGGTTTTTATTATCGTTCGGCCCCGATTGTTACGCTTGCAAAACTCATTGAGCATTTTTACCACCGTGCATTGACCGAAAGCGAGGGCGGGAACGGGGCATCAACGTATTTACTGCATTAACAAAGAAGGTGAAAAATATGACAGCAGAGCAGCTGTGGAGTAAATTTGCCGAGAAAAACGGCATCAAACATAATGAATACGAGGCATGGCAATTCGGCAGTGCACCGGATAAGCTTGCCGAACTTGTGCTGCGCGGCATAAAAACGGGCACGGCTTCCGCCGAGGAGCTTTACAAAATCGATAATGAGCCGATTCCGACGGAGGGAGAATACAGCGTTATACTGAACTCTCGAGATGAGGCGGTCTGCGTTATCAGAACAACAAAGGTCAGCGTTGTTCCGTTTTGTGACGTAAGTGCGCATCATGCTTTCTGCGAGGGCGAGGGCGACAGAAGCCTTGCCTACTGGCGCAAGGTTCACGAGGAGTTCTTCCGGGACGAATATGCTGACTGCGGACTTGAATTTTCTCAGGACATTCCCGTTGTTTG
>CALAXO010000190.1 GCA_937894955.1 uncultured Clostridia bacterium
CCGAAAGTTATGCGGTTCCTGACGAAAGCAAGTATAACCGAACGGGCATCATTAAGGAAATTCTTGCTGCCGAAGAACCCGGCGGAGGGTTTGGGCTTGATAAAGGTGCATTTGACATTGATATAACCGCAATGGCGCTTCAAGCTCTTGCCCCATACTGCGGAAGTCAGAACGCACTTTCCGTCGGTATATCCCCCGGCGAGATCTCCCGCACTGTTGACCGTGCATTGGCACGGCTTGCCTCTGTAATGACGGAAAACTGCACGTTCAGCTCGTACGGTGCAGAAAACACCGAATCGACAGCTCAGGTTATTATTGCACTCTGTTCACTTGGTATCGACCCGCGCACCGATGAACGTTTCATGCGCGGCGGTAAAAACATTGTTGACGGAATGCAGAGTTTTCTTCTTCCCGGCAGCGTGTACAGGCACTCTGCAAACGATTCGGAAGGAAACCTTATGTCCACGGAACAGGCAATGCTTGCGCATATCGCATTGTATAAAGCGGATCATAAGCTCGGAAGGCTGTATGATTTTCAAAGCATATAGCCTGATATTGCCTGCATGACGAAAATATTGATTAATGATAAACGGTAATTACAAATGCTGACAGACAACATTAAATCTGAAATCAAAAAAGTCATCGTCGGAAAAGACGATATTATTGAAAAAGTTTTGACTGCAATTCTTGCGCAGGGACACATACTGCTTGAAGATGTTCCCGGCGTTGGGAAAACAAGCCTTGCACTTGCTTTTTCAAAAACACTCGGCCTTGACTGCAAGCGCATCCAGTTCACATCGGACACAATGCCCTCCGATGTAACAGGATTTTCGGTTTTCGAAAAGTCAAATTCCGCCTTTGTGTATAAGCCGGGAGCGGTTATTACAAATTTTCTTGTTGCGGATGAAATAAACCGCACCTCAAGCAAAACCCAATCCGCCCTGCTTGAAGCAATGGAGGAAGGAAAAGTTACAGTTGACGGAACAACCCATAAACTCCCGTCCCCGTTCATCGTTCTTGCAACAGAAAATCCGATCGGGTCGGCAGGAACGCAGCTGTTGCCCGTATCCCAGCTGGACAGATTCATGTTCAAACTGAGCATGGGTTATCCCGATATTAAAAGCCAGGTTGAAATACTGCGGGACAGGCACCGTTCCGATCCGCTTGATGAAGTAAAAGCCGTATGCGCAGCCACTGAACTGGTGCAGACGATAGACGCTGTTCGGCAAACATTCATATGCGATGAAGTTTACGAATATATAGCCGAACTTGCTGAACAGACGCGGAATCACGAATCGGTTCAGTTCGGAATCAGCCCCCGCGGTGCGTTGGCGGTGAGCCGTGCCGCAAAAGCACACGCTTATCTTTCCCGCCGCGATTATGTTACGGCGGACGATGTTGCCGCAGTCTTCCGCGATGTGTGCGCGCACAGGCTTGTGCTGAAAACAAAAGCGCGGATGAGCGGGTATACCGAAACGGATATTGCCGATGAAATTGTTTCCGAACACAAAAAACCCGGAATTAAGGATTTTAAGCGCAGATGAAGCATAACCAAAAACCCGCAAAAAAGAAAGCAGCGGAAATCGGTGATGATTTTGCAGGAAAAAAAGATTTTGCCCAAAGGTGCACACTGCGGCGCATTGCAGCTGCGGTGCCGTATCTGTCAATTCTTTTCTGCTGCGCAATCACTGCGTTAAAGCTTCCGTCGTCGCTTGCTGTTTTGTTCCCGCTCGCAGCAGTGCTGCTTATTCCGCCGCTTTGTTTTGTGTTCAACTGTTTCGCCGCCTCGAAAGTTGAATTATCCGTTAAAGCTTCTTCCTCCTGTTCCCGCGGGGAAAACTGCCGCTGCGAAATCATTCTTCGCAATGAGAGCATCATTCCGCTGCCGTTCGTGCGCTGTACTCTGATTTCAACAAACAAGCTTAACGGAGAAAACCGCATTTCGGTTATTCGATGCAGCGTTTCTGCACTTTCGGAAAACCGAACCGAGTTTTCGGTGAAATCAATGCATTGCGGCAGCGTTTCACTGCGGGTTCTGCGAACCGAGCTTACCGATTGCTTTGGACTGTTTTTTAAAAAAACACGCTGCTGTTCATCCTTGCGAACGGATGCGAAATGCTTGTTTATGCCGATGGTGTTCGATATTGACGCTGTCAGAAACGATACTTTCTCTCATGATATCGACAGCAGCGATTATGCCCCCGGCAAACGCGGTTCGGATCATTCCGAAGTTCTTCAACTCCGTCCATACGAGCAGGGCGATTCTTTAAAACAGGTGCATTGGAAGGCCTCCTGTAAATTCGATGGGCTCATCGTGCGCGATGCAAGCTTTCCGATAGTACGTTCACTGCTTATATGCATGGATGTGTCCGAATGCACAGCCGCTGAATGCGATGCAGTCAGTGATGCTGCCGTCTCCGTCTGTTCTGCACTGTCGGACTCCGGAACCGCATTTGCACTTGCACGCCCGCAATGCGGCGAAGTTGAGTTTATCGACATTGATACTTCCGATGAACTTCCTTCTGCGGTCGAATGGCTTATCGAATGCGAACCTTCGGAGAGTGCCTTCACAGCATATGTCAAAGAACACGGCCCCTGTGGATACGGAAAAATCATCTTTATCGGCAAAGAGTTCTCACACTCGGCTGCGGAGTTTTGCGCCGGTTCGAACACAAAGCGGCTCCTCTGCCGTGCGGGCGACGGCACGTTTACGGCGTTCTCTCCTGATAATTATGCGGAAGAACTGTCCGACGTTGAGCTTTAAATCTGTTTCGTGTTGCAAAGAGCATGGTTGAGTTGAATGATTAAAAGAGAAAAAAGAAATGAATTGCATATTGAGCAGCCTAAAAGCGCGTGCTGTCGGAGTTTTTGGGATTTTTTTCGAGCCTTGCTCTGTTCGGTTATGTTCACGCTCGGCTTCAACATCCTGCTGTTTTCGGTTTTTAAGTCGCTGAGTGTTTCGGCGTTTACGGTTACTGCGGTTGAAGCTCCGGTGATCTACGTGCTCATACTTCTTTTTCGCGGAAAGAGAGGAATCGTTGCAGTGTCTTTATATTGTGCCGCAGTTTTCCTGTTTTCCATACTCTTTTTCAGGAGCATACGCAGCGGACTTGGTGCGCTCACAAATGACTGCATTGCGCTTTTAATAAAGCTGACAGGAAAAATTCATCTTAATGTGCAATCAGAACCTGCCGATACATTGCCGTTCCTTGTTTTGCTTTGCAGCATTGTTTCAGCAGCATCAGCCAAACTGTTTTCTGCGGGAAGACGCACTGCTGCATACGCAGTTATTCTGTTCGGCACGGTGCTTTCCGCAAGCGGCATTGCACAATCACCTGTCGGTGCAGTTTTAATAATTGCAAGCGGAATAGCACATCTTGCCGCGGGAAGTCTGCCCGTTCCGCATTTTCAAAAAAAAGGTGCAAAGCTCACTTGCGCCGTCGTTCCGCTGCTTCTTACTTCGGCAGTCTTTCTGTGTTCTCTGCCCATGCGCAGTTTCTGTTCGGACAGCAAGCTGAATGCACTCAACAGCAGTCTCGGTGTTTGGCTGCACCGTGCGGTTTACGATGAAAGAACAAATTCCATGCCCGAGGGACGGCTCTCTCCCCTTCGCGCACGCAATACTTCCGAAACTCCCGCAATTGCTGTAACATCCAAAACAATACAAAGCGGCTATTTTCGCGGAATGGTCGGAGAAGTTTACACCGGAACGAGCTGGGAATCGCTGCCGAACAAAGAACTTGCGAAATACAACGACTTGTTCTACTGGCTTCATTCCGACGGTTTTTTTGCCCAATCTCAATTGAGTTCCGCAGCAGCCGCTGTTGGCGCTGACGGCGGAAATGCAGGCGCAAAAAGCAAAGTTGATATTGAACTGATTTCAGCATGCAGACGTTATCTATATCTTCCGTATAATGCCGCTGCGGGAAAACTTCTTGATGAAGACCGCATCGGAGATTCCGCATGTATTAGAAAGAACAATACCGGAAGAGTTTTCAGCGTTGAATGCAGCTCCGTGCCGAGTGCGCCTCAGCTCCGCAGAATGCTGAAAGATATAAACGGGGATTCTGTTGAAAAGTACTTATCCGACGAACGCGCCTATGCTCAGTTTGTGTATGAAACAAGTTTGCATCTCACTGCCGAAGCAACTGCTGCAATGGCCGAAATCTTCGGCGAGACCCCGCCTGCGCTTGCCCTTTCGGATATTCTGCCGCTTGTTTCAAGCGCTTTGAAGGAAAACATCACCTATGATGAAACAGTCAAAACCGACTGCGGAACAAATGATTTTGCCGCATACGTTCTTCGTGTCGGCAAACGCGGATACAGCGTTCACTATGCAGCATGTGCTGCCGTTATGCTGAGATATTTCGGCGTTCCTTCAAGGTATGTTGAAGGCTATTATATCAATGCCGAAACAGCTGCTGCTCGGAGTGTTTCGGGACGTGTTGTTCTGACTGAAGCGGATGCGCATGCATGGGCTGAATACTATCTCGACGGTATCGGATGGATTCCGTTTGAAACAACTCCGGGTTTTGAAGGAGGTGATTCAGCTTTTTCAGGCAATGACAGAAGGCCTGACGATTCATCGGATTCTTCGGATAACACAGAATCGCCGGACGAACATGATTCCTCCGACGACAGGGAGGATACTTATCAGAACGATGACCTTCCCGATATCCGGCTTGCACGTCCGCAAAAAAAACCAAACAAAACGAACATGGCAAAACTTGCAAAAGCACTGATTTCAGCATTCGTTCTGATCCTGCTTTTGCTCGCAGCGATGCTGATCGTTTTTCTTGCAGTACGCCGCATCAGATTCCGCCGAGCGTTCAAAAAGATGCTCAATGCCGAGCCGAACGAAGCTGTTGCACTGATGTTCGGCTATCTGAACATGTTTATGGCTGCATGCGGACTTGATATCAACAGAATTGATGCCCGCTGTTCCGAGCTCAACGCCGAAGCCGTGTTCAGCAACCATAAAATGACTGTTGAACAAAAAGAAGCTATGCGGACGTATATTGAATCAGAGGTTGGCGAATACCGGAGTTCGCGCTCATTCTTCGGTCGACTGCGCGACAGGTATATCACCTGTGTTTATATATAAGTAAAGGCTGCATCCAGTTCAGCTTATTACTAAATCACAAGGAGGTTTTTTTAATGAAAAGAACAACACGACTCATCGCTGCAATGCTCTGCATCATGTTGGCATTCGGGTGCCTTGCTCCCGCATCCGCCGCTGCCGCAAAGCTGCTGCAAACCGGAGGAAGCTTTTATCTCACCGCTTCCACCGCAACTGCCACGATAATCGAACCCGTTCGGGTTGATTACGCTCACGGGCAAACCGTTAAAGAAGCTCTTCAAGCAAGCGGACACACGTTCAGCGGCATTGAAAGCGGCTTCATCACGGCAATTGACGGTATCATGGGTAATTTCGTCAGATTCTATGATTATGACGAATCAACCGGTGAATGCGGATATGATCTTAATGCAGCCGCTTCCGACATAACCGCGATAGGTTTTGCCGAAAATGAGGTTGCCTCAAAAGAAATGATTGCGCTTATAACGCTTATGGGCGATTTCAATTATTCCGTCAACGGCGTTTTAAACTACCCCGCTGCAAAGACTGCCTATGCCGATGCACTGCGCGGACTGCGCAACGCAAATGCCGAACAGGCGCAGGTGCTTTTCTCCGCGCTTGATTCTGCGATGCAGGATTATTCCGCATATCTCGAAGGCGACAAATACGACGTTGTTTTTAATGTTACTCAAAACGGAATCACAATTGAAAACCCCGTTATCACCATTACCGATGCCTACGGCAATGCGAGCATTTACAGCGGAACAACCGCCCAGGCTTATGCGGGTGTTTCAACCTATTCCGTTTCCGACGGCGGGCACAACCGCATTGAGGGCAGGGTGACCGTTTCTCCCGATGACGAAAGCGGAGAGTACTCTGCTTCCGCAATCGATGCTGCGCTTCCATATGGTGAGTGGTTCGGAGACATAATCTTCCATGCCGACAGCGGCGCACTCGAGAAGCTTTACGAGCGCGAACAGGATTATGCGAATCACACCGCAACCTACAAAGTTGAAGACACAAACCACGGCAATGTCTATATGTACCTTACTCGCGGCGCGGATCTTCCTTCGGACAGCGTTAAAACTTATGCCTGCTATGTTGACCTCAACGGCAGAGATAATTCCGACGGAAGCGTTCCCGCAAACAACAAGGGTTGGGAAAGCCGCTATGCGGTGCTCACGAACCTTTGGGAAAAGAACAGCATGACTGAGCGCAGCTTTGACATTGAGGCGCGTTATTATGTCGGTGAACAGACTCAGATACAGTCCTTTGAAATCGATTTCGAGCGCATTCCGACGCTTTCCGATCTTCAGGTTTTCGGCAACGGCACACGGCTTCCGATGGAATTTGCGCCCCTTACCGGCGAATACTCCCTCACTACCGTTGCGGAAAGCGTTGTTATCTCGCCTTTCCCTGTTCTTCCCGATTACAGAATTCTCGTGAACGGCAATGATACGCAGCGCGAGGTTGTTCTCAAAGGCATCGGCGAAAGCACCGCTGTAGATGTTACGGTTGAATATACCGTGAATGCAGAAGAAAACATCACAAGAACATTTTCCTACATGCTGAACATTACGCGTCTTCAGGCGACCGACGTCAACGTCATCATTCCTGCCGGAACCGAGGCAGAGATCATTAATGCCGCCGGCGGTGTGATTCAGCCTTCGGAATGCGGTGAAGTTGTTGACGGTGTGTATGTCAACACATACGCTCTTACTCCGGGTGAAGAGTACAGCTGCATCGCAACAAAGAACCGATATTTTCACACTTCCGCAAGCTTCACGGCAGCGGAAGGCACCGATTTTACCGTTTCCGAACCCGAAAGCACGAACAAGCTCACAGCCGTCGGCGCATACACTGCGCGGAACGTCGGCAATGCAAATACCCGAGTTTATCCTCTTGACAAAGATTTTGTTTCCGCCGAACACGAATACATGTTCACCGTTTCGGATGCAAACTCATCCTTCTTCATGAAGGCTACATGCAACGACGATGCATATGAAATTCATGCATTGTATGATAAGCAGACCTCCATTGCGTTAACAAACGGTGTTCCCGTGGACAAGCTGATCGATTCAACGGTTGAAAGTACTGCCGGTGCGATTGCGTGCGGTCAATTTGTTGCATCGAACTGCGGTTATGCAAACGCGATGACACTCCGACTTACAAAGACCGTTGGTTCGGTTGAATACTATCAGGAGTATACGTTCACTGCGAGAAGGTCGCTGAGCCTCGGCACACTTTCGGCAAAAACCCAAACGAACGATGTTGTGAACGATATTGTGCTTCGCGATGAAAACGGCAACATTGTTAAATATGACAGAGATAGGGCCGACTACTATGCAACCATTGCGTTGAGCATTCCCGAGGTTATTATTTCTGCTTCATTCAGGAGCACCGCGAGCGAAACTGCTCCCAACAAGGGCGGTTATTATCTGCTTGTAAACGGTGAACGTTTTGACGACCCGTCAAATGTCTCCGTTTCTCTTGATTCCGCATTCAGCAATGAAGACATCGTCGTCACAGTCTGCCATGAAGACGATGCCTCCGTACAAAGCACATATACACTTCATATTGCCAAGACAGCACCAACACCGGTGCGCTTTGTAACGGAACCTGCGGATGCGATAACCTTTGTTATTGCAAACAGCACGAACCTTTCCGTTCCTAAAAATGAGGACGGCACATACAGCCTTATCCCCGGTGAGAGTTATGCTTACACCGTTACCAAGGCCGGCTTTGCAGGCATTCATGAATCGAATTATATTCCTGTTCAGAGCGATGAAGTCATTGAAATCGATGCTGTTCTGACAGTTGCCGAACTTAACCCGAATCTCGACCCGGACCTTGACGCGCAGTGGCCAACATTCCGCGCCAACCGGTTCAACAACGGCGTTGTTGACTACCCCATACCGACGATCGCCAACGACTCCGTGCTGTATTGGGCAACTCAGTTTGGCAGCGGTTACGGCTCAAATGCATGCAGCTGCCCCATCATTGTTGATGATTTTCTGTACGTTTACGCAGGAACCAATATCTACAAAATTGATAAAACGAGCGGTGAGGCACTTGTCACAAAGTCCATGGCGGCAAGCTCAAGTTTTGCGATTAATTCCCCCACCTATGCGGACGGCATGATATTTGTAGGGCTGTCCAACGGCAGAATTCAGGCATTTGATGCCGTCACTCTCGATTCACTTTGGCTTTTCACCGACTCAAACGGCGGACAGCCGAACTGCCCTATCGTTTACCATGACGGCTATATTTACACCGGTTTCTGGAAGAGCGAAACAGGCGATGCAAGTTTCGTATGCGTTTCGGCAACTGACGAAGATCCCGATGTCGGCAACGAAACAAAGTATGCTTCCTGGAGATATGTTTCAAAGGGCGGCTTCTATTGGGCCGGCGCATATGTGTGCGATGAATTTGTTCTTATTGACACCGATGACGGCGAAAGCGGCTATACCGACGGCCACGCAAGGATAGTTTCGCTGAATCCAACCTCCGGTTCGGTTCTCGGCAGCATCACCCTTCCTCATCCCGGGGATGCACGCAGCAGCGTCACTTTCGTTCCCGATGATGAAAACGGTACAAGCTCCGCCGGTACAGCTTATTTCACAACCAAGGGCGGCTATTTCTATGCTGTTCATGTTGAAGCGGACGGCAGCTTCACCGAGGGTTCGCTCAGCTTTGTAAAGCTGTTCAACTATGCGGATGACCCATCAAACCCCGCCATGAGTACCTGCACTCCGACGATTTACAACGGCAGGGCCTATGTCGGTGTTTCCGGAACGTCACAATTCGGCGCATACTCCGGACACAACATCACGGTTATTGACCTTGAAAGCATGAGCATTGCATACACGGTGCGCACAAAAGGTTATCCGCAGACAAGCGGCGTCCTTACCACTGCATATGCAGGTGATGACGACACTGTTTACGTCTACTTCTTTGATAACTTCACTCCCGGTATGCTTCGCGTCATTGCAGACAGACCCGGCCAGACCGAACCTTCCGCCGTTGTACAGGAGGAATATCAGGGCACAACTTACAATTGCGCTCCGGTTTTGTTCACTCCCGACGGCGCGCAGGCTCAGTATGCGATTTGCAGTCCGATTATCGATGCGGACGGAACCATATATTTCAAAAACGATTCCGCTTACCTGATGGCAGTCGGAAGCGTTGTTGACCGCATTGAAATTGCCAAACTGCCCGATAAGACCGTCTATACCGTCGGCGAAACCTTTGATCCAACCGGAATGCAGGTGCTTGCGCATTATGCAAACGGTACGGTGCGGGATATAACTGCCTATGCTGTTTATTCAACGGCTCAGTTGACTTCCGAGGATAATATGTTCATCATTTCTCATCCCTCGCTTATGTATCAGAACAGGGACGGTGTTCCCGGAACCGAGTATCACGCACCTGACGGCGTTATCAATCTTGTTATTAACGCAGCGCAGCCCACATTCACCGTCACCTATACCGTCAACGGCGAATTCTATGCAGAACAGACTTATGCAGAGGGCGATGCAGTCAATGCACCTGAGTACAATCCTGAAGAAGGATTTGTTTTCTTCGGTTGGGATGTTCCCGAAACCATGCCGGCAGAGAATATCACCCTTGACGCAGCGCTTATGCTCCGCGGTGACGCAAACGGGAGCGGCAGCCTTGACACTGCGGATTCTCTGTTGATGCTTCGCATCGCTCTCGGAATCATTCCCGCAAATGAAACGGAACGCATCATCT
>CALAXO010000191.1 GCA_937894955.1 uncultured Clostridia bacterium
CTCAGCTCGACAAGACTTTCCCGACGCTGGACTGTGCCGCCTGCATTTTGACTCCGAAGATGGTCGATGCAGCACAAAATGAAAAAATCCGAATTTTTACATACTCGGAAGTAACAGAAGTTCATGGTTTTGTCGGAAATTTCGATGTTACCATAAAGAAGAAAGCTCGCTACGTCAACGAGAGCATTTGCACCGGCTGCGGCGCATGCACCGAAAAATGCCCCATGCGGAAGGTGCCGAACGAGTTCAATCTCGGCATGGACAATCGCAGTGCAATTTATATCCCGTTTGCGCAGGCAATCCCGAAGGTTGCAACTATTGACCCCGAGCATTGCATGATGCTTAAATCCGGGAAATGCGGGTTGTGTTCAAAAGTCTGCACGGCGGGCGCGATTGATTATAAAGCAAAGGATGAATTCATAACGGAGAAATACGGCGCAATCGTTGCCGCAACCGGATTCAATCCGATTTCACTCGAAAAGTTCGATGAGTTTGCATATTCTCAATCCAAGGATGTTGTAACGTCGCTTGAATTCGAACGGCTTATGAATGCTGCGGGACCAACCAAGGGCACACTGCTCCGCCCGAGCGACGGCAAGCATCCCCAAACCATCGTTTTTGTTCAATGCGTCGGTTCGCGCTGTGCGGCCTGTGCAGATAAGGGCAAGGAGTATTGTTCGAAAGTCTGCTGCATGTACACGGCAAAACATGCGATGCTCACAAGGGATAAATATCCTGATACGGATGTTTATGTTTTCTACATTGATGTGCGCACCCCGGGAAAGAACTTTGATGAGTTTTACCGTCGTGCCGTTGAGGAGTACGGTGTACACTACATAAAGGGCATGGTAGGCAAGGTTTCGCCCGAGGGGGACAAGCTGAAGGTTCAGGCATCGGATTTGATTGCAGGAAAACAGTTGCATATCGATGCGGACATGGTCGTGCTTGCTGCGGCAATGGAACCGGATAGATCCGCAAGGCCGCTTGCAACTATGCTGACTGCAAGCATGGATACCAATGATTTCTTCACCGAAGCGCATCCGAAGCTTCGCCCGGTTGAAAGTCCGACAGCAGGCGTGTTCCTCTCCGGAGCATGTCAGGGGCCGAAAGATATTCCTGAGACGGTAGCGCAGGCCGGTGCTGCCGCAAGCAAGGTCATAGGGCTTCTTTCAAAAAACAAGCTCACCGGCAACCCATGCGTTGCTCATTCGGACGAGATGATGTGCAACGGGTGTTCAACTTGTGAAAAAGTTTGCCCGTACGGTGCAAT
>CALAXO010000192.1 GCA_937894955.1 uncultured Clostridia bacterium
GCGTAAAGGGCGGCGATACGGCTGCATTCCTTGAAACTGCGCTTGAAAAATTGGGCCTCAATCGACGTGAGGCAAACGAATTCATCGTCTTCTGGCTGCCGCTTATGGAACAGAATCCGTACAATGTGATTTCATTCCAAGCCGATTGCTACACACAGACTGCAAAGCTTGAAGTTGAGCCTGCGCCCGATACCGTGATTCGTGTTTTCATGGCATGGCAGAAATCCGATGCATTTGTTGACATTGCAGAGCAGGTGCTGACCGCACCCGAACGCCGCAGTTTTACCGTTGTTGAGTGGGGCGGGACGGAGATAAGCACAGGAGACGAGAACTGAATGACAGAAATAAGATTGATTGACGTGCAGCATTCGAAGGACATAAATCTTCCGAATGAGCCGTTTAAACTGTTCGGGCGGCTGATTCCGAAATATTCGGACGGAAAATGGAGTTGGGAAACGGAGCTTTTTGCACCGGAGAACGCTTCTGAAATGCGCTTTCCTGACGAAAATTATGATTTCGAGCAAATGAGCGAAAACTCCACTTTTATCGGCGCGTATGACGGTGAATGCGATGATGAGAGCATTCGCGGCGCAGCAGGCGGTGCCGATGTGTACAACTGTATCGGAATTGCGGTAATGCAGGAAGGCTTCTTTAAGTATATGTACCTCTGTGACCTGAAAGTCAGCGCGGCGGCACGGGGCCGCGGCATCGGAATGAAGCTTATCGAACGCGCGAAAGAGCTTGCGCGGGAAAAGGGGTATCGCGGGATTTACGTCATTGCACAGGACAATAATCTTGGTGCATGTCTTTTTTACCTGAAATGCGGGTTCCGCATCGGCGGATTTGACACGGAAGTCTATCGCGGCACGGCGCAGGAAGGCAAGAGCGATATTATCTTTTACCTTGACTGCTGAGCCGAATCGCACGTCAATATAACGGCGCAGACACAGCAGACACAAAAACGCTGCACCCGAAAAAGGATGCAGCGTGTTTTGTTATTCAATCGGATTCAGTTGAAGCGCAAAACAAAAACAGGCGCGGAATCCGAATTGCCGAACGGCAGGGCAAAGCTTATCTGCCTGCGGTTGCGACCATAACGGCCTTGATGGTGTGCATGCGGTTTTCGGCTTCGTCGAATACCTTGGAGCAGGGAGCGCGGAAGACTTCGTCGGTAACTTCCTGTTCTGCAACGCCGTACTTTTCGTAAATCTCTCTGCCGACGGAGGTTTCAAGATCGTGGAAGCTGGGCAGGCAGTGGAGGAAGATGCAGTCGGGGTTATGGGTCATGTTCATCATGTCCATGGTTACGCGGTAGGGGGTGAGGAGCTTGATGCGCTCTTCGAACTGAGTCTCTTCGCCCATGGAAACCCAAACGTCGGTGTAGATAGCGTCCGCACCGTCAACAGCAGCGATATCTTCGGAGAATTCGATCTTTGCGCCGGTGGTCTTTGCAAGCTCGCGCATTTCTTCAACAAGATGCTCCTCGGGGAAGAGAGCCTTGGGAGCGATGCCGACAAAGTGCATACCGAGTTTTGCGGAGATGATCATGAGGGAGTTGCCCATGTTGTTGCGTGCATCACCGACATAAACGAGCTTGACCTTGTTGAGGGGCTTAGCGATGTTTTCCATGATGGTGAGGCAGTCTGCAAGAACCTGAGTGGGATGATACAGGTCGGTGAGGCCGTTCCATACGGGAACGCCCGCATGCTTTGCGAGCAGCTCAACGGTCTCCTGCTTGAAACCGCGGAATTCAATGCCGTCATAGAAACGGCCGAGAACCTTTGCGGTGTCCTCAAGGGATTCCTTTTTGCCCATCTGGCTGTTGGAAAGGAAGGTTACATGTGCGCCTTCGTCAAGCGCGGCAACCTCGAATGCGCAGCGGGTGCGGGTGGAAGTTTTTTCGAAAAGAAGAACGATGTTCTTGCCTGCAAGCAGATCGCCGGGAATACCGGCACGCTTTTTTGCCTTAAGGTCAGCGGCAAGGTTGAGCAGATAACGGATTTCATCGGGAGTGAAATCCTTTAGAGTAAGCAGGGAACGCCCTTTAAGATTAACAGGCATGGTAAATCTCCTTTGTGTTTGTTTCGCGCAGGCCGACCGTCGAACCGACGAAAAAACCCGCGCATTTTCTGACATTAAAATTATAGCATATTGAAACGGGAATGAAAAGAGAAAAAAACCTTTGAAAAATTATATTATCAAAACAAAATGCAGCCGCCTGTGCGTGTGAAAGCGAACGCAGTGCGGCTGTGCGGAACAAAATCGGGAGTTTAAGCAAGGCGGAAAGCAAACGCGGCCGAACGGAACGAGTCAGCAAATGCTGCATGACGGGATGATAAAAAACAATAATATATTGCAAAAATAAAACAAAAACATGCACGGATGTGCAAATTCGGGCTTGACAAAACGGGGGCATTGCGGCTATAATAACTAATTGTGACACTATGGGGTTTTCTTCGAAAATCTGTCGGGCGAAACTTCTTTTTCGCCGAAGATGCTTCTGTGAGCATGTGTCGGGCAGGTTGCGATATTCCCTTGTAAATAAGCAAGAAAGAGGTACTGTACACTATGAAGATGACTTTTCAGCCCAAAGTTAGGCAGAGGAAAAAGGTTCACGGTTTCCGCAAGCGCATGAGCACCGCCAACGGCCGCAACGTGCTCGCACGCAGGCGCGGCAAGGGCAGGAAGAAACTGTCTGCATAAGCCTTTCTGTTGATTTGCATCGTGTTTTTGCCCAAAGGCGGGGAATTAAACTCCGGATTTTAAGCGAAACATGCGCGAATGCGGGACTTGCTTTTCGGCAGGCTCGCTTTTTCGAGACCTCAAATCAAAAGAGGAAAACGGTTTGCAGCCTGCGGCGGGTTTGGCCGTGCAGCCTGCTGCGAACACTGTTCACAAAGGCTTTTTACAAGAGCTTTTTCCGGCGAAGATCCCGCTTAATATGTTCGCCCGTACGGCGGAGCGGACTCGGTGTGCGGCTGTGCCGCACCCGAGCGGTATCATTCATAAGCATTCCGAACGGCTGTGTTCCGATTAAAAGGCAGCAAGTGTTCGGGAGAGATTTTCGATTGGTTTTGTGCCGGGAAGCCTTGTTTGGGCATTCTCAAAAAGCCATTGAATTGCTGAAGAAATGCTGTCTCGGACGGCTTTTGAGTTTTAACGGAACAAGCGGGAAAAGCACCCGGTTCTCAAACAATATAAAATATGTCATGCGGCGATATCGAATCGAGCTGCGCAGCATGCGGTTTTAATATATGTTTCAACGTGCGGTATTGTCTGAAGAAAGATGGCGGGCGAACCGAACAGACGCTGATTTTTCAGAGTTTTTGCTTAAATTGTGTATGATTTGAATTCGGTGTTTCATCGGCAAAAACGAAACGGTCGGCGTATTCGTGATAATCTGAAAACTGAAGTGAAGCGTTGCTATTCTCTCAAACGAAATAAAGAGTTCCGCAGAACCTATCGTATCGGAAAATCGGTCGGGGGGCGGAGCATGGTTTTGATTTATGCCAAGGGCAGACAGGGCGAGGTCAAAATCGGTTTTTCCGTGAGTAAAAAAATCGGCAACGCTGTTGTTCGTAATAAAACAAAACGACGTATGCGTGAGGCTGTGACACCGCTTATTCCCTGCATAAAACCGGGGTGCAGACTTATTTTTATTGCGAGGCAGCCGATTGTTGACGAAAAGCTCCCGGACATTCGCAGCTCAATGAAATATTCCCTTAAGCGAACGGGATATTTGAATCCGAATCCGCCGCAGCTGCAGGATAAGGAAAAACAGCGGGCGGGCGATACGGAGGCCGAAACGAAGGAAAGCGATAACGAAAAATGCGGCGGAAACCCGATATGAACTCTCGCGGCTGCGACAATGATTCCGAACGCGAACGGCTGAGTTTCCCCGCAAGGTTGTTCATTCGGCTTATAAAAAGCTATCAGCTGTTTGTTTCGCCGCGCAGCGGTCCGTGCTGTCGTTATACGCCGAGCTGCTCTCAGTATGCAATCGACGCTCTGAAAATACACGGAGCGTTCAAGGGGTTTTTCCTTGCGGTTTGGCGCATAATGCGCTGCAACCCGTTTTCAAAGGGCGGGTATGACCCCGTTCCGAATATAACATCCGAAAAACAGCTTAACCTTATGCGTTTTTTCGTTGTCGGAAGGCGGCAGCGAACGAAAAGGAATCAGGCGGCGCGGCCCAAAAAAAGAGGAGACCTGTGCGCAGAACGTACGGTATCGGAAAAAACGTGCCGCAGATTGACGGACAGAAAGGACAAAATAACAGAAAATGATTAACGATTTCTTCCTTACCGAGTGGTTTTTTGATTTGCTTCGTTGGCTCTGCAGCGTGCTTGGCGACAATTATTTTCTTACGATATTTATCGTTACGCTTGCTTTGCGCATAATTCAGATCTTTCCTGATATCAACAATCGCAAAAATCAGCGCAAACAGGCAAAAATTCAGCCCGAAATCGAAAAGCTGAAAAAGAAATACGCCGATAATCCGCAAAAGCTCAGCATGGAGCAAAACAAACTCATGCGGGAGAACGGCATCGGTATGCTCTCAAGCTGCCTGCCTCTGCTGCTGACACTTCCGCTTTTCTTCTGCTTCCTTGCCGCATTCCGCTTTTGGGGCTATGAACAGACCATTCGTCTTACATACGAAACGATCGTCAACGAGGAAAAAGCACAGGAGACGTTCGACAGCTACAGCTTCCTCTGGATCACGAATATCTGGCAGCCGGACAGCGGCTTTGCGCCGGTCGTCACGCCTGCAAAAACCGTTAAAACTTACGGCAATTCTTCAACCTGCGCGTGCACAAAATCAAACAACATAGGCAATCTCAAACTTTTCCACACCGGCTACCGCGATGAAAACGGCAATAAGGTTGAGGGCAAAGTGATTTGGGAAACTCTTGTTGAAGCAGGACTTGCAACCGGCGAATTCGGCTCGAGCAGCATGGATCTGCTGCCGACGGACACGGCCGCTGAAAAATACGATAATCTGATGAAAAATTATCAGCACGGAAACAACAACGGATGGTTCATCCTGCCCGTGCTCGCAACCGGATTCCAGCTGCTTTCGGCATGGCTTTCAATGCGTCAGTCCAAAAAGCTGAACCCCGGCGCCGCTCAGCAGCAGCAAAGCATGAATTTCATGCTGTGGCTGTTCCCGATAATGAGCTTCTTCGTATGCTTGAGCTCCACCTCGGCATTCTCACTCTATTGGGTTCTCAGCAGCGTGCTTCAGATTATCACGTCCCAGCTCACGAACCTTATCATGAGCAAAAAAGAAAATGCGGCTGAAGTTCCCTCCGCAAAACCTTCAAAAGCAAAATAAATTCACTTAATCGGTGCGCGGTTCCGGCGGCGGGACTGCGTACCGCATCGTTCCTTTCGGATTTCCGCAGGCTGCCGAGCCCCGTCCGAAATGTGCGAAAGCCATGAACCGCCGCAGCAAACTTCGGATTTTATCGGGCAGAGCAGCATATTATGACGGCGTCTTTCCCGTCCGCCCGTGTGAAAACAAATTTAAAAACAAATAACGAAAGGATATGCCGCACAAACAGGCGCGGCAGCACTGCGGCACACCGTGCGGACAGCACCGGGTGCGCAGATGCTTCAAGGTAAAACACATGCGTTCAATCCAAGCAACGGGAAAATCCGTTGATGCAGCCATCTTCAGCGGTCTTCAGCAGCTCGGCCTGTCAATTGACGAGGTCACAATAAATGTTATTCAACACGGCACAAAAGGTCTTCTCGGCATCGGTGCAAAACCCGCAATCGTTGAGTTGACGGAAAAGCCCGCCGAGGATGTCGTTGTTCCCGACTTCACGGCGGAACTTGCCCGCGAACGCCGCGAACGCACCGAAAGACGCGGAAACCGCGACAATCGCAGAGGACGTGACAGCCGCGAGAATCGAGAGCATCGCGACAAACGCCGCATAGAAGACAGGGAAACCGTGACAGCAATTGCAGAGGGCGTGGAAGAAACGCGAAAAGAGATTATCGAACCCGAAACTCCCGAAACAGATATGCCTGTTATGACCGAAACTGTCGCAGCGGAAGCGTATGAGGGAAATACAAAGTACGATATTCCCGAAACCGTGAACAGGGCGGAAGACGAGTGCAGAGCCAAACCCGAAAGGAACGAAAAATACGAAAGAAACAATCGTGCGAACCGTGACAGCCGCGGCAATCGCAGCCGTCCGCAAAGACAGAGCCGCGAGGAAGAACCCGTGCCCGAAGTTGTAAAAGAACCTTCCGTGAATTACACCGAGGAGGCCGCCGAGGGCGAACCTGCAGCTCAATTTGTGACAGAGCTAATTGAAAAAATGGGCATAGGCGGAAAGGTGCTTGCGGCAAGGGAAGAGGATGCGATAAGGCTGCGTATCGACAGCGACACAATGGGCGTTCTTATCGGTCACCGCGGTGAGAC
>CALAXO010000193.1 GCA_937894955.1 uncultured Clostridia bacterium
CGATTCCATATCGGCCTTTATCTCCTGAATGCTTGTCAGCTGATCCGGAGTTTCGCGATAAGGAAAGCTGAGTTCCAATCTCTGCTGCCAATCCGTATCCTTCGAAAAGCGGAAGCCCTTGCGCCTTGCACGTTCGCCGTAAAGTTTCACAAGGTCAAATGCAAGTTTGCGCACGCTTGCCCGCGTTCGTGCAACGGTTTTCTCCCACTCGCCCGAGCCGAGTTTGGAAAGCTTTTGCTTCTCTTCCTCATCGCCGATATATTTTTGCACTCTGTCCATCTGATCCGTCGGAATGAACAGTTTATCGCCGTCGCGATAGCAAAGTTCGATATAGTCACGTGTTTTTCCGTCAACCGTCAATGTGCTGACGCCCGTGAACCTGCCTATTCCGTGCGTTTCATGCACAACGAGATCGCCGACGCTGAGATCATACAGCGTCAGCCTGTTGTGCGGGCGTTTTGTCAGTTTTGCCTCCGGACGATATTCCGAACCGAAAAGCTCATATTCCGAAACAACCGCAAGCCGAAGCTCCGGATACTCAAACCCGCGCGGAATCGTTTGCCCGGTGATAATTATTTCGCGTTCAACGATGTCCCTGCCGAGTTTTTGAGTGACGGGAGCTTCTATTCCCAAATCGGAAAGAATATCATGCAGCCGCTCCGCATGTCTGCCGGCGCAGAGCAAAACGGAGTAGCCTTTTTGCCGCCAAAGGCCTATATCGTCGCGCAGAGCCGTATCCCCCTGCACATAACGCGAAATCTGCCGTGAATCAAATTTTATAAGGAAGTTTGGTTTTATCAGGTGATAACTCCTTGAAAACGCAAAGAGCATTGCAGTTGAACTTCTGCCCAGTGCCGCCATGGTGACACTCGGAGCATTCAGGAGTCCCGCCTGAAGCTCATGCCCCTCCCCGCTGTGCAGAACATCCGCAAGACTATCTGTGAAGCGTGAAAAAGTGAACCTTGCGCTTTCTTCAATGCGGGAGGGTTCATCAAGAATAACCAAGGCATCCTCCGGCAGATAGTCAAGCAAAGTTATCTCGTTCCGCACAAAAAGCGGAAGCAGTGAGAGTGCGTTCTGCGGAATTCCGCCCGCACGCAAAATCTCCGTTTCCGCTGCGTAATGCGCTTTTGAGCGCAAAGCCGCAATGCCCTTTTGCCGCATATCCCTATCCAACGGCAATTCCGTTGCGGGCAAAATCTCAACGCAATCCATATTTTCGGTTGAACGCTGGTTAAGCGGATCAAACTCGCGCATTGTATCTATTTCATCGTCAAAAAACTCAATGCGGACGGGATTTTCTGCCGTTATAGGAAAAATATCGATACAGCCGCCGCGCAGGCAGACCTGTCCCCTTCCCTCGCACATTTCCTCGCGGGAATAGCCCGCATCGATAAATTTCTTCAGAAGGGATGCCGGTTCAATCACCATGCCCGTTCGAACCGTCTGAGTGAACGCAGAGAGCACCGAAGGCGGTGCCATGCGCTGCATAACGGCCTCGACAGGTGCAACCACCAGACAGGGTTCACCTTTAATCAGCCGTGCTGCCGTTCGCAGTCGTTTTGACGTCAATTCCTGTGACTGAACATAGCTGTGGGCATTGAGCGGCAGTTCCCTTGCGGGAAAGAGCATCGCATCGGGATGATAGCAGCAAAGTTCCTCATGCACTCTTGCCGCTGCCTGCTCGGACGGAACAACAACAAGCATCGACCGCTTTGCTTTTGAAAACAGAGCGGCTTCGATATGGGTTCGCTGTGCTTCGCCCAACCCGAAAACGCCTGCGGGGCCCTTGCCGCCGCAAAGACCTTCTTCCAGCCGTCGGAACTCTTCCGATTTATCCAGAATTGAGAACAGCGGGTTGATTTCGGTGTTCGATCCTTTCATTTCTGTCTCTTTGCCGGTCGTTTTGGAATTAACTTCAGTATTTTTCATGCGTTCACCCCCTTTGGTGCGTTTAATAATATCCGTTCCGAAAATCAGCCGTTCTGATTATCGGAATCAAGAATTGTATTCCCGGCAAACCGAACGGTGAAAAGCGCGCACTGTCCGTTTGCCGTGCAGCGCAGCCTTGCATTCCCGCCCGCGCAAAGCGCAGCTTTCCCGCTTTCCAATTCAAAAAGAAGCATTGTTTCATTCGCGGCCGGTTCAAGATTAAGTTCCGTCCCGCTGTCAACAAACACCAGTTCACCTTCCGCCGCACCTTTGCGAAGCATGAGGTTCAAATCCCGCGCTTTGCCGACGCAATGGGTTTGAATTCCGCCGTCGAAAGCATACACGGTTGAGCGGGGCAGCACAAGCTTTTCGCTGCCGTTTGTTCCGTGCAACAGCCGCATTGTGCCGCTCACCGATGCAATCAGTCTGTTATAATCGGGCAGCGATGTAAAATCCGATTCTTCAAGTTCGACCTCTGCCGTGCTGATGCGGAAAAGGAAATTACGCTCAGCGTAAAGAGCCCCCTCCGGCGCGATATAAATTTCGGTTGTTCTTCCGCCGCTCCAGAGCGATACGGGCATATCACATGCCGCAATAATCCTCACGCCGCAGGAATCAAACCTTGCATTGTCCACGTTCGCTTTATCCTTTTTCTGCATATTTTAAATTTCCCCTTCTTACACAAGTGTATGATCATCTGAATAAATAAACAAATCTAAACTCAATGCAACCGAATATGCCCGAGAGCGCACTTGCCTCGGGTCATTCCGCCGTTATTCGCGATAAGCCGCCGCAGCCGACAGCAGCAGCTGCAATGCCTTTGCTCATTTTGTTCATATTATAGAGCATTTCCATGTTTATTGCAAGCACCAATGCATTTGAAAGCGTCGGATTGCGGGCTGAAACAATCTTTTGTTTCAGCTTCGGCTGCTGTTGACTTTTTTTCATGCAGTTGTTATACTTTCAGTGCAACAAAAGGGCGGGTTCACTCACCCGGCCGAATTTCGGAGGAAAACAAACCAAATGAAGACTTCAGCATCTTGCACCATTTCCGCAAAGCTTCTGCATTCCATTGTTTCTGTTCTGCTTGTTTTTGCGATTGTATTTGTTTTTTCCGCATGTCAATCCGACGCAGTTGATCCAAACGATACGTTGAATATCGGCGGCTCCGAAGGAGGGCAAAAAACACCCGCTCAGACCGCGGATCTTTCCCGTTTGGTGCGCATTTCGCTTACAATTGATGCAACACGCGCATACAACAACGCATCTCTGCCGCAAAATATTAAGGACAGCCTTCAAAACGAGGGTATGCTCATTAAGAATGCAGTGCTGACCCTCTCCAAGGGCAAGACCGTTACCGAAACGTTTTCGCTGCTGCGCACATATGACATCGCGATCGTGTCCGAAAGCGGAGCGACAGGAACTTTTGTTACAAGCATTCAGGGTCTTGAAAACGGCGCATGCGGAGCTGCGAGCGGTTGGCTTTTCCGCTTCAACGGCGAATTTCCGAGTGAGGGCATAGACAGAATCGAGCTTCACAACGGGGACAAAGTCGAATGGCTGTTCTCCTGCGACGGCGGAGCGGACGTCGGCATGTCTTTCGCTCAATAACAAAATCAAAGCCGTTTGCTCCCGGCCGTACCGCATCAAGTGCTGCGGTTTGATTTTTCTGCTGTGCGAAAAGCCGAATTTGTCGCCTTTTCTCAAAAAATCCTTTGCACCTATTCGCTGTGCCGGTTCATTATTGCGCGGGTTATGTTTTGTTAACAAAAATGTTACATTTCAAAAGGGCAAAATCCGCCTTTGCAGCCCTTTGCAATGTTGAAAAGCGGCAAGCGGTCTGGTATAATAGGAAACATGCGGACAACACTCGGCTTGATTTTCGCCATGCTTCTCCGCAGAGTAAACGAATGGATTTCAACATTATGAATAAAAATAGTTTCAGATGCAAAAACAAACGCCGCAC
>CALAXO010000194.1 GCA_937894955.1 uncultured Clostridia bacterium
CGCCCCCGTTGCACCCATGCCCCGTGAATTCAAACCCAAACAGCCGCCTGCCAAACCGACATTTCCGCCGCCCGTTTGGCAATACGGTGAGTTCGGCATTCGCGACAGTTATTATGCGGACGTTGCTCTTGAGGGCATGTATCGACGTTTCCTCGAGTCCGATGATTGGTCCGAGCTTGTGAACGACCTTTGGAATTTTCACTCTTCGTACGGGAGCGGAATCTTCCTCAAATACCGAAACTTCATCTTTGACGGTGCGCTGAAACCGCTCCATGAGCTGCGGGCAGGCGATTTTGTTCCGCTGATGGACGCGGAATACCGCATACTGTTGAACAATGCAATTGCATTTATGCGGGACGAAAGCGCACATCCCATGCTTATTTGCGGGCAGCAGGGAATGGGCAAAACGACCATGATGCTTGAGCTGACGGACGAATTGCCCCAGCTCCGCCTTGTTTACGCGCTCAACGGCAGCCTGAATTGCATTGATTTGCTCACAAGATTGCGTTGTCAGCCGCTCAAATTCATGCTCCTCTGCGATGAGCTGCGGGAGGATGCATGCGGAACGGTGATCGAACCTTTGCTGCCGATGAATATTTTGCTCGCGGCCTGTTCAAAATCGCCTGTGCTCCCGAGTCTGTTTGAAGTTATCGTTGAGCTGCCCGTTTTGCAGCTTAACGAATTTGTTCGCATTGTAACGGCTTTGCTTGCTGCCGAAAACGTGGACGCCTCACCCGAAATAATCCGAAGCGCATGCGTTGATTATCAAGTGGACACAAGGTGCGAATTCAACGTGGCGGCCGCAATGCGCGTGAAAGAGCTGCTCCTTTCATAAAAGCCGAATCCCTTGTGCATAACGCATTTTGTGCTGCATAAAATTGATGATGAAAAAAATTAAGCGCATTGCCCCTGTTTGCGGCAATGCGTCTTGTTTTTAAGCCGGTATCAAATTCAGTCAATGCGCTTCTTTCCCCAGAAGAAAAGCGCAACGGTTCCGGGACCTGTATGGCTTCCGATGGTTGTTCCGATCGACGTGATCAGCACCTTGCCGTTAAGCTTCGGGAAAGTCGCTTCAACAAGATCCGCAACCGCACGTGCATCGTCATAGCAAGCTGAATTGCAGATGAAGCATTTTTCGGAATAATCAAGTCCGTTCTCCGCATTCTCGACCATTTTTTGGACGATTTCGCTTATTGCGCGCTTTTTCGTGCGTATCTTGGCGCGCGGAGTGAGTCTGCCCAAATTATCGCAGTTCAGCAGCGGGCAAATATGCAGAATCGAGCCGATAAATCCGGCAGATTTCGAAATTCTTCCCCCGCGCACATAATATGTCAAGTCAGTCGAGAAGAACCAATGATGCATGTTAAGCTTGTGCTCCTCCACCCAGTCATGAAGCGCATCTATATCCATGCCGGAATCGCGAAGCTCTGCCATCTTATCGATTATAAGCCCGTACCCCGATGATGCGCCGAGAGAATCGACGACATAAAGCTTTCTTTCAGGATATTTTTCGTGCAAAGCCTGCGCAGCCGCGCACGCGGAATTAAACGAACCCGAAATTCCGGAGGACAGGGTAACATGCAAAACGTCTTTTCCATCTGCAAGGAAGGGTTCAAAAAATTGCAAATACTGATCCATATTCACCTGCGAAGTGGATGTCATTGCGCCTTCCGCCATGCGGCGGTAAAACTCATCGAACGGTATGCTCTGCCCGAGATCATCCGGATAAGTAACTCCGTCAATTGTGTAATTGAAGCAAACATAGGGAACTTTGAGCTGTTCGAATCGTTCCTTAGGAAGGTCGGCAGTTGAACAGCAAGTGAGGATAAATTCATTCATGACATTAAGAACCGTTGACTTACGGAGTGCCGAAAGTCCCTTTCATATTTCATAATTCGAAACACAAAAAACACCTGATGTGCAGTCGGCGCATACCGATTGCAAAAAGATGCAGTCTGCATTATGAAATTCCCCCCGCACATTCATCAGCGTGAGTCGAAACCGCAATCTGCATGTGCAGGTAAATAATATAAAAATTTTATTAAAAAGTCAACCGTTGTTCAATGGATCAAGCAAATATATAGTAAGCGGGTGCGCTCCCCGTCAGCAAATCTTTCCTGTCGGGTTCTTACATTAAAAGACCCCCATGCGCATTCGGCAAGGGGGCATCGACTGATATGAACTTTGAATCGGTATGCTGTTTGAAGTGTTTATTAAACTTGCTGTGGATAATGCATCGGTAAAGTGTTATAATGCATGTGAAGCTGTTTAAGCTCAGGTTCTGCTTTTAACAAAGTTGAATCCGTTAATTGCCGCTCGCAGACGATGAATGAAGTTGAACATGCGGGTCGGGAGTACAAGGAGAGCAACAAATATGAAGAAATGCAATCTTTTTTCATCCATCGGCTGCTTTGCGGCCGTCATTTACGCGCTGTGCTGTTCACCGGCATTTGCGGAAGGGGCAAGCTCCGCCAAAACGACAAGTTTTGGGACGCTTGTGCTTATCTGCGCCGGCATTGCGCTGCTTGGTATCATTGCAGGCATTATTTTAAGGCGACGCTGATAAAGGTTCTGTTCGAAACGGATTATTCATCCTCTGTATCGCTTGAAAAATGTGCCGAAAGCCTCGACAGAATATCCGCTGTGCTGTCGTTCGTGCTGCCCGATTCTCCGGTGTCGTCGTCCGCGCTGTCGTGCAGGTCGTTTTCACACATGCTGCAGGCTTTTTCGGGGTCAATGTCCGAATACAGCA
>CALAXO010000195.1 GCA_937894955.1 uncultured Clostridia bacterium
CTGCGCAGAATAAGCGGGTTTTCAACGAGAATACGGTTATTCTTGCGTACTGTGCCTGCAAACGGGGGATAAACGGGCGGTTGAATCACAATCTCGTCTCCCTCGGTCGTCAATGCACGCACGGCAATGCCGAGAGCGGTAACAACGCCGTTCACCGTAAAGAGGTTATGCTTCGAAATGTCCCAGTTGTGCCTGCGGAGCATCCATGAATTAACTGCGCTGCGGTACTCCGAATCGGCATAGGTGTAACCGTAAATGCCATGGGCAGCGGCCTTGCAGACAGCGTCTGAAATTTCCGGAGCAACTGCAAACTCCTGATCTGCGATTGTCAACGGCACAAGTCCCGAGCCCTTTACGGGCTCGGGTGCCATGTCAATCTTTATGGAGCCGGTACAGGCTCTGTTAATTGAACTTGTGAAATCGTACATAGTTTATTTGGGCTGCTTTAGCATTACCCGTGATAAAAGCCGATTCAGATGCCGTAACCGCGATCAAAGGCCTTGATATTGATTTCAAGGAATTTTGGCTTTACGCATTGTTCGATTGCTTTATGCCATTCTTCGACGGGGAAGGGAAGCATCTTGGCAACAACGCCCATCAAAACGACGTTTGCAGCTTTGTAAGTTCCGCATTCGTGTGCAATTTCAACAGCGTTGAGCTTGATCGTCCTGCAGGCGTTTTCAACCCTTTCAAGGCAATCTTCGGGATACTTTGCAGCACCGGTAATAACGGGCATGGGCAGTATCTTCTGTGTGTTAACAATCATTGTGCCTTCCGACTTAAGATAAGGGAGTGCGCGCAGAGCTTCGAGATCCTCGAATGCAAGGACGATATCGGCCTGACCCTGTTCAACAATGGAAGAATAGAGAGGCTGATCATTGCTGATGCGAACGTAAGTCACAACGCTGCCGCCGCGCTGACTCATACCGTGAACCTCGCTGACGCGAACCTCGTAGCCGTTGTTCATTGCAAGCTGGCCGAGAATTTTGCTGGCAAGCAGAGTGCCCTGCCCACCGACGCCGACGATAACAATGTTAAACATATAATTAACCCTCCTTAAGCTTCGGTGTGGAGTGCGCCAAAGTGACAAAGCTGTTCGCAAAGTCCGCATCCAACGCACTGTGTGGGATCGACGGCAACGCCGGTTTCCGTTTTGCGGATGGCGGGGCAACCGATTTTTAAGCACATGCCGCAGTTTTTGCACTTTGTTGTGTCGCAGATGAACGGCGTGCCGGGCTGCTTGACGATGAGCGCACAGGGACGGCGGGAGATAATAACAGAAAGTTCTTCACGCTCGGTCTCTT
>CALAXO010000196.1 GCA_937894955.1 uncultured Clostridia bacterium
ATGCTTGCATCGACTTTGTAGCTTGCGAGTGCCTGATCAAGCTGAGCATCAACATTCTTCTGAAGCTCGTCATTGTTAATTTTTTTGTCAAGACCGAGTTCATAGCACTTGTTAAGGGTCACGCCGTAGGTGATGAGCTGGTCTTTAATGAAACCGTTGAAATCATCCATGCTGTTTGCGTAATAGCTGTACTGCTGGTAAATCTGCTGGTACTGTGAAAGCGTAATCTTTACCTTGCCGATTTTGCCGATGGTGGGGTTGTCGTCGATTGCGGAGCAGGCGCAGACACCGAGCAGCATTGCAGCAGTCGTAAGCAGTGCAATAAGTTTTACAAATACTTTCTTGTTCATCATTAGTCTCCTTCCGGTTAGTTCGTTGGTCGAATCGAAACTTCAATACATTTTAATAGCAATGCAGGTTTTTGTCAATAGCGGTTAACAATTATTTTCAGCGGTTCGGCACGGGAAGAGTCGAACTGCCGGTGCCGTAATGCAGCTCGCCCTGCACGGCAGCGTATTTGTCGGCGTAGAGCTTTTCAACATCGCCTGCCGGCTGACCGTCCGCACCGACAAGCTGCCTGTAAACTTCAACGACGTAGCCGTAACGGGGTGATATGACCATTTTCGAATATCCTGTCGGCCAAAGCGGTTCGGCAATGCGTTTGGGTTCGGGAGGGTCGAGTTTTTCTATGGTATTTGACCAAATTTTATAATGCGTTCCGTCGTCGGGCTGCGTGCCGTATACAACCGTGTAAACGGTTTTCGTCCGCATGTCCGCATAGGCAAAAAGGAACATCGGAGACTCCGATACATTGCTCCACACAAGGTCGGGTCCGTAATACGAAACGGTTGCGTCAAGCCCCATTGCAACATAGCTTCCGGGAATTGAGTGATGGGAGCGGCTGACGATGCGAACATCGGGTCCGATAAGCAGCAATGAATTGTACAGTGTTGAGCTTACCTGGCAGATTCCGCCGCCGGGAGTGTCAATATATTCTTTGCCGCCGGAAATCCCATGCGCCGGGAGCCAGCCGAGTTCTTCGGTGCGCGGCCCCAGAAGCTCGTTGTAGCTGAGCTCTTCGCCCGGTTTGAGAATAACGCAGTTAAGCAGCCCGGCCGCTTTTTGGACGTTGCGGGAACGGGATTCGTTGCTTGTTGTAAATTCGGTTGAGAAACGGGAAAGTTCACGCATTGAGTCAATGAGCGTGTTCACGTCGCCTTCGGGTTCGACTTCCTCAAGAAGGAGTGAAAGGGACGCATTATAATTCCCGGAATTGAATGCTTCGGAAATTTGCTTCAGCATATCTTCGCGGTTAAGACAGAAACCGTTGCTGCCGGTATGAAAAAGAATCTCTCCGACAACGGTTCCGTCGGGAGCTTTGACTTTTTGAGTTTTGCAAACGGTTGAAATATCGCCGCCCGTGCCGTAACCCGGTTTACCGCCGCCGACACGGTTCAAAAGCGTCACATAGGGTTCGATAGGGGGCTGATCCAGTTGAGCAGCTGCTTCGGATACGATTGCGGCAACGCTTTCCTCGTCCATATGAAGGGTGTAGCTGCCGACTTCAAAACCTTTTTCGGCAATTTCGACGCGCGTCAGATAATTCCGATAAGGATCGGCATCGCTTCTGCCGAGTTTGAACGCGGAACTGAGCAGCTCGTTGATGTTTGTCGTAATGCGAAAATCCGATGCGGTGAGAACAATGGTAACATTATCCACAGTGACGGAAATGTTGATTTTCGAAAACTCCGCACTCAGCGCATCAAGCATTGCATTGCGTGCGTTTTCATAGTCCATTCCGCCGACTGGAACTCCGGAAATCGTGACGCCCGGAATAATGCAGTTGTCCTCAACATATTGGTATGCCG
>CALAXO010000197.1 GCA_937894955.1 uncultured Clostridia bacterium
CCGCCGCTCGGACAATTGACGGCAATGTTTTTATTCGCCGAAATACCTGTTCAGAAGGCCTGCGAAAGCCTTGCCGTGGCGGGCTTCATCACGTGCCATTTCATGAACGGTGTCGTGAATTGCATCAAGGTTATGAGCCTTTGCGCGCTTTGCAAGATCGGTCTTGCCTGCGGTTGCGCCGTTTTCGGCTTCAACACGCATTTGAAGGTTCTTTTTGGTGCTGGAAGTTACAACTTCGCCGAGAAGTTCGGCAAACTTTGCAGCATGCTCAGCCTCTTCATGAGCCGCTTTTTCCCAATAGAGGCCGATTTCGGGATAACCTTCGCGGTATGCAACCCTTGCCATTGCAAGATACATACCGACTTCGGAGCACTCACCTGCGAAATTTGCACGCAGATCCGCCATGATATCCTCAGGTGCGCCCTGTGCAACGCCGACAACATGCTCTGCTGCCCAACTCATGGTTTCGGACTGCTCGATGAACTTTTCTGCGGGTGCGCCGCAAACGGGACATACTTCGGGAGCGGAATCGCCCTCATAAACGTAACCACATACTGAACATACGAACTTTTTCATTTTGTTATCCTCCAGAGATTTATATTTTGTGCGGCTTTCGCCGCCGGTCAGCATTTTATGCTCGCTTTTGATTATTTCTCCCTTTTCTGCCTTCGTCTGCATTCATCACAGATATAGAAAAGGTTGAGTGTGTAGGAAACAATTTCTTCACTGATTTTGCTGCTGAAATATGATTTCAGATCACCCGGGTCACAGTCGGCAACCCTGCCGCATTCAATGCACTGCATATGCTCATGCGGGCGAAGGGTCTTGTCGTATCTGTCCGGCTCACCGGCAACAGGAATGTGAAGTATCTCTCCGGCATCGACCATGAGTTTCAGATTCCGATAGACAGTTCCGAACGCAATGGACGGCATTTCGGCCTTTGCCCTTGCATAAATCATTTCGGCTGTCGGGTGATCATCCGCCCGTTGTATTATATTGTAAATCAACTGTCGCTGCCTTGTCATTCACCCCTCCTTAGGAATGATTCCTGTTATTATTATATCACCAATTCGTGTCTTGTCAAGCTTTGAATCGCGTTTTGAAAAATATATTAAGAGCGCAGCCCTCACGACCGCGTCCAAGTTCGGTTTCAGAAAATCCGGTTCGTATGCAGTTGAAACGATTTGCTTAATCCTGCGGAGTTTGCGGTTCGAATTCGAACCAGCGGACAAAAAACTCTCCGCATCGATGCATTCCGCAGCTTTCGGCAGTGCGCACCGAAGGTATGTTTTCCTCTGCACACTCCCATATTATTTCGTTCCCGCGCTCGCGTGCAGATTCAATTGCGGTGCGCAGCAATGCCGATGCAATACCGCGCCGGCGATATTCCGCTTTTGTATCCGCGCCGACGATGCGGCAGCCGTTGTATTCTCCGTTGGAAATAATGTTTCCGCAGATGTTTTCGCCCTCAAGCGCAAAAAAGGCAAAACCATGTTTCAAAAAATCCGCAAAGCTTTTGTAGCTT
>CALAXO010000198.1 GCA_937894955.1 uncultured Clostridia bacterium
AGTCGGCGCGTTGGTCGGTCTCGGAGTCGGCGCGTTGGTCGGTCTCGGAGTCGGCACGTTGGACGGTCTCGGAGTCGGCGTTTCAGTCGGTTCTGAATTATCCGATATATTGGGCGTGGGCGTCTCCGACGGTTTGGAAGTCGGAGTCTCCGACGGTTTGGAAGTCGGAGCCTCAGAGGCACCGGGGGTCGGCGTGTCGGATTGCTCCGGCGTTGGAGTCAAAGTCGATGTCGGTGCTTCGTTTTTTCCTGACCCGTTGTGTGAAAGCTCGCTGTCAGAAAAAGGAGATACCTTGGCTATTGGATTTTCGGGTAAAACAAAGCTTGCCGACAAAATCATTGACAGCAATGTCAAAAGCATGATTGCCGCAAGAAACAGACTGATGCACTTAAATAACCTTGAATGCTTCAATTCTTTCTACTCCTGCTTTTCTGTTTGTTGGCTATGGAACATCTTACGCGTTCCCGCCGAACTGACTTCGGCTCAAGCAGCCCGAGCTTAACCATGATGCCGGGCCAATTGCCGAGTCGTGACTTTATGTAACGATAACCGACAGTTTCTTCTTTTGTGGGCTTTCGGCCGAGCTTGCTTGCAATACTGCCTACATAGTTCAAAAGCTGTTCGTCAGTATCGCTTGCGTGCTGTCTTGCGAACTCATCTTCGAGTTGACTGCGCTCGTCCGCATTATTGCGGGGAGTGGTGCTGTGATTCATTGTTACTTTTCCAATATCTTTATTGTTCGGCTTTGAGCACAACGGAGTGAGCGGAAATGCAGATAAGAAAAACGGCACAGCAACAAAGCTGCACCGTTTACACAACAAAAAACATCCGCCAACCTCATAACTCGTGAGCCGCATAAGCAAAGGAGGATCCGACTCAAGCAGGTCTTCTGACTTGTGCATCAACAGCGAATGTTTTGCCTTCTCAGTTTCCCAATGGCTGATTTGCATCAATAAAACATTGCCTACGCACCAACAGCGGCGGTACCGTTCGGGACTTTGACCCGATTGTCTATTCTCCCGAATTCATCGTAAGAAGGCTGAATTCGGGCACTTGAGCTGTATTCACTTTTCAAATGGATTCTAGCACGCATAAACCGTAAAGTCAATAGACGGCAAATTTAATATCGCAATATATTGGCGGACTTTTAAAAAGCCCGTGCCGAAACAGAGATTTGCATTCGTCACGGGGAATTTGTTTAGAAAGTACTGTCAGGAATTATGCTGTTTGACGCGCAAATGGTTTGTGGCTTTGGCAAAGGTCAGCTTCGAAAGCACATAGTCGCGGTGGCCGAGTTTTTCGCGCAGCTTCAATGCGGCGGCTTCAGCCTGCTTGCGCTCAGCCTCTGCATTGATTTCATCAGGATGCAAAGCGGAGTCACAAAGAACCCGAACACGAGAGGCAGAAACATCGATCATTCCCTGCGTCACGGCGCAAGGAGTTTTGCTGCCGTCAGGCAGAGTGAAAACAACTTCACCATCGGTGATTGCAGCAGTCATCGGAGTATGGTTTGCCATTATTCCGAGCATTCCGTCGCTGACAGGCACGATCAGTGAAATGCATTCGCCCCTGTAAAATGCACGTTCGGGCGTAAGGATTTCAAGTTGAAACGGTTTTGCCATTCATGCCCTCCTGTTTTTTATTCTGCGGCCGCCGTGCCGTCATCGGTCTTTTCGCATTGGCCGGAAAGCGACTGCGCTTTTTTACGGACATCATCAATGGTGCCGACATTGAAAAAGGCACTTTCGGGAAATTCATCTGCTTCACCGTCAACAATCGCGGCAAAGCTGCGTATCGTTTCACTGAGCGGCACATAAATTCCGGGAACACCTGTAAACTTTTCTGCAACGCTGAATGGTTGGGAAAGAAAACGCTGAATCTTTCTTGCTCTTCGCACTGTCAACTTGTCTTCATCGCTCAGTTCGTCCATGCCGAGAATAGCAATAATGTCCTGAAGTTCTTTATAGTGTTCAAGAATCTCCTGAACACGGCAGGCAACGCGATAGTGTTCCTCGCCGACGATTTCGGGTTCAAGCATGCGCGATGAGGATTCGAGCGGTTCAACAGCGGGGTAGATACCCATTTCCGCAACACGGCGGCTGAGAACCGTTGTTGCATCAAGATGGGAGAATGTCGTTGCAGGTGCGGGGTCGGTAAGATCATCCGCGGGAACATAAATAGCCTGCACCGAGGTTACGGAGCCGTTTTTTGTTGAAGCAATGCGTTCTTCAAGCTCACCCAAATCATTTGAAAGCGTGGGCTGGTAGCCGACGGCGGAGGGCATACGGCCGAGCAAAGTTGAAACTTCGCTGCCTGCTTGTATAAAGCGAAAAATATTATCGATAAAAAGAAGCACGTCCTTATGACTTACGTCGCGGAAATATTCTGCCATTGTAAGCCCCGTGAGACCGACACGCATACGCACTCCGGGAGCTTCATTCATCTGCCCGAACACGAGTGCGGTTTTGTCAATAACGCCGCCGGAATGCATTTCGATCCAAAGGTCATTGCCCTCGCGGCTGCGTTCGCCGACGCCTGTAAACACGGAATATCCGCCGTGCTCGGTTGCAATATTATGAATCAGTTCCTGAATCAGAACCGTCTTACCGACACCCGCACCGCCGAAAAGGCCGATTTTTCCGCCTTTTGCATAGGGAGCAAGCAGGTCAATGACCTTGATGCCGGTTTCATAAATTTCTTCGGTTGTCTGCCTTTCGGCATAGGGCGGGGCAGGGCGGTAAATGCTTCTGCGTTCCGTTCCGGCAGGCAGCGGTTTTCCGCCGTCCATACATTCCCCAAGAACATTGAAAAGCCTTCCGAGAACTGCGTCTCCAACGGGAACGGAAATCGGGGAACCGGTGGAGCAGACTTCCAAACCGCGGTAAAGCCCTTCGGCAGGTCCGAGCATGATGCAGCGAACAAGTCCGCCTCCGATATGCTGTGCAACTTCCATAACACGCTTTTTACCGTTAATTACAACAAATAACGCTTCACGAATTTTCGGCAGGCTGTCCTTTCGAAAGGCAACGTCCACAACCGGACCGTTCACGCCTGAAATCTCGCCCTTGGGCAGGGCGGAGTTTAGTGATTTTGTTTCTGCTGTGTTTGTCATTGGGCGTTGCCCCCTTCGGTTTTCGGTGTTTGCCTTGATTTCAGTTTTTTAAGCTTCAATGCACGCGCTCCCGAGGTGATTTCGATCATCTCGTTTGTAATTGCGGATTGACGCAGGCTGTTATACTGCATTTGCAGCTTCTTTAGAATCTCTTCCGCATTTTTTCCTGCGGAACTCATTGCCGTCATTCGCGCTTCCTGCTCACTGCAATAACTGTCAACAAGTGAGCTGTAAATAAATCCGGTAAGATAGCTCGGAATGATTCCGTCAAGAACCGTGTCCGCATCGGGATAGAATTCCTTTTGTTCACGCAA
>CALAXO010000199.1 GCA_937894955.1 uncultured Clostridia bacterium
CCGCCAAGAACGACAGGGGGCTGATGAAACTTGTTGCCTATTACGGCGACAGCAGCACTTCAAGCTATGCAGATTGCCAAAAAGCAACTTTTGCCCTTGACGCAGGCAGCGGCGGCTGGACAACAAGCAATGTTTCCCTCGCTTCACTCAGCGGCAAAAAACTCTATGCGATCGGCTTTGAAATCGGCAGCGCAAGCAATGTTTCCGACTATCAGGTCAACATCGGCAGGCTTGCCGTCACCGATTCCGAAGCGGCGGCTGCAAGCGCAAGCAATGCAAAGCTTGAAGAAATAATTTATCTCGATGCATACACTGCCGAAGCGCGCATCAAGTGGAACGGCAATAACGCCTCCTCCTACGAGATTTACAGACTCAATGCGGACGGCACAAGAACACTTATAATGGAAACGCCCAACACCGCGTATTATATTCCGAACCTTGTTCGAAACGATGAGCAGGCGGATGTTACCGTTGAGGTCGTTCCCGTAAACGCAAACGGTGTTCGCGGCGAAAGCTCCCGCTTCACAATCGATTGGCCCTATGAAAACGGCGATACCGAAAAGCTGAGCGATGTTACCGTTCCCGTGAATGTCTGCCCCTTGGCCGAAGTCACAGGTTATTCCGCTCAAAATGACGGCGAACCCGCATCAAAGGCTATTGACGGAACGAGCGAAAACGGTTCGAAATGGTGCGCCACTAATGCGCGGAGCGGCTGGATGACGATAAAACTCGACCAACCGCGAACCATCAAACGAATTCGAATTGAACACGCCGAATACGGCGGCGAGGCTCAGGACATGAACACAATTGCTTTTTCCGTTCAGTACAAAAACGGAAACAATTGGGTATCGGCATACAGCACAAGCAGCAACAGTTCGGCTGTCACCGATGAACTGATTACCCCCGTCACCGCACAGGAATGGAGACTCTATATCTCCAACAGCGGCTCTTCCGCATGGGGGGCTATCCGAATCTATGAATGGCAGATGTTCGAAAGCGCCGAGCGCGAACGCAGCGACATTGTGCTTATGAAGTTTGCTTCCGCAAAAAACAACAAGGGCGCAAGCGATACATTCAACCTTACCCACGTTCCGACGGGCGGCACGGTTCGGCTTTATCTGCGTGACGTAAACGGGAACTATACGCAGATTGCTTCCAAAGAAGCTCAGAGCAGCACGGTCAGCTTCACCGGCCTTGATTACGGCAGCGATGCAGGACGCGTGTTCTACACGGTTCAGGAAGGCGAGCAGGAAGAGAGCATCAAGCTCAGCACCGCCTTTGATGCAGAACCCGGCGCGGCAAAGCACAGCATTACCGTTGTTCAGCCCGCAAACGGCA
>CALAXO010000200.1 GCA_937894955.1 uncultured Clostridia bacterium
CAGTCATTCCCTGGTTGCCGCTTCCGGAAACTATGATGACGGGCAGCTCACAGCCGCTCATGCGTGCATCGCTTCCGGCTGCGGGAGCCGCCGCTGCACGAATTTTAACATCATTACCGTATGTTTTCAGCAGAATTCTGCCGACGTTTGCGCCGTAATCGTGCGCAAGGCCGACGGCGGAAATTGCAGAATTATACTGAATCTGTCTGCGGATGGTGTCGCCGATGTCCGAGAGGTCAACCGTATCGGCAAAATCAACGATTTCGGAAATCGTCATTGCATCTTTTTCAGTGACGAGTGCATTTTCGGATTTTTCAAAAGTAACGCTTTCGGGTGCGTAAACAACTTCACCGTTTTTTTCAATCAGCACGATATTTGTGTGATAATCAGTAATTCGAATGCGAACACTGTCGTTGCCCGCAAAAACCGTAAGGTCTATGTCAAAAACAAGGTCATTGTCGGCCGGACGAACGATGATATTGTGCAGCTCAAGAAAATCCAAAATGCGCTGCTTGCCGTTTTCATCGACATCGGCAATTACTTCGAGAACTTTCGAAGCATCGCCTGCAGCAATGCCCGCTGCTGCGGCCGCTTCGATTCCGCGCAGTCCGCCTGTGTTCGGAACAACAACGCTTTTAACGTTTTTTATGATATTTCCGCTGACGTAAATTACAACCTTTTCAGGCAGCTTTCCGAGCACCGAGTGTGCCTTTGCGGCAGCAAACGCAATTGCGATGGGTTCGGTGCAGCCTGCCGCAGGAACCAACTCGGATTTCAGCACTTCGATGTATGAAGTGTACTTCTTATCGCTTTTTAACATTATAACATCGTTACCTTTACCGTATTGCGCCGTTTCGAACACGGCTTCACATATATTATAACAGAAAAGGACAGCTTTCGGCAACAGGAAAATTCGCATTGCACTTTCATCTTTTTCCGCCGTTTTGCGTATTCGTTTTGACATTTATTGAAAAACAGAAAATTCAGCCTTTTATTTCCTCACGAAAAGTTGTATAATGATATGGATGATATTAAGGAGGCATAAACTATGTGCGGCATAGTCGGCTATATTGGAGAAAAAAAAGCAACTCCCATCCTTTTGGACGCTTTAGAAAAGCTTGAATACCGCGGTTACGATTCCGCGGGAATAGCTCTCGTGTCCGAAAAAGGAATAAACGTTTTTAAAACACGCGGCAGAATTGCCGATTTACGAAAAATAATCGATGCTGCTCCGGCAGATGATTCCTGCGTCGGCATAGGCCATACCCGTTGGGCAACGCACGGTGAACCTTCCGATTTGAATGCTCATCCGCACAGATCAAAAAGCGGCAGAGTTGCGGTCGTTCACAACGGTATTGTTGAAAACTATCTTGAACTTAGGCAGTTTTTGACCGAACACGGGTACAGCTTCTCAACCGAGACAGATTCGGAAGTTGTTTCCGAACTTATTGACTACTACTACAGCGGTGACCCTGTTGCGGCTGTCCGCATTGCTGAAAGCAAGATAAGCGGCTCGTATTCACTCGGGATACTGTTCAAGGATTATCCTTGGCAGATTATTGCCATGCGTAAGGACAGCCCGCTTATTATAGGAGCAGGCAAAGATGAGAACTTTATTGCGTCCGATATTCCCGCAATTCTTAAGCATACACGCGATGTATACAGGCTTGGAGAGCGTGAGCTTGCAATACTTACAAAGGTTGGTGTTACCGTCATTAATTCTTACGGCGAACGTGTAAATTGCGTTTATGAACACATTGACTGGGATGCAAGCGCAGCCGAAAAGGGCGGATACCCGCATTTTATGATTAAAGAAATCATGGAACAGCCGGAAGCAATTGCAAAAACGATTGCTCCGCGCATTGCGAACGGCAGAATCGAGCTCGGCTTTAAACATATTACTGTCGAAATGCTGAAAAAAGTGAATTCAATTAAGATCATCGGCTGCGGTTCGGCTTACCATGTCGGCTTTGTTGCGGGTTATTTCATGCGTGCTGCTTTGCGCATTCCTGTTGAGCCTGTTCTCGCTTCCGAGTTTCGTTACGACGATCCGATAGTTGATGAGAGCACACTCGCCATCGTTATCAGCCAATCGGGCGAGACGTTGGATACGCTTTACGGACTGCGCGAAGCAAAAAAACGCGGAGCAAAGACCATTGCAATCGTGAACGTCGTCGGCAGCACAATTGCAAACGAAAGTGAAGATGTTCTTTACACTTGGGCCGGTCCCGAAATTGCCGTTGCCACAACAAAGGCATACAGCACGCAGCTTGTGCTTATCCATCTTTTGATGCTGTGCATTGCGCAAGCTCAAGACAAGATGAGCGAACGACAAATCGCGCATGAAATTGAATGCCTTGAAAAAGTGCCCGAGCAGCTTAAATTCATGCTGTCGAACGTTGAGCAGATTCAGTTCCTTGCATCGCAGTTTTTCAACGGGCATGACATGTTCTTCATCGGGAGAAATATCGATTACGCGCTTTCTCTTGAAGCATCGCTGAAGCTTAAAGAAATTTCTTATATTCATTCCGAAGCATATGCTGCGGGAGAATTGAAGCACGGAACTATTTCACTCATTGAGAACGGCACGCTTGTTATCGCACTGTGTACATACAGGCCACTGCTCGAAAAAATGATCTCAAACATCAAAGAGGTCAAAGCACGCGGAGCAAGTGTCATTGCCGTCATTAACGAAGACGACACACAGACCGAAAATGTTGCAGACTATGCGATAAGAATTGCCGAATGCGAAAGTATTGCAACACCATCGCTCACAATTGTACCGCTGCAGTTGTTTGCATATTACATTGCTTCGCTTAAGGGTTGCGATATCGATAAGCCCAGAAACCTTGCGAAATCCGTAACCGTTGAATAAAAAGCATTTTTAAAGCAATATGGCGCGGCTGCATACGTTTTGAAGCTGCGCCGATGCAACATAATTCCGATAGGGAGCTGTCAATATGATTATTACAGAAATAATTGAAAAGAAGCGCTACGGACATGTGCTCAAACCTGAAGAAATCGACTTCATGATAAACGGACTCGTAAACGGTGAAGTTGCGGACTATCAAATGACTTCATTTATGATGGCGATCTGCTGCCGTGGCATGAACGAAGCAGAGACTGCAGCTTTGACAAAGGCAATGATCGATTCCGGCGATACGGTTGATTTGTCCGATGTTCCGGGAATTAAAGTTGATAAGCATTCAACCGGCGGTGTCGGAGACACTACAACTCTTGTTGTTGCGCCGCTTGTTGCGGCCTGCGGCGGCACGGTTGCAAAAATGTCCGGCAGAGGGCTTGCTCACTCCGGCGGCACTCTCGACAAACTTGAATCAATTCCCGGAGTTTGTGTTGAACAGCCGCTCGAACGATTTAAACAAATCGTTCGTGATATCGGCCTTTGCGTTATCGGTCAATCTGCCGATCTTGATCCTGCGGATAAAAAAATGTATGCGCTGCGCGATGTCAGCGGAACGGTAAAAAGCATTCCGCTCATTGCCTCGAGCAGGAACAGATGCAATCGTTCTTGACGTCAAAACCGGCAACGGCGCATTCATGGAAAAAATTGAAGAGGCGGTTGAACTTGCCTCCGAAATGGTTGCAATCGGAAAAAACATGAACAAAAGAACCGTTGCGCTCATCACTGACATGAGTCGCCCGCTCGGAATGGCTGTCGGAAACGGTCTTGAGATGCGGGAAGCAATTCAGGTTCTTCGCGGTGATGTTCCGGTGGATGACCAGCTTGTACGCGTTTGTTTTGCGCTTGCAGGAAACATGCTGAAGCTTTCGGGTCTTACAGACAGTGTCGAAACCGCCGTTCCGAAATTGCAGGCTGTGATAAAATCAGGAGCTGCATTGAATAAGCTTCGTGAAATGATTGAACAGCTCGGCGGTGATACTTCTTACATTGACGAACCTGATAAATTGGTCAATACACGCCGCATTGTTCCTGTACTTGCTCCCCGCTCGGGTTACATCGGTGCGATGGATGCAAAACAAATCGGACTCGCTTCACTTCTCATAGGAGCGGGACGGGAACATGTTTCCGACAGTATCGACCCTGCTGTCGGAATTCTGATGCGCAAGCGGTACGGTGACAAAGTTTCCTGCGGAGAAGCGTTTGCAAGCATGTATGTCAATGACGAGCGGAATCTCGCCCAAGCACTGGACATGCTGGTTTCAGCAGTTGAAATATCAGTATCCCAACCGCCTGAAATGAAGCTGATTTACAAAACGATCGAATGAGCCGGCTACGAATTCGTGATCGGAATATCAGGGCTCTTTTCGCGGGTTCAAATGAGGAAATAACGATTGAAAACGAGTGAATTTTACTATGATTTACCGAAAGAACTGATTGCTCAGTCTCCCGCCGAGTGCCGCAGCGCATCACGCCTTTTGGTTTACAACCGTACGACAAAAGGAACTGAAGACAAGGTCTTTTCAGACATTATAAACTACCTTAATCCCGGAGATGTTCTTGTTCGCAACACAACGCGGGTTATTCCTGCAAGGCTTTACGGTACGCGCCCCGAAACCGGCGGGAAAATGGAGTTTCTGCTGCTTCGCAGAATCGATGAAAAACACTGGGAATGCCTTGTGAAGCCAGGAAGACGTGCAAAATTGGGGCTGACGTTCAAAATCAGCGATGAGCTTTCGGCAAGCGTTACAGAAATGCTTGAAGACGGGAACAGGATCATCCGGCTGAATTATGACGGAATTTTTGAGGAAATTCTCGATCGAGCGGGCGAGATGCCGCTTCCGCCGTACATTACGGAAAGGTTGGATGACAAAACCCGTTATCAGACGGTTTATGCAAAAGAAAACGGATCGGCTGCTGCGCCGACAGCCGGACTGCACTTTACCGATGAGCTGCTTTCGCGCATATCTGAAAAGGGTATTGATATTGTTGATGTTCTTTTGCATGTGGGACTTGGCACATTTCGCCCGGTTTCCGTCGAAAACGTTGAGGAACATCATATGCACTCGGAACACTATGAGTGCACACAGGATGCGGCGGACAGAATCAATCGCGCACGCGCAAACGGTGGAAGGATAATTGCAGTCGGAACAACAAGCTGCCGCACGCTCGAGAGCATTACTGACGAAAACGGAATTGTTCATCCCGGAAGCGGATCAACCGACATATTCATAACCCCGGGATACAGATTCAAGGCCGTGGATGCACTCATAACAAATTTTCACCTTCCGGAGTCAACGCTTCTGATGCTCATCAGTGCGTTTTCATCCCGTGAAGAGGTGATGCGGATTTATAAACATGCCGTTGAAGAACGTTATCGCTTTTTCTCGTTCGGAGACGCATCATTCTTCATTTAAAAAAGCTTAGGCTGAAGTAATTGCAGGCTTGATTTTTTATAAATAAACGATAGATAATAATGCCTGGTATATTTCCGGCATTCTTCAACAGGAGTGAAATTAATGGACCAACCCGTAAGATATGAACTTGTAAAAACAGACAGCCGAACCGGCGCACGTCTCGGCAAGCTGCACACGCCTCACGGCGTTATTGATACTCCGTGTTTCATGTGTGTCGGAACGCAGGCGACCGTCAAGGCAATGACGCCCAGAGACTTAAAGGAAATAGGTGCCGGAATCATGCTTTCCAATACTTATCATCTGCACCTTCGCCCGGGTCATGAACTGGTGCGCGAAGCAGGCGGACTGCACGAGTTTTCCCGGTGGCACGGACCAATGTTGACCGACAGCGGCGGATTTCAGGTTTTCAGCCTTGCTTCAATGAACAAAATTCATGAGGAGGGAGTCGAATTCAGCTCTCATATTGACGGCCATAAAATGTTTTTCACGCCTGAGTATGTAATGGAAATTGAGCAGGCTCTCGGTGCGGATATTGCGATGGCGTTTGATGAATGCGCACCTGCTGACTGTGACCGCAGCTACACAATAGCTGCAATGAACAGAACTCATCGCTGGGCAAAGCGCTGTAAGGAAAGTCACACACGCGAAGATCAGGCTCTGTTCGGAATCGTGCAGGGAGGCATGTTCGCCGATCTTCGGATTGAGAGTGCAAAAGTATTAAGCGATCTAGATTTTCCCGGGTACGGAATCGGAGGGCTTTCCGTTGGGGAACCAAAACCTGTTATGTACGAAATGCTTGAACAGCTTATGCCGCATATGCCGGTGAACAAGCCGCATTATCTGATGGGAGTCGGAAGTCCGGATTGCCTGGTTGAAGGTGCAATGCGCGGAATCGACATGTTTGACTGCGTTTTGCAGACCCGCTCCGCCCGCAACGGACTTGCATTCACTTTTGACGGCAAAAAAATGCTTCGTAATGCAGAATTCGCCCATGATTTTCGCCCTGTTGAAGATGAGTGCGATTGTTATGCCTGCCGCAATTTCAGTCGTGCATATATACGGCATCTCATTAAAGCCGGGGAGATCCTTGCTGCACAGCTTATCACAATGCATAATTTACGGTTTACGTATCGTTTGATGGAAAAGATTCGCGATGCAATCAGTGAAGACAGGCTCACTGAGCTTCGAAACGAACTGCTGTTAAGAGGTACATTCAATTGAGCAATGAAAAAAACTCCGTTTCGTTAAAAGTTGAGCAATCAAACGAAGTTAGTAAACTTCAGTTTAAGATTTGTTCGGAAAATGCAATGCTGAAGTTCGGACAAACCGTCGCCAAAGAACTCTTTCCCGGGGCATTTATTGCATTGTTCGGTGATCTCGGAGTCGGAAAAACCACATTTGTGCGCGGCATAGCTGCTGAACTTCTAATTGACGATATTGCGAGTCCTACGTTTACCATCGTTCGAAGTCACAGGGGCTCTGCGCTTTCACTCGACCATTTTGATGCCTATCGTTTGGCAGATTTTGATGAACTGTTCGCCATAGGTTATCAGGACTATCTTGATTCCGAAAGCGTTATTGTTATGGAATGGTGCGAGAATGTTCCGGAAGCTTTGCCTTATGAACGACTCGAACTTCACTTGTTCGGCAGCGGTTCGGAGCCGCGCAGCGTTGAGGTGCTTGCTTTCGGTGAAAAATATGAAGATTTATTGAGCAAGATTGCTGATACATACGGGAAAGGTTGATATGATTATTCTTGCTGTTTCAACATCCGCAAAATATCCGTCTGCAGCTCTGTGCTCGGACTCCGATTCAAGCCGCAGAACAATAATTGTGCAGACAGACGAAAGCGGAAAGCCGCACTCGGTGTCGCTTATGCCGCTGATTGACAATATGCTCGAAGGAGCCGATTTACAGCTGTCGGACATTGATCTTTTTGCTGTTGATGCGGGGCCTGGTTCATTTACCGGTGTTCGTATCGGCGTTACAACCGTGAATGCATTTGCATATGCTGAAAATAAGCCTATTGCAGCTGTCAGCTCGCTTGCCGCACTTCGCCATGCGGCGCATGAGCGGTTCGGCAGCAGGATTCTTTGTATGCTGGACGCACGGAACGGCAACGGTTATGCTGCTGTTTATAAAGGAGAAGAATGTGTCGTTCACCCTTGCGCGTGTGTTCAAAAGGAAATGCTCGATTCACTATCTGACAGCGAATATATTGCAGTCGGTGATTGCTGCGGAAATCGCAACAGCGTCAACGCGGGTCTTGTGATTGCTGAAGTCCTTGCCCGACATGCTGACGGCAGCCTCAGAACCTGCAATTATGCCGCTCCCATGTATCTTCGCCCATCTCAAGCCGAGCGCATGGCACAAACAGAGCAAATATGTGATCCATTTTCAGTAATTTAAACTGCAAGAGAAGCCGCGCGCATATGCATGCGGCTTCTTTTGACTTTCTGCAAAATTTTATGCCGATCATGCCCCGGCAGCTTCATCGTCATGGTGATATTTCAGATAGGTTGCACGCCCGCCACGTATATGACGCTCTTCACGGTTTATTTCAAGCACGGCGGCAACCTTTTCGGCCAGTGCTTTATTGATTGTGCGAAGCCTTTCAGTTATATCTTTATGCACGGTTGATTTAGATACGCCGAAAACTCCTGCCGCAGCGCGAACAGTCGCACCGGTTTCAATGATATAGTCTGCAATGTTCAGCACCCTTGCTTCTATATAAAGATTCAAATCTCTGCCCTCCGGTTGCTTTTTGATTCCATATTAAGGTATGCAGTTTTACAGTGAAACATACGTTTTTGATTCATTTAGCAACAACGGTTGACCTCAGTGCGGCAAAAAGCGGGCGGGAAATGCGTAAATACATTCAAAAGAACAAAAAACGGCATTCAACGTTTAAGACGAATACCGTTTTTGAATTGAGCAAGCCGTAAGCCGAGTTCTGTTTATGTGACCATCTATCTGGATGTGCAGTTGCCTGCACACTCAAGCGATTACGGGGAGCGTGACGGACAGTCATTAAATGCTCCCATTTCAATCTTGCTCCGAGTGGGGTTTACATGGCATACCGCGTTACCGAGGTATCGGTGGGCTCTTACCCCGCCTTTCCATCCTTACCGCATTACCGTGCGGCAATGCGGCGGTTTATTTCTGTTGCACTTTCCTTGAAGTCGCCTTCACCGGGTGTTACCCGGCACCCTGTCCTGCGGAGCTCGGACTTTCCTCGCGGGCAATTGCCTGCGCGGTCACTTGTCTTACTCAATAACAGTATTATAATGCAAACTCAGTGCTTTGTAAAGCGCAAAATGAGTTTTAGATTTTCGAAAGCGTTCCTGCGGTAGCGGTATTTGCGATATAAAACCTTATACAGTAAGGATTCTTCCGCAATTTTCGCATTCAACAATGCTCGTTTTTCCGGCAACTTGTCTAACAACAACTGACGGAAGCATCATATAGCACCCGCTGCATTGATTATTGGCAACTTTTGCAACAGGATTAATATAATTCTTTTTGAGCGCAATATATTTGGACATAAGCTCAATCGGAACGTCTTTGCGTTTTTCGGCGATCAATGCTTCTGCTGCATCAAGTCTTGGTTTGAATGCATCCTTTTCTGCATCGCAAACGGCACGAACGGCATCATAGTCTCTTTTTGCGCGTCCCGCTTTGGCGTATGCGGAAGAAATTGCTTCGGAAGCTTGATTCAACCACGCTATCGTCTCGACAAGCTCTTTGTGCAAAGCATTTATCTCTTCAAGCAGTTTTTCGATAGATTTTTTTGCTTCCGTCAACTCGGCAGCAGTGCTTTCTTCATCATTTTCCATGATGTCAAGTTCGGATTTTTCAAGATCGTAACGTTTTAAAAGCG
>CALAXO010000201.1 GCA_937894955.1 uncultured Clostridia bacterium
TCCCCACTCACAAGACTCTGCGCGGTCCCCGCGGCGGTATCATTCTCTGCAAGGAAGAATATGCAAAAGCAATCGACAAGGGCATATTCCCCGGCACGCAGGGTGGCCCGCTTATGCACACCATTGCGGCAAAGGCTGCATGCTTCCATGAAGCGCTTCAGCCTGAGTTCAAGACATATCAGCAGCAGGTTGTCAAGAATGCAGCAGTTCTCGCCGACAGCCTTCAGAAGGCAGGCCTTCGTATCGTTTCCGGCGGCACGGATAACCACCTGATGCTCGTTGATTTGACTGCAAGCGGCAGAACAGGCAAGGAAGTTGAACATCTCCTCGATGCTGCAAATATCACCGTCAACAAGAACACCATTCCTTTTGAAACCCGCAGCCCGTTCATCACCAGCGGTATCCGCATCGGCACTCCCGCACTGACCACCCGCGGCTTCAAAGAAGAGGACATGGTTATTATCGGCGGTTTGATTGCAGATATCGTATTTAACGGTGAAGATGCAATCGAAAGAGTAAAGGCTGAAGTTGCAAAGCTTACCGAAAAGTATCCTCTGTATCCCGGGGACTGATTATTCGATTAAAAAGTGAAAAGATGAGCTGAAGCTCAAAAGCACGGAAGATACAGCCTCTTCTGTGCTTTTTTCAGCTCAATAATAGAAACCCGCGTTAAAAACGCGGGCATAAACTTAATGATTGCCGGAAAGATGAACTGCGTTTATTCCTCTCGGAGTTTTGCGAAAACCATCTTTCCCGCGGATGTTTGCAGAACGCTTGTTACTGTAGCGGTAACGGATTTTCCGATATAACGCTTGGCACCGTCAACAACGACCATTGTTCCGTCGTTAAAGTAGGCAACACCTTGGTTGAATTCTTTTCCCTCTTTAACAATATCAACAACAACATCTTCGCCGGCAGCAACACTGCTTCTGAGTGCGTTTGCAAGATCGTTAATGTTGAAAACGGGAACCTTTTGAACGGTAACGATCTTAGATCGGAAG
>CALAXO010000202.1 GCA_937894955.1 uncultured Clostridia bacterium
GGAACAATAATCGGTAAAAGAGGGCAGACTTTGGATGCAATTCAGTATCTGACAGGGCTTGTTATTAACCGCAACCGCAAGGTGGACGGCTACACCCGCGTTACGATCAACACCGAGGATTACCGCGAAAAGCGTGAAGAAACCCTTATCCGGCTTGCAAAGCGTGTTGCGGCGCAGGTCAAATCAACGGGCAGGGCAAGAACTCTTGAAGCCATGAATCCCTATGAGCGCAGGATTCTGCATTCCGCTTTGCAGAACAATCCCTATGTTACCACCCACAGCGAAGGCGAAGAGCCGAATCGCAGGGTTGTTGTTGCGCCGAAACGCGGCAGAAGATCGCAGCGTCCCCGCGATAAGGCGTAAACACAATACGTTTTGGCAGCGTTGAAGGCATGAAAAAAATTGACACATGCAATGATAATATTTTCGCACTGTCCACTCCGGTGGGCGGTGCGATTGCTGTAATTCGGGCAAGCGGAAGCGGTGTTTTGCCTGTTCTCAGTGAGATTTTTTCGGGAAGAATCGAACACCGGCAGCTGAATTACGGCAAAATAATCGACGGCATTGAACCCGTCGGCGGACAGGGCGAAGAACGGAAGGAAAACGATGCGGGTGCCTTGGCCGTGCTTGACGAAGCTATGGCGGTTTATTTCCGTGCACCGCATTCCTACACGGGTGAAGATATGTTTGAACTTAATCTGCACGGCTCCTATTCCGTCGTTTCGGCCGTATCGCGCGCGCTGACGCGGCGGGGAATGCGGCTTGCGGAAGCGGGTGAATTCACAAAACGTGCCTTTTTGAACGGAAAGATGGATCTTGTTCAGGCGGATGCGGTGATGGATTTGATAAATGCAGAAACGCGGCGCGGTGCGAGTGCGGCATTGGAACAGCTCGAGGGCGGATTGAGCAGGAGAATCGGCGCAATTGAAGAAAAGCTGCTCGATTTTGCAAGCGAACTTGCGGCGGCAATGGATTATCCGGAGGAAATGGAGGATGAGGTGCTTTCGGCTGCGCCGGAAGTGCTGAATTCGGCAATTTCCCGCATAAGGGACTTGATTGCCAACGGAAATTGCAATAAAATTATACGCGAGGGGGCAAAGCTTGCCATTCTCGGAAGACCGAACGTTGGAAAATCCAGCCTTTTAAATGCGCTGATGAATGCGGAACGTGCAATCGTTACAAACATTGCGGGCACAACACGCGATGTTTTGGAAGAGAAAATCGATCTGCTCGGTTTGCCCGTCCGCATTGCCGATACGGCGGGCATTCACGAAACCGGCGATGCGGTTGAAAAAATCGGAATTGAACGCGCTCTGCACGAAGCTGCTTCCGCAGAATGTGTGCTGCTGCTGTTTGACGGCTCGGCGGGCATAACGCAGGAGGACGAGAGACTCGTTCAAAAAGTTTTCGGCATGAATTGCCAAAATATAATTTTTGTAATAAACAAATGTGATTTGTCGGATTGCGGGACGGCGGCTGAACAGCTGAAAAATATTGCGCCCGAAAACGGTGGGGGCATAAGTCAAATCAGCTGCCGCACGGGTTTCGGACTGGATGCGTTGAAGCACCGAATTGCGGAGGCTGTCGGGCTTTCCGAGGGGCGCGCGATAGTGACGAACGAAAGGCATATCGAGTGCCTGAGTGCGGCTTGTGCGGAACTTTGTGAGGCGGCGGAACTCTTTTCTAAAGGCGGGAATGCGGCCGAAATGCTTCTTCCGCAGACCGAGCTTGTTGCGGAATCGGTCGGGAATGCACTGCACTGTCTCGGCGAAATAAGCGGCAGGGAAGTTTCGGAGGAGCTTCTTGATCGCATTTTTGAACGGTTCTGTGTCGGAAAATAGCTGAACGGAAATGCAGGGCGCGGCGAAGGCGGAACTCTGTAAGTTAGGAGCTGAAATGGACGAAACGGCAGTATATCTTTTTAATCACGGCGAAAATGCATATGCTTATCGCGCGTTGGGTGCGCACGAGCGGAACACCGACGGCGTCCGATATTGGGAATTCTCCGTTTTTGCACCGAATGCGATCCGAATATGCGTCGTGGGCGATTTCAACAATTGGAAACAGGGCGCAAATCCGATGGAAAAATTCGGAGAAACGGGCTGTTGGAGCTGCCGTATTGCGGAGGCAGGAAAGGGCGACAAATACAAGTTTGCAATTACCGGCAGGGACGGGCAAACGGTGCTTAAATCCGACCCGTTCGCATTCCGTTCGGAACTTCGGCCGGGAACGGCAAGCGTGCTTTACGGCATTCCCCGGAATGTGTGGACCGACGGCGAATATCTTAAACTCCGTGCGCAGAGGAATCTTTTCACCGAACCGATAAACATATACGAGGTTCACGCCGGCTCGTGGAAACAGGGCATGAACTACTCTGAATTGGGACGCGAACTCGTCGATTACTGCGTAAGAATGGGTTATACGCATATTGAGCTTTTGCCGCTTGCCGAACACCCGCTGGATGACAGCTGGGGTTATCAGGTCACGGGCTATTATGCGGTCACGGCGCGTTACGGTGCGCCCGAACAGCTTGCGGAGCTTGTGGATTATGCGCACAAATGCGGCATTGGGGTTATAATGGACTGGGTTCCGGCGCATTTCACAAAGGATGAAAGCGGATTGCGCAGATTTGACGGAGGAACATTGTTCGAACCCGCAGAACCGCTCCGCGCAGAGATGCCGCAATGGGGGACGCTGCTGTTTGATTACGGGCGAAGCGAGGTTGTGAGTTTCCTCATTTCGAATGCGCTGTATTGGCTGCGCGAATTCCATTTTGACGGCCTGAGGGTCGATGCTGTGAGCTGTATGCTCTACCATGATTTTTGCAGGGATGAATGGCTCCCGAACCGTTTCGGCGGCAGAGAAAACCTTGAAGCGATAGAGTTCATTAAAAAGCTGAATTCTGCCGTGCACAGGGAGTGCCCGAACACGCTTGTGATTGCGGAGGAAAGTTCGGCTTTCCCGAAACTTACCGAACCGGTTGCGTTCGGAGGGTTGGGTTTCGATTTCAAATGGAATATGGGATTTATGAACGATACTCTGAAATATATGAGTGCGGATGCGGCGGAGAAGCGAACCATGCACGAAAAGCTGACTTTCCCGATGGTATATGCGTTTTCCGAAAAGCATGTGCTGCCGTTTTCGCATGATGAGGTTGTTCACGGCAAATTTTCCCTGATAAACCGCATGAAGGGCAGTTATGAACAGAAGTTTGAACAGCTGCGGCTTCTTTTTGCATATCAGTTCGCACATCCGGGCAAAAAACTCAATTTTATGGGGAATGAGTTCGGGCAGTTTATCGAATGGAATTTCAGAAGGACGTTGGACTGGTTCCTTTTGGACTATCCCGCTCACGCGGCAATGCAGGAATTTTCATGCGCACTGAATTGGTTTTACCGCGGCACGCCCGCGCTGCATCGTGAGGATGAAGGCTGGCAGGGTTTCCGCTGGCTGAGCGCGGATGACAGCGAAAATTCCGTCATTGCATTTGCACGGACCAACGGAAGCGATACTGTCGCAGCTGTTTTTAATTTTTTGCCGAGGAAACATTCGGCATACAGGCTGAATATCGGCGCACTGGCTTCGGAATTTGCAGCAGCGAAGAACAGAGCTGACGGAATCGGGTTCGAATGCGTGTTTTCAACGCATATGCGCGGCGCGATTACTGCTGAGGTTAAAGGCGGAAAGACAGGTCGAAGGCGAAAAAAAACCTTGGAAGAAATCCGGAACACGGTGAATGAGCTGTACTGCGAAATTCCGCTTTACGGCTATGAGGGTGCATTTTACCGCTTAAAGCGTATCGATAAACCTGTTTTTGAAAAAACAGTGAAACCGAATAAAAAAAGTATTTCCGAAACAGGTTACGCAAACAAAAAAGACAGTTGAACAAACCGGAGAACATATGCGCGGAGAAATTGACAACAGAACATTTTTCGCAGGAGCCGAAACGCAGGTTCTTCCGTCCGAAATGCGATTTCTGCTCGGCAGAGTCGCAATAATCGACCGTGTGGCCTGTCTTGACTGCGGGGACTGTGATTCGGCATGCAGCTTTGGCGCAATTGATCAGGGAAAAAACAATGCAGGCGAAGCATTTGCGGGTCACAGGATTATTTACGAAAAATGCATAGGCTGCGGCGGCTGCCTGAGCTGCTGCGGAATGCGGGCAATTCGGCTTGCTGACGGGGCAAAAGGTGCGCTTGATGCGGAAATTACGGCGCGCCATGATGAAAATCCGTTGCCGGAACTCGGAAAACCCGTGGACGTGTTCAATGCCTTCGGCGAAAAAATCACCGGAGGACGCGTTACTCAGGCTCTTGCGGGCTCAAACGCCGGGCGTGCGGCAACAATTCGGTTTCGTCTCCCCCGCGAATTCCTGTCGGAGGGGTGCTTTGCTCATGCGATGCGTGAAGGCTGAATGTTGAAGGCTTCGGAACGCCGGAAGAAAATACGAGATACGGAATCAATGAATCGGAGGATGCAAATGATAATTGTTGGAATATGCGGCGGCAGCGGCAGCGGCAAATCAACTTTTGCCGAAAGAATAAGGGGCGGTTTAAGCTGCTCGTGCGAAATCATGCGGCTTGATTGCTATTATTTTGACCAGGGCGGGAAACCGTTTGAAGAACGTACAAAAGTGAACTACGATTCTCCCAAAATATTTGATTTCGATGAAATGCTTGCGGATATTCGCCTGTTGCTTGACGGAAAACCCGTGACGCGGAAGGGTTATAACTATGCAGAGCACAGACGGGACGACAGCGAAGAGCTGATGTATCCGCCGGAGGTGCTGATAATTGAAGGAATCCATGTTTTTTACGACGACAGAATATGCGATGTAATGAATATGAAACTGTTCATAAAAGTGGACAGCGATATTTGCCTTCTGCGGCGGATCGTACGGGATATGAACGAGCGTGGGCGTTCACTTGAAAGCATTTCGGAGCAGTACAAAGCAACGGTGAAGCCGATGCGTGAAAAATATATCGAAAGGTACATCGACAAGGCGGATGTCGTTGTAATGCGCGGCGGAATGAACGAACAGGCATTGAAAACAACCATATCGTATCTGAAGTCCTGCGTGAAAGAGCAAAGGCCTGCCGAATCCGAAAAACCGAAAGCGACGTAAAAGATTCCGAATGAAGCGGAACAATTGCGAATGAACAATCATAAATGATAGAATAACACCCGTAATTATGCAAAAAAGCAAAGGGAGGAAGGCTTTGAGTAAACTGCGCGCACTTTGGAGAAACGGCAGGGGAATACTTTTTATTGTTCTTGTCGGCATTGCTTTTTATGAAATGCTTGAGCATTTTTCATCGGTGAGAGCTGTAATTTCACGAACGGCATCGGTTTTGATGCCGATATTGTGCGGATTGATGGTTGCATACATAATCAATATTCCCGCAACGATACTTCAGGGCACCCTGTTCAAAAAGGCTCATGCCGCCGGTAAAAAATACGCTGTTCCGCTCACGGTTGCGCTGAGCTATCTTATCGTGTTCGGCATTCTTGCCGCCGTGCTTATTATTGTAATTCCGAAGGCGGCTGTCAGCGTAAAAATCCTGTTTGACAACTTCGAAACATACTATAACAGTGCGGCAAAATGGGCAGCCGAATTCTGGGAGGGATTGAATCTCAACGACGAAGTTACGGCGCGTGCGGTTGAAATTTCAAACAAGATATTAGACAATGTGGAAGTGTTCACAACCAATCTTGCCCCGAAGCTTTTGGGTTACACCTTCAATGCGGTAAGCATGATTGCGGACATTCTGCTTGCGTTTGCGTTCAGCATATACGCAATCCTTGATAAAAACCGCCTGCTTGCACATTCACGGCGATTTGTAAGGAGCGTTTTCAACGAAAAGCACTCAAGCGGGATTCTTGAAGTTTTTTCGTATGCAAACCTGACTTTTCGCGGTTATTTTGCCGGGCAGATAACAAGCTGCACGATAATCGGCATTTTGTGCTATATCGGAATGCGGATCATGAATATGCCGTTTCCGGAGATGATAAGCGTGTTTATTGCTGTATTCGCAATGATACCGATACTCGGCCCGTGGCTCAGCACGATCCCGAGTGCGTTCATAATTCTTATGACGTCGCCGGGCAAGCCCGAACTTGTGCTGTATTTTGTGATTATGATAATCATAATACAACAGATCGACAATAATCTTGTTTATCCCCGCGTGGTCGGCGATGCAGTCGGACTGTCAAGCGCATGGGTTCTCGGAGCAGTCATTCTGGGCAGCGGCCTGTTCGGCATTGCAGGCCTGATTTTTGCCGTTCCTGTTACGGCAGTGCTTTATCGCCTGATTGCGGACTGGACAAACGAACGCGCAAGGCAGCGGGGGGTTCCGATTATCGACACCGTGCCGGGCGTGAAATACGATCTGCGCGGGCATGTCCGCCGCAGCTTTAAAAAGAAAAGAAACAATGCTGTGTCCGATTCCGGGAAACAGAGAACCGAAAAGGCAAAAGCCGAGGCGGACGAAACCCCGAAAACCGAAAACGAAAACAGTGATAATAAGTGAACAAAAAATTGCGAAAAGAGGGGTAAAAATGAAATCGCAATCGCATCCTTTCAAGCATCTCCGCACGGTTTTGCGGCATCGTCATGCGGTATTCCGTCACTGCGTTGCGGCAGGCATACCGTGGCAGGGAATCAAACATGATTTGTCAAAATTTTCACCCTCGGAATTTATCCCGAGTGCAAGGCATTATGACGGGACACGCAGCCCGAACGAACTTGAACGCGCAGAATACGGCTGCTCATTCGCATGGATGCACCATAAGGGGCGCAACAAGCATCATTTTGAGTACTGGACGGATTACAGCCCGATAACAAAGCGCATGTCTCCGGTTAAAATGCCGCTTCGGTATGTTGTTGAAATGTTCTGTGACAGAGTGGGGGCGTGCAAAACCTACAGGGGGAAAGCATACACTTCGAGCGACCCGTACGATTATTTTATGCGCGGAAACGCAAAAAACGTAATGCACCCGGAAACGGCGGCTTTGCTTGAAAAACTGCTTGTGATGCTTCGTGACGACGGGGAGAAAAAAGTTTTCCGCTACATTCGAAAGGAATTGATGAAAAAGCGGGACTATTGAACGGTGAAAGCATGGCTTTGAATATCTGTACATAATTTGCCGCAAAGAATTCGTAAAAATCAGCAATTTGGGTCTTGCGGTTCGGCAGACATATGTGCTATCATTAAATCGGCGGAGAGCAAAGCCGAAGGGCTGAGCCTTCCCCAAAAATGCCGGTTGCAGATTTCTGCCGCATTTCATTCGAAATTAAGGAACATGCTTTTCGAATGCGCGGAAGACTGCGGCCCGAAAGAGTGAAAGGAAAAAACATGAAAAATTATTCCAAAATCGCAAGAATCGCCGCGTTCGCGCTGGCAGTCGTGATGCTGTTTGCCTTTGCGGGCTGCAGCAGCAAAACGGATAACGACAACAAAAACAACGGCGGAAACAACAAAGTCAGCGGTGAAAACAAAACCTTTTCCTCCAACACGCCCGTTCCCGCGCCTTCAACAAAAACTCCTAAGATGAACGATGAAATGAAATCCATTAACGAGCTCTTTGCCGGAATTCAGGCGGGAACGACTCGGATCACCGGCATTACCGTTAAAACGAGCTATTCAAACCCCAACGGCAACCCTCTGGAGTTTGATGCTGCAAACATCCCTGCGGAGCAGCAGGAGCTTTACAACAAAATAATCGATTTCATTAAGGGCATCAAAGTCAGCTTTGCGGCCTGCAATTGGGACAAGTTCCTGAACGCTATCGGTGTGGCAACCGGAAACAAAACCAATGAATCCGAATTGACAACGGCGACGGTCGAAAACGGTTCCGACAGCGTTATCTACATCAAAACCGAAAGTCAGACTCTTGCCTTGACTTTTATTAACGACGGCACGATCCTCCTTGCCGGATGCACCTTTGATGCGGGTGCGGCGGAAGGCAAAATCACTCCGTCCGCAACCCTTATTTGCGTCGGCTTCGACACGAATTATACAATGCAGCTGCGCAGCCTGTTCGGAGTGAAGTAAAACATCCGGATTGAAAGCCGGCAGTCGGATAAAACATATGAAAAACCCGCTCCGCATGTTTTGTGTGTTGTGAGCGGGTTCTTGCGTTAAGAACGGTGTCACGCCGAAACACAGCCAAAACCCGCAAAGTCGGTTCGGAAACAGTGAATGCGTGCATTGGTAACGGGGACTGCGCGGGAAACGGTAATATGGATTTTGAAATATCTTTTGACTTTATAATTTTTGAAACCGAACGCCTGCTGGTGCGTGAATTCAACACCGATGACGGCGACGCGGTATATGCCTATGCGGGCGATGCGGAGAATACAATTTACATGGACTGGGGCCCCGCAAGCCGCGAGGAAGTTCGGGGTTTTGTTCAATCCCGCCTTGCACAGCAGATAACGGAACCGCGGCGCATTTTTGATTTTGCCGTTTGCATCAAGGCGACAGGCAAGCTCATCGGCAGTGTGGGCTTGTTTCTGAGCAACGACGGGCAGCAGGCGGAACTCGGCTACATCGTCAACAAAGCATTTGGGGGCAAGGGGTATGCCTCCGAAGCAGCGAAGGGAATGCTTCAATTCGGCTTCATGAACCTTAATCTTCACCGCATATGCGCAAAGTGTGACAGCATGAACATTGCCTCTGAACGCGTTATGCAGCATCTCGGAATGCGATTCGAGGGTGAAGCGAAGTCCGCCGAATATGTAAGAGTGCGCGCACGGCGGCAGTGGCGCAGCGTAAAGCACTATGCAATGCTGCAAAAAGAGTTCCTGAATCGAATGATCGACGGGGAAGATGCTTGACTCTGCTGTGACTGAAAAACGCCCTGCATGTGTATATTGTGCGGCTATATTTTATATTTAACCGCAAAGGCTTTTTAATGCGTAAAAAAGCAGCTTGTTTTGACAAAAACATCCTAAATATATTTGCAACCGCGGTTGCAACAGGCTACAATGTAACCATGGAAAACGTGCGCACAGTGTCTTGTGGACGGCAAATGCGGACGTTTTCAAATATATTTTTGCACAAAGGTGCGTTTCATGGGTTTCAAAAAAGAGCTCTGCGGCAGCGGACGCGGCGCAGAGAATTTCAGCAGAAACCGAGATTGATTTTTTCGCACGTATTTTCAAGGAGGATTATATTATGCAGACAGCAAACCGTATGCAGGGCGTTTCAGGCAGCGCGATCAGGGAGCTTTTCAAGCTTCTGGGTGATCCGAACATCATCTCTTTCGGCGGCGGCAATCCTGCGAAAGAGTGCTTCCCGAAGGAAGAGATTCGCACAATTACAGATGAGCTGCTCAGAGATAAATCCGATATTTTGCTTCAGTACGGAGCAACTGAGGGCTATCTGCCGCTGCGCCGCGCATATCTTGACAAGATTCTTCCCGACAGCGGGCTGCACGGCGAACTTGACAATGTTCTTGCGCTGACCGGTTCGATGCAGGGGCTTGATCTTATCTGCAAAACTGTCATTAATCCCGGTGATGTTGTGCTTGTTGAGGAACCGAGTTTCCTCGGCGCACTGCAAACTTTCCATGTTGCACAGGCGAAGCTTGTCACCGTTCCTCTTCATCCCGACGGAATTCACATCGATGAGCTTGAGGCGGTCGTTCGTGAACACAAGCCCGTGATGTTTTACACAATTCCCACCTTCCAGAACCCCACAAGCTGGGTTTCCGGCGTTGAAGTGCGCAGGCGCATTGCGGAGCTTGCTGCCGAGTTTGACATGCTCGTAATCGAGGATGACCCCTATGCCGCACTTCGTTTTTCCGGCGAAAAGCTGCCCACAATCAAAAGTTTTGACACGAGCGATAATGTTATCGTTCTGACCAGTTTTTCAAAAACGATTTCCCCCGGTCTGCGCGTCGCGCTCTGCTTCGGCAACAAGGATCTCATCCGCAAAATGACGATAGCAAAGCAGGGCAGCGATACTCACTCGCCGAACCTTAATCAGGCAATCGTTGCCGAATACATCAATCGCGGCTTAATGCCGAAGCATATTGAGCATATATCGGGCGTTTACGCCCGCTCAGCCCGCATTATGACCGATGCAATGGCTGAGCATTTCCCCGAATGGGTTCACTTTGAGCAGCCCGTCGGCGGTCTGTTCATCTGGTGCACTCTTCCCGAGGGCTGGGATGCAAACGAAATCTTCAAGCGCGCAGTCGAGCGCAAAGTTGCGTTCGTTCCCGGTGCGCCCTTCTTCACAACCCCGGGCAAAGGTCAGAACACCTTCCGCCTGAACTTCTCCGCAGAGTCCGAGGAACGCATTCGCGAGGGCGTAAAGCGGTTGGGCGACCTTCTTAAGGAAATGGCGGAAGAACGAAAATAAAATTCGGTTCAAAAACCACCAAGTCCACCGAAAGGATAATTAAAAAATGGAAAACAACGAAATTGCCGCAAACGGCACGATTTCAGAAAATACAGAAAATACAGAGAATACGGAAGGCAAATGCGCCGAAAAAACAAACGGGGTTGCGGGCCCCGGGCGCAATGCATACGATGTTCTGAACGAGCGCGGCTTCCTTAAACAGTGCTCTCACCCTGAGGAGCTCCGCGAACTTCTCGGCAAAGAAAAGCTGACGTTCTACATCGGCTTTGATCCTACGGCGGAAAGCCTGACCGTTGGCCACTATGTTGCAATGTGTGTTATGGCGCATATGCAGAAATGCGGGCATCATCCCATCGTGCTTCTCGGCGGAGGCACGGCAATGATTGCCGATCCGTCCGGAAAGACGGAGCTGCGCAAACTGCTCAGCGTTGAAGAGCTTGACAACAACGTTGCCGGCATCAAAAAGCAAATGGAGCGGTTGGTTCGCTTCGACGGGGAAAACGGTGCTGTTATCGTTAACAATGCGGATTGGCTTCGAAACCTCAACTTCATGGATTTCATGCGCGATATTGCCGTGCATTTTTCCGTGAACGAAATGCTTCGTGCGGAGTGTTACAAACAGCGTTTTGAGCGCGGGCTGACCTTCTTCGAATTCAGCTATATGCTTATGCAGAGCTATGACTTCCTCTGCCTGAACCGCAAATACGGCTGTGAACTTGAAATGGGCGGCGATGATCAGTGGAGCAATATTCTCGGCGGTGCGGATCTTATCCGCCGCAAGGAACGCAAGCGCGCATACGCTCTTACCACCCGCCTCCTGACAACGGCGGACGGCAAGAAGATGGGCAAAACCGAAAAAGGTGCCGTATGGCTTTCCAAAGAGCGCACAAGCGTGTATGATTTTTATCAGTACTTCCGCAATGTTAACGATGCGGATGTTAAAACCTGCCTGAGTCTGCTGACTTTCCTGCCAATGGACGAAATCGAAGTGCTTTGCGCGGAAGGCGCAAATATCAACGAGGCAAAGCGCGTGCTTGCTTACACCGTAACAAGCCAGGTACACGGTGAGGATGAAGCCAAAAAGGCCGAGGAAGCTGCGCTTGCGCTGTTCAGCGGCAAGGGCGACCTTACCCATATGCCCACCGTCGCGCTTTCCGATGCAGACATTGAAGAAAGCGGCATGAGCATCACGCGCCTGCTCGTGCTTGCAGGCATTGAAAAATCCAACTCTGCCGCAATAAGATCCGTTCGCGAGGGCGGCATCAGTGTTAACGACCGAAAGGTTACGGACACAAAGGCGGTTTTGGACAGCGCAGAGCTTGCGGACGGAATCATCCTTAAAAAAGGCAAAAAAACTTTTGTAAGGCTGGTTCACAAGGACTGATTCGGCGGATTGTCAACGCCTTTATCCGTCACTGCGCCGCAACTGATTTATAAAAATTAACATTTTTCTGCGGAGTGTGCTTCTATGTTCGCTGCGCACTTCGCAAAAGTAACCTGATATGGCATTGAAAGCATTCAAAACCCCTGCTGCGGAGTCTGAAACGGAGTTTATTGTTAACAAATCGCGTTTCATCGGAAGAGCTTTTCCGGTTGAAACCGAGGAGGAAGCACTTGAAATTCTTGAACGGATACGTCAAAAGCATTATGATGCAACACATAACTGCTGGGCATATAACCTGCGCGGAGCTTCGCCGCTGCGCCGTTTTTCGGACGACGGCGAGCCGGGCGGAACTGCCGGCATGCCGATTATGGACACGCTTATCCGAAGCGAAACCGAAAACGCGCTCATCATTGTGACGCGCTATTTCGGAGGGATCCTTCTCGGCAGCGGCGGACTTGTGCGCGCATACAGCAGGTCCGCCGCGGATGCGCTTTCAGCCGCCGGCAGCGTTATAATGACGCCCTGCGCCGAAATAGAGTTCGTAACGGATTATACGCGCTTCGGCGGGATAGAGGGGTTTGTCCGCAAAAATTCAACCGTCAGGAATATTGAATTTCTCGAAAACATAAAATTCAATTGCCTTGTTGAAACAAAAAAAGCGGATGCATTCATTGCGGATATCATCGAACGTACGGACGGACGCTCCGCACCGCGCATGACAGGTGAGGAGTATTTGCCCCTTGCCGAAAAATGATGCATTGAGTGCGTCAAAACAAGATTCCAAACGGCGCATTCTTCGCACGGTTTGCGCGGCGCCGCATGAAATAAACACAATTAAATTCTCTTTTTAAAACAGGAGGAACAAAAATGGATATCAAGATCACAAAAGCAACCGAGCTCAAAACAAAACCCACCCTTGAGGAAGAAGCTTCCCTCGGGTTCGGCAAACGTTTCACCGACCATATGTTCATGATGAACTATGACAACGGCGAATGGCATGATGCACGCATCGTTCCCTATCAGAGACTTTCTCTCGATCCTTCCTGCTCCGTGCTGCACTATGCACAGGAGATTTTCGAGGGCCTTAAGGCATATCGTGCCGACGACGGCAGAATCCTGATGTTCCGTGCAAAGGACAATGCACAGCGTCTTAATAATTCCGCAAGGCGTCTCTGCATGCCCGAAATCGACATCGATTTCAACTATGAGGCAATGCGTCAGCTCGTTCAGGTTGAACGTGACTGGGTACCCCACAGTGCGGGCACAAGCCTCTATCTGCGTCCCACGATGATCGCGGTTGACGAAGCTCTCGGTGTACATGCTGCACACAGCTACCTCTACTACATCATCTGCGCTCCCAGCGGTGCATACTACAAGGCAGGCCTTGCACCCATCCGCATCCGCGTTGAAGACAAATACGTTCGCGCAGTCCGCGGCGGTACAGGCTCTGCAAAGACCGGCGGCAACTATGCCTGCTCCATCCTTGCAGGTGCAGAAGCCGAAAAGGAAGGCTACAGCCAGGTTCTTTGGCTGGACGGCGAGCATCTCAAGTACGTTCAGGAAGTCGGCGCAATGAACATGATGTTCCTTATCGACGGCAAGCTTGTCACCGCTCCCCTGCATGACACCATCCTGCCCGGCATCACCCGCCGCAGCGTCATGACTCTTGCCCGCGAAATGGGCATCGAAGTTGAAGAGCGTCCCATTTCCGTTGATGAGCTTATCGCGGCGGGCGAAAACGGCAAGCTGACCGAAGCATTCGGCACCGGCACCGCGGCAGTCGTCTCCCCCGTCGGAGAACTTGCATATCGCGACAAGCATATCATGATCGGCGACAAGTCCGTAAACGACGGCATCGGCGAACTGACCATGAAGCTTTACAACACTCTCACCGGTTTGCAGTGGGGCAGGATTGAAGATACCCACGGCTGGGTAACGGATATCGATAAGAAATAATTCCGCAGCGAGGGCGTTTCAGCTTAAAGCTCAACAAATTTAGTATCAAAACAGCAAAACGGCCGTCGGCTTGCCCGGCGGTCGTTTTTTTGTGAATTTTAAGTTTTGCAACAGAATGCGCAGGCATTAAAAAACCCGCACCGCGGGATGAACGCAGTGCAGGTTCGCAATTTCTCAGTCGATTCGACACGACACTCAGTCGATTGCCGACACGATACTTAATTCCATGCTTAAAAACTCATCAAAGCCCGAGTGAGACTCTCAAAACGGCGAGCGCATCCGCAACGGCAATATTTCCGTCCGCGTCAACATCCATCATTGAGAAGTTATTCACGCTTGTATAGCCGAGAGCGGCGCGCATGATGAGCGTTGCATCAACGGTGTTGATTTGTCCGTTGCCGTCCGCATCGCCCGCAAAACATGCATAGAGTTTGCCGCCGCCGGTTCGTCTGTATTCCGAGTCGGTGGATACAAGGGAGCCGTCTTCATACCAGCCGATGAAGTTTTCGCCTTCCGCAGGGGTGGCGAGCACAATAGTTTCATTCGTGTCGAGGTCGTTGCGCCGATTATGCATTCCGACTGTGCCGCTGCCGAACGAAAGCAGCGTCAAAGGCTGGGAAAAGCCGCGCTTTTTAACGGAAATTTTCCGCAAACCGCAATTTGTCAGTCTGATTGCGACAAGACTGGGGCAGTTCAGCGCGGAAACCTCCGTGCAATATTCCTGATTCATGAAGTAAAGCGTTGTAAGGCTTGTGCAGTCATCAACGATAACGGAGGAGATATGCGTGCGGCAGTCCGCATCAATCGATATTTGCTGAATGGGCGTACCGGAAACATTGAACGGGCCGTAAAGATCCGGGCGAATGGTGATAAGTCCGATTTTTGTATTGCCGGGAAGGCATTGATACTGATACCAAAAGCGCGCGGTTTCAACGCAATCTCCCCCGGTAAAAATCGGAGAAATGTGGGACCAGCCGTCATTTGTGGGTCCAAGGATAATTCCGTCAAAGGCATCGAATGCGCGCTGCTTGGCGGCTTCGATCTCCTCTTCGTTTGTGACGCCGTCGGGATTTGTCTGCTGCAAAAACGCGATATACGGAGCGTCATAATCAACGGAGTCGTCCGTACCTTCCGCAAATGCGGGTTGAATCACCGCAAATGCAAGAATAAGGCAAAGAGCGGTGCTGAGAATGCGGGTGAAAAAGGTTTTCATTGTAATTCCTCCCAAGTCTATAATTTCACATTTGATATTATAACATATTTTTTTGGGGGGGGGCAAGAGAGTCAACACAAAAAAAGAAAGTATATTAAGCTCGAGAGCAACGTTTTTTAACATAAAGAAATAATAAATGACGTAAAAAGAATAATTTCACGGTCGATGCCGAGTGTGAAGAACGAGGGAAGTTCCGATTGCACCGCATACTTTGCGCGGCATTGCTCACAATTTAAATATACTTTAAAAAACGCGCATTTTTGCCTTGTTTTAACCTATAATGCAAGCTATAATAAGACTTGGACATTAAACCTTCGTTCTGTCCGCATTTTTTACGTGTTTAAATGCAGGGCTGCATTTTGCATGAAGCGGCAGTTCGCGGGGTTAATAAATTCTCAAGGAGGATAAAATCTCTATGGCAAAGACCGTCACTATCGATGGCAATACCGCTGCGGCGCATGTCGCATACGCATTTTCTGATGTTGCGGCTATTTACCCCATCACTCCGTCCTCTCCCATGGCAGAAGTTGCCGATGAATGGGGCGCACAGGGCAGGAAGAATCTTTTCGGTCAAAAGGTCCGCATTGCGGAAATGCAGTCCGAGGGCGGCGCAGCAG
>CALAXO010000203.1 GCA_937894955.1 uncultured Clostridia bacterium
GAAAATCCGCTTTTATATGCGAGAAAATCATTCAATGCAAAGAACTCTCTGCCGTCCTCAAAACTTGCCTTGAGCATTCTGTCCGTTTCTATCGTATAGTCTCCCTCTGCAAACTGCTTCAAGGTTTCCTCAAAGCCCTCAATACCGGTTTCACTGAAAAAACCAATTTTGCCAAGGTTAATTCCAAGAATCGGAGTGATTATTTCAATTCCCTGATTCACCGCATGTGACACGGCGCGGAGGGTCGTTCCGTCGCCGCCTATTGTAACTATACAGGCGGGTTCGTCCTCATCCTCTTCAATGCAGTCAGCAAACATGCACGGTGCATCTTCATATACTTTGCACTGATACCCGTTGCGTGCAGCAATTTCAGTCGCCTTCCGCAAAACACTGTCAGAACCTGTTTTTGTAACATTTACATAGAAAAAAATTCTGTGATTCATTTTTTATCCTCCGCCGCGCCGTCAATCTTATGCAAAGTTATTTAAGAGTCGCATGCGCATCACTTACCGTTTTTTCAACCGCTTCCGAAAGCTCAGCTTCACTCATGCCGCATTCGGCCGCATTCTCCTCATGCCCGAGATACAAGAGAAATTCAATATTGCCTTTCGGTCCTGTTATTGGTGAAAACTCAATTCCGTGAACGCTGAAGCCGTTGCTCCGCACATGTTCAATTGCGTTCGTCAAAACTTCAATATGAGTTTTTTTATCGCGTACAACGCCGTTTTTGCCGATCTTATCGCGCCCTGCCTCAAACTGCGGTTTAACAAGAACAGCTGCAGCTCCGTCTGCAGAAAGGCATTCGTTAAGACGCGGAATAATAAGACTGATGGAAATGAAAGACACATCTATCGAAGCAAAATTCGGCTTCTCATCGAACCAACCAGGGTTCATGAATCTCGCATTATGGCGTTCCATGCAAACAACGCGTTCATCATTGCGCAATTTCCAATCCAGCTGCCCGTACCCGACATCAACTGCAAAAACTTTTTTTGCGCCGTGCATCAGCATACAATCCGTAAATCCGCCGGTTGATGCCCCTATGTCAACGCAGATGCGATCTTTGAGTGAAATCTGATAAGTATCGATAGCTTTCTGCAGTTTCAACCCGCCTCGGCTGACAAACGGAATAGGATTCGTCTTCAGTGAAAGAATTTGCCCGTCGCGGATCGTATCGCTCGGCTTCATAACGCGAACACCATCCAAAAGCACAACGCCCTCAATAATCAGTGCGCGCGCTCTTTCGCGGCTTTGTGCGAGCCCTAATTCAACCATTTTGCTGTCAACTCTGTTTGCCAATTCACTTCTCCATCCACATAAATATTTTAATAACCAATCGTTTTTTTACTGAATCAAAATCAGTTAATCCACGTTAACCGATTCGACTGCCTCAATAATCGCTTTGCGCAGTTTCTCAATTGTCAGTCCGCAAAAATCATCCTGTTCGGCAATGCTTGCCGCCTCTATCGGAATGTTCGGAACGCCGAGATTAACAACACGCATCTCCCCGTATGCTGCCGCAAGTCTTGACATTTGTGCACCGAAACCGGTGTCCGCATTTCCATCTTCAACGGTAATCAGGTATCGTGTATCTTTAAATAATTCGATGTGTTTTACCTCGATCGGACACAGGAGTCTTGCATTCACAAGGCCGACGTCCAATCCCTCGCATGCTGCCGCCGCATTCTGAAGCAGCCTTCCCGTCGCTGCAACAGTGACGCATTTCGGCTGTTTTATTATCTCCCAATCCTCAAGGGAGGTACCGCGGCCGCATTCTCTGCTCGGCAAAAGCCCCCGATTATAGCGGATTGCGCACGGTGTATCAAGGGTCAATGCGTAATCCAGCATTGCGCAAAGCTCATTCGTTGAAGAGGGTGAAAATAACTTAATTCCTCGCGGTAATGTCGAAAAATAAGCAATGTCATAAACGCCTTGATGCGTTTCCCCGTCCGCACCGACCAACCCCGCCCTGTCGATTCCGAATACGACAGGAAGTTTTTGAAGGCATACATCATGCAGTAGCTGATCATAACCGCGTTGAAGAAATGTTGAGTACACCGCAAAAACAGGTCTTAACCCCTCTGCGGCCATGCCGGCGGACATTGTGACCCCGTGCTGTTCCGCAATACCGACATCAAAAAATCTCTCAGGAAAACGTTTTTTAAACTCCGTCAGGCCGGTTCCGGAAGTCATTGCAGCAGTAACAGCAACAATGCGGGAGTCCTTTTCGGCAAGCCGGCAAAGTTCATTCGCAAACACGAGCGAATTGTTGTTTCCGCTTTTTGTTGCGCCGTCTGCAACATTAAACTTTCCGACACCGTGAAACTTTTCGGGATTATTCTCCGCCGGCGCATATCCCCTGCCCTTCTGCGTTACAACATGAATAAGAATCGGTTTATCCTGAACATTATGCTTTGCATGTTCAAAGATCTCAATGAGATCTTCGATTTTATGCCCGTCGAACGGGCCTGCATACGTAAAACCGATTTCTTCAAACAGCACATTCGGAAGCACAAAATACTTAATCCTGTTTTTAAACCTTTCAAGCGTGTCGCTTATACATTTGCCGACAAGAGGGATTTTTTTCAACCGTCCCGAGAATTTGCGTTTGAAGCATTTATAGCTTCTGCTTGTCCTCAGTTTTGAAAGATGCGCACTCATGCCTCCGACGTTTCCTGCAATGCTCATTTTGTTATCATTTAAAACAACAATAAGCGGCAGCTCTTTTTCGCCTGCATCATCCATTGCTTCGTAGGCAAGACCGCCCGTGAGAGCACCGTCACCGACGAGTGCAACCGCCCTGCTTTCAAAATCGCCTTTCAACCGCATCGCACGGAGCATTCCGAGCGCGGCCGAAATAGCTGTGCTTGAATGGCCGACATTAAATGCATCGTATTCACTTTCACTGCGTTTCGGAAAACCGGATATTCCCTCCTTTGTTCGAAGAGTTGGGAATTGCGGAGCGCGTCCCGTCAGCAATTTGTGGACATAGCTTTGGTGACCAACGTCAAAAACAAGCCTGTCCTTTGAAAAATCAAAACAATAATGCAGCGCAATCGTAAGCTCAACAACGCCAAGGTTTGACGAAAGATGTCCGCCGTTCTGTGAAACAACCGAAATAATATAGCTGCGTATATTAGACGCAAGCTCATTCAGCTGTTCAATACTCATATTTTGCAGCTCCTGCGGAGACTCAAGCCCAACTATCATTCCCGTATGCACTGCCGTTTCACTGTGTCGCACCATTATTACTTGTTCCTGTTCAAGATGTAGTAAATTACATCATAGAGATACTTGCAGTTTTCACCGAAAGTCGTAAAGAGGAGCCGTTCGGCTTCCTGCGCGATCTGCTGTGCCATGTTTTTTGAGCGTTCGACACCGTAAAGACTCACATATGTAAGCTTTTTATCCATTTCGTCCTTGTGCAAGGTTTTTCCGACAAGCGTTTCATCGCCCTCTGCATCAAGAATATCATCCGTGATCTGAAAAAGAATTCCGATTTTCTCCGCGTAGCCTTCAAGCGTCTTAAGCTGTATATCGGTCGGATTTGCACATAGTGCACCTGCGATTACGCTTGCAATAAGCATATCGGCAGTCTTGTGCCGGTGGATATAGTTCAGCTCATCTTCGTCCTTAATGCCTTCGGCTTGGCTGATAAGGTCAACGGATTGCCCCGCAACCATGCCGGAAACGCTTGCACGTTTAGCGATTTCCGCAACTGCTCGATAATAATTAAGATTATTGAATCCAATTCCCGCCTCAAGCATCCATTCAAAAGCATACGTTAGGAGTCCGTCACCTGCAAGCAAAGCCTGGGCTTCTCCGAAAACTTTGTGATTCGAAGGTTTTCCGCGCCGCATGTCATCATTGTCCATACAGGGCAGATCATCGTGAATCAAAGAATACGTATGAATCATTTCAATGCCGCTGCCGAGTCGAATTGCGTATTTTCTGTTGCCGCCCAAAATATCGCACACGCCGAGCGTCAGGCACGGGCGAATGCGCTTTCCGCCCGCATCAATGCTGTATTTCATTGCATCATGCAGCAATTTGGGCGTGTTCGTCAATATAAAAGCATCATTCAGTGTGTTGTTAATAATGTTTGAATACTTTTGTGTTCGTGCATCAAAATCCATCATGTTCCCTCCACCGGTTTTGTGTCGCACTTACAATTAAATCGTCAATCGCCGATTGGTTTTTTGAACCTGTTTGTTCAGTCAGCTGCATTTAACCGCCGCTCATCATGCTGTGCAAACAAAGCCTATTTTTCGTGTTGCAGTCAGGGCAGCATTTACGCTGTCGAGATTTTGTTTCTAAATATCTGTTTCCTGTTCGCCGCAACTCTCATCGGTGCTACAGGAAACTTTTTCGATTCTGCCGTCATAATCCGCAAGCAGCTTCATGCAATAATCCGAGAGCGCGATTCCCTGTTCGTACAGTTTTACCGTCTCGCCGAGAGGTATTTCTCCGGAATCCAGTTTTTCAACTATCTCTTCAAGCTTTGATGCCGCTTGTTCAAAGGTAAGTCCCTCTGTCATTTCTGCGGCACCGCAGTTTCTGTTAATATTATCAATATCATTCATACTGTTGCCTTTTTAACCGTTTTCTATTGTATGCTTTTCGTCTAAACCCGGCTGAATACCTGTTACGGCAACCTTTAACGTTCCCCCGAAAAGCGCAACCGTAAGTTCCTGTCCGATACGGACATTTTTGATACTGTCTACCGTTTTACCGTCAGTGTCATTAAGGATCGCATAGCCGCGCCGCAAAATTCCGTTTGGATTCAGTGCGGACAAACGCTGTGCAGCTGAATCGATACGCATTCCCGCATTATTCATAAGTCCCGAAACAATACGTCGCAGCAAATCCGTTTTTTCCTGCACGGAACGGCGTTTCGGTTCCGTTACACGCAACGGAGATGTCAGTACCGGACTTTTCAGGCAAGCATCAACGCGCATTTTTGCTGCCGTTAACACATCCACAGTCGATTCGTGCATCGATTCACGTTGCCGCAGCAGCATGTTTTTCAGCGAATCGAATTCCGGAACACAAATTTCAGCAGCTGCCGACGGAGTGGCGGCTCGACAGTCCGCAGCGAAATCAGCAATTGTATAATCGATTTCATGTCCGACCGCACTCACTATCGGAATCTCACTTGAGTATATTGCACGGGCAAGGCCTTCGTCATTAAAACAATTCAAATCTTCAAAACTTCCCCCGCCCCTGCCGATTATGATAACATCGGGCTTTTTTGTTTCGTTCAGCAGCCGCAGTGCTGCAATAAGTGACTGCGGCGCATCTTTTCCCTGCACATTTGCATGAGCAAAAACAAAATTCATCAACGGAAACCGACGCCGTGCAACGGTGATGATGTCATGCAGTGCCGCTCCGGACTCACTTGTTATAATTCCGATGCATTTCGGCATAAACGGCAAAGTGCGCTTCCTCGAAAAAAGACCTTCCGCTTCGAGTTTTGCCTTCAGTTCCAGGAAACGCCGAAACAGCTCGCCTTCTCCCGATTCATACATTGATGTGACATAGAACTGAAACTTTCCGTCTCGCGTATAAAGTGACGGACTGCCATGCAAAACAACCAGCATGCCATCTTTAGGTGTGAACCTCAGCTTTTCCGCGCTGCTCCTGAACATCACGCACGGAACAGCGGAGCTTTCGTCCTTGACAGAAAAATACAGATGTCCGGATTTATTGTAACATTTAAATCCTGAAATTTCACCCGATACATCGATTGAGCGCAAGCGCACATCCTCGCCAAGCAGACCGCTGACATATGTATTGAGTGCGGTTACTGTCCAAACGGGCTTTTGAGAACGCTTGAACCTGACCGATTCATCCATCGCACCCGTGAGAAACTCGCTGTCAATCCAATCCATTCAGCTTCTCCGCCGCTGTTAGCGTGTTTGCAACAAGAATTGTGCGTGTCACAGGGCCTACTCCGCCGGGGACCGGGGAAATATAGCCTGCAACAGGTTCAGCAGAAGCAAAATCAACATCTCCGACAGTTTTTCCTTCAACACGGTTTATGCCTGCATCTATCACAATTGCGCCGGGTTTAATCATATCACCCGTCACAAGCCCGGGAACGCCGACTGCGGCAACAAGAATATCCGCATTACGGGTATGCTCCTTCAGGTTTGATGTTTTTGAATGGCAAATTGTTACGGTTGCACTCTCGCCGAGCAAAAGCATCGCAGCCGGGCGGCCTACAACATTGCTGCGTCCGATAACGACCGCATTCTTTCCGCTGATTTTAACCCCTGTGCTTTTGATAAGCTGCATAATGCTGCTCGGCGTGCAGGGCGCAAATGCCGGCCTTCCTGAAACAAGACTGCCGACATTCAGAAGGTGGAAGCCGTCAACATCCTTGTGCATCGAAATATGTGAAATGACTTCATCGGAATTCATGTGTTTCGGAAGCGGCATCTGAAGCAGAATACCATGAACGTTTTTATCGGCATTGAGCGACTCAATCAAGTCAACCAGTTCCGCTTGCTCCGTTTCCGCAGGGAGCGCATGAACACAACTCTCCATTCCGACAGCAGCACAATCTTTAGCTCTGCTGTTAACATATTGCTGTGATGCAGGATCGCTGCCGACAATTATAACATCAAGCCTGGGCTTAATTCCTTTTTCAAGCAGCCGATTTGTTCGAGCGATGCATTCCGCTCTGAGTTCAGCCGCAATCTTTTTTCCGTCAATGATTATTGCCATTGTTGTGTTGTTTCCTCCGCGA
>CALAXO010000204.1 GCA_937894955.1 uncultured Clostridia bacterium
TCAAACACATTGCCCGCACCCGGACGGAATGTACCCGCCGCCTGAATGATTATGCTTCCCGCACCTGTAACCGTACGCTGACTGCTCGGAACGGCCTGAACGCCCATTTCCAGCGGATAACGGAACTGCCTTTCGGCTGCCGAAAAGTGGCTGCTTGCAGCACACGCGGCAAGCTCTGCAAAGCCTCCGTCAACAAGCATTCCGCCGAGCATCAGTCCCTCGCTGATGGTTGAACACGCACCGTACAGGCCGATGAACGGCGCACGAATCTCCCGCGCCGCAAAGCCGGAGGAGATTATCTGATTCAATAAATCTCCGCCCAAAAGGCAGCTCAAATCGTTGCCTTGCCTTTTTATTTTTGCAAGAGCCACGCGAACCGCGCTTTCGAGCATTCTGCTTTCCGCCTGCTCCCAAGAGTCAAGCCCAAGGGTATCGTCGCGGCAAATTTTATCAAAGCATTCTCTCAGGGGACCTTTCCCCTCTTTGTCGCCGACATAGCTTGCGGATGAAATTATTCGCGGCCTGCTGCAAAGCTCAAACGAATGCCTTCCGATTATTCCCATATTGCCTCCGATTTTTCTTTTTTCTTCTGCTATTTTGAGCAATTTGGATGAAAATATGCATCAAGCGCCGAAACGGCGGCAATCGAGGCGGCGCCGTTCTTCATTGGTTCGTTTCAAATGCAAAACGCCTTCGGCGATTGTCACGCCGAAGGCTCAAAAGCTTTTCCGAAATCAAATTTTATCCAATTAAAGTGTTCCCGTATGCTGATGTAAATTTTATTTTGCATTTCAAAAAATTACTCCCGCACTCCGGCAAGCGCAAGGAATTTTTTATCGGACTGTATCGCATGTGTCATAAACTTGCCGTCCCTGAACAATGCGTAAGTCGTGACCGGCGCGGGCACATTTTGCGCCTCTTCCATGCATGCAACGTGAATGACCTTAAGCGGAATATCGTGCGCCTTTGCCGCTTCCCGAACCCTCGGCACCCAGTAACAGGTGAAGGGGCATTGATCCGTGAAGTACAGCACGAAACCCTTTTCTTCAACTGTCGGATGTTTTGCACACTCTTTGAATTTCGGCGGCACGGCATTTGACTTCAGCGGCAAATACATAAGGGTGATTCCGCAATCCGATGTATCGGCAACGATGAACCCCTTATGCGCCAGGTATTTCGGGTCCGAAAGGAACTCTTTTTTTCTGCCTTCTGCGGAAAGGATGCACACTCCCTGCCTGTTTTGCCGTTCGGCGTCGCGAATGCATTCCGAAAGCAGAGCTTCGGAATATCCGTGTCCCTTCAGCGCACCTGCAATCCAAAGGCAGTTAATATAAATGTATCCGTCCGCATCGATGGGAACCCATGCATTTTCCGCCGGGACATACTCAATAAAACACTTGCCGCGCTCCTCGCTCCTGTAAAACACAAGGCCTTCGTCGAACCGCCGCTTCATCCATTCTTTTTTTAAAAGGCTCTGTTTGCCCGACATGGCGCAGCAGATATGCTCCCTGTCGATGTTATCTTTGTTGATTTTTATATAGTTCATTAAAAAACCTCCCTTTTGCTCAATTCTATCGTTCGGCAGGTGTGTTGTCAAGAGAATCGGCAAAAAACAAAACAGTACCCTGATTGCTGATCGAAAATTCTGATTGAAAGCAAAAACAAACCGCTGCAAAGCTCTGTGCCTTGCAGCGGCTTGTTGTGCATATCGTTTTGGTCGGGGCGAGGTGATTTGAACACCCGACCTTTTGGTCCCGAACCAAACGCGCTACCAAGCTGCGCTACGCCCCGATTAAATGGAGCCAATGAAGGGGCTCGAACCCTTGACCTGCGCATTACGAATGCGCTGCTCTGCCAGCTGAGCTACATTGGCTTACACAAGTAAGAATTATAGCATAGTTTTTTGAGTTTGTCACCATTGCCGCATAAATATATTTTGTGTTTGCGCTGATTTCAGAGTGAATGCCGCCGTTTATAAGCTGCATTCACTCTACGCTTATTCGGTGCCTGCCGGGCAATCACGCAAAAGTTTAATCATTTCATGCTGTTATAGATCTGGAGCCATTTTATCTGATTAGCCTCAGATGCGGCACGCTCACTGTTGTAGGCGGCAATTGCACTGTTTCGTGCCGTCTGTTTGCTGTTCCGTGCAGTTCGTGCCGCAGCGAGCGCAAGCTGCTCAGTTTCCCTCAGCAAAGCATCCGACTTTTGATTACCAAGCTGCACAGCATTATATATTGTCCATTAGTTCGACTTAACCTGTTCAAGAGAATTAATAATATTCTCGAGTTTTGCAATGACCCTGTGCATCAAAAGCTCCTGCTCAAAAGTGTTGTATGCCCCGTCTCCACCGTGATTTTCACCGAGTGTGGAACAGCGTCCGCTCTTAAAATAATCGAGAAATGACGCAACTGCCACAAAATTATACTGATATTTGCCGTATAGAATATCAGTTGCATAGTATTGCTGAAGCAGTTTCTTGGTTCGTTCATGTTCTTCTTCAAGCATTTTGCGTTCCGCAATCAATTTTTGTTTTTGACGAAGTTCCGCTTCCACTCTGGCCTTATCAACTGCAACCTCATGTTCATACTGTGCCAATTGGGTTCTGCATTGTTCAAGTCTGTTTGCATACAGATCCGCTTGCTCCATTTTTTCGTTGGAATATCCAATTAACCCCAACAACAAGCCAACGAAAAGTCCCGCTGCGGTACCCACAATTGTCCATGCAAGCCAATCTTTCGCAGGACTGCCGAAAGATGTTGTTGAATGTCTGATAGTTGCGCATGTACAGTCAAGGAAACCAACCGGGGTACCTATAAGCAAACCAACTAGTCCCCCTGAAAGAATCTTTTTCATATGTTCGCCGAGACGTGTCGGCAATTGATTCGGCTCGTCGGGATGAACATATTGTTTTCGATTCAGAGTGAATTAATCTTGGAATTGAGACCCTTTATCGTTCTTTGCTGTAAATAGCATTGCTTTTCAAGGTCCACAACATTTTCAAGGTACTGAGTAACAGCTTTTTTATCCATCAATGTTCTCCTTTTGATTTATTTTACTCAAATAAGATTTTGTTGAAGCTGCGGCCTAAACCGCGGCCGCAGCCTCTTTAAATTGTTTCTTTACTTATCTTATCGGCTGAATTTCAAAAATTCCCGAGGATTAGCTCTCGCATTGTTCAATATATTTTTATGCGGACATTATTGAACACAAACTCAGTTTATCTTGATTCGCATTATAGCCCGAATACGGGCTATTGTCAATATGCAGGCAATAATATACATTGAACGAAAATTTGTTGGAGGGCGAAATGATACGGTTTGACAAGTTGTGGGCAACCATGAAGAAAAAGGGTGTGTCGCAATACAGGCTTATCAAGGAATACAATTTCAGCACGGGGCAGCTTGACAGGCTGAGAAAAAACGGCAGCGTGAGCACCTACACGCTGAATCAGCTTTGCAGCATACTGAGCTGCGATCTGTCTGAGATTGCCGAGTATGTTGCGGACGAAAAAGACGGGCAGGTTTGACCTTCTCCGCCGCGATGTTATTTGCTCTTGCAAAACCCGCGCAACAGGCATTATAATGTAAGCGGGTGAAAAAGGAGGATGGGCTATGAGCGGATCCGAACGGCTGTACAGCAAACTTTTGAACAGGCTTAAGGACATCGGCAGCGCAGCTGTCGCGCTTTCGGGCGGCGTGGACTCATGTTTTCTTGCTTATGCGGCTTCCCGCGTTGAGGGCGGAAATTTTGCCGCATACTATGTTCAATCGGCATTCCAGCCGGAATTTGAGCTGACGGACGCACTGCGGGCCGCAAAGGAAGCCGAGCTGCCGTTTAAAACTATTTCTGTTGATATCCTTGCCTGCGCAGATGTTGTCCGCAATCCGACCGACCGCTGCTACCATTGCAAAAAACACATTTTTTCCGCGATATGCAAAGCGGCGGCGGCGGATGGGTACAAAACGATTCTGGACGGGACGAATGCTTCCGATGCAGAGGATGACCGTCCGGGAATGCGTGCCCTGCGGGAAGCCGGCGTGCTTTCCCCGCTGCGCGAATGCGGACTGACAAAAGCTGACATTCGCCGTCTTGCCCGCGAAGCCGGGCTTTTCACTTGGAACAAACCTGCCTATGCCTGCCTTGCAACGCGGATTCCGCCGGGCGAATTGATCACAAAAAACAAACTGCATTCCGTTGAAGCAGCGGAAAACTTTCTGTTTTCGCTCGGCTTCTCCGACTTTCGCGTTCGGAGCGTTAACGGAACCGCCAAGCTGCAATTGAAGGCCGGGCAATTCGATGAATTATTTAAACAGCGTGAGCTTGTTTTCAATGAACTGCGAAAATATTTCGATGCAGTGACGCTTGACCTTGAGCCGAGATGAAGCTCCGCTGTTCTGACAGCACAACAAAAAGACTATGAACGACGAAACAAAAAACCTTCTTGAATCCGTGCGCCGCGGTGAAGTGTCGGTTGACGAAGCATACTTGAAACTGCGCACCGCTCCGTTCCGCGACCTTGGATTCGCAAAGATAGACACCCATCGCCGCCTTCGGACCGATGCGGCGGAAGTGATTTACGGTGCGGGCAAAACACCCGAGCAGATGCTTGAAATCATTAAAGCCATGCTTGAGAGCGGACAGGAAACGATACTTATTACGCGCCTTGAAAAACATGCCGCAGAGATACTGAATCGTGAATTTGCCCTGAGCTACTGTGAAATTGCAAAAATCGGCAGTATCGGCAGCATTCCCGCGCCGAGCGGAAGCGGCTGCATCGTTGTTGCGGCCGGCGGCACAAGCGATATTCCCGTTGCCGAAGAAGCGGCACTGACGGCGGAATTTCACGGCAGCCGTGTGCTGAGGCTTTATGATGTCGGCGTTGCAGGGCTGCACCGTCTCCTTTCGCATATTGACGAAATCATGGGCGCAAGCGTCATTATCGCCGTTGCAGGCATGGAAGGTGCGCTTGCAAGTGTGATCGGCGGGCTTGCCGACTGCCCCGTTATTGCCGTGCCGACAAGTGTCGGTTACGGTGCGGCATTCGGCGGAGTTGCAGCGCTGCTTTCAATGCTCAACTCCTGCTCAAGCGGAGTATCCGTTGTGAATATCGACAACGGCTTCGGCGCAGGTTACCTTGCAAACATGATAAACCATATCGGCACCGGCAGCAATGCGCGGTGACGATTCTTTCCTTAATTATAATACGCAACCCTGAATAAAACTGTTGAAAGGCCTTTTTGCTATGAAAACACTTTACCTTGACTGCGGAATGGGTGCAGCGGGCGACATGCTTGCGGGCGCACTTTATGATCTGCTTTCCGAAGAACAGCGTGCCGAGTTCCTGCATATTGCGGATGCTTTCTCGGCCGTCGGGCTGAATGTTCGCTGCACTGCCGCCGAAAAATGCGGCATTCGCGGAATTCATTTTGCCGTTGAATACATGAACACCGATGCGGACGAATATGCCGCCTGCATACACGAACATGAGCACCTTCACGAACACAAACACACCCATGAGCATGAGCATGAACACGCGCATGAGCACGAACATAATCATGAACACGAGCATCATCATTCTCACAGCGGGCTGCACGAAATTGAACACATTATCCGTGCGCTGCCCGTGTCCGATGCGGTGAAGGAGCATTCCCTTGCTGTTTACAAACTGATTGCAGAAGCGGAGAGTCATGCCCACGGTGTTCCCGTTGAGCTTGTGCATTTTCACGAGGTCGGTGCGCTTGATGCCGTTGCAGATATTGTTTCCTGCTGCGTGCTGATCGAAATGCTCGCACCGGAACGCATTGCCGCCTCCCCCGTTCGCACGGGCAGCGGACATGTGCATTGTGCGCACGGGATTCTTCCCGTTCCCGCACCGGCGACAGCCTTCATTCTTCACGGCGTTCCTGTTTATGCGGGCGATATAAAAGGCGAACTCTGCACTCCGACCGGAGCGGCACTGTTAAAGCATTTTGTCCATGACTTCACCGCAATGCCGTTAATGACAATACTTTCCCAAGGGTACGGCATGGGCAAACGCGACTATCCCGCCGCAAACTGCGTGCGTGCGCTTTTCGGCGAAAGTCCGAGTGAAGAATCGGCGGATGAGATTATCGAGCTTCGCTGCAACATTGACGATATGACAGGCGAAGAGATCGGGTTTGCATTTGATAAACTGCTTAACGCGGGTGCGGCGGATGTTTACACCGTTCCGACAGGAATGAAGAAGAACCGTCCCGGAATTATGCTCTGCGTGCTTTGCAATGCCGAAAAACGCAGCGAAATTATCCGCATATTGTTCAAACACACAAGCACTCTCGGCATCCGCGAGTGCAGAATGCCGCGATACATTTTGCAGCGTGAAACGCAAACCGCCAAATTTGAGGACGGTACGATTCGCCTGAAGACCGCTCATGGGTTCGGCGTTAAAAGGGCTAAATTCGAATATGCCGATATTGCCGCGCTTGCCGAACGCCGCGCAATCACGCTTGCCGATGCGGAAAAGATTGCGGAAACTGCCTTTAAGGAGTTTTCCGAATAACGAACCTCAAAAATTAAAATTTGTTTCAACATCGGAGCCCGATCGGTTCGGGCTCTTTTTTTGTATTACTTTGCATTCATCTTAAACATATTGTGCGTTCATCCTATCAGCTCCGTTTGACTGTTTTTTTCCTGTTGAAAAAGAATTGTTAACAAATTGTTCACAATTTGGGGTTGACAATGATATTAATTCGCTGATATAATAATATTGCGATGAAAGCCGCACCATTGAAACGGATCCGATTCAACACATGTCCCGCATTTGCATATCGCAAATTGCGTATCGCAAGCTGCGTATCGCACCCAAAGTTTGCACAGCATTCAACAAGTGCAGACTTTGGGGAAGAGAAACCCAACCGCCAACGGCACAAAACCATGACACCGCGAAAGGAGAAACAATTATGGCAAAAAACACCCTGCGCCTGAGAGCGCGACCAACTTCTGTAACCCAAATGCTGTCTTCCATACCGGAAGCGCAGCACAAACTGACCGAACGGAGGTAAATAAAATGAAGAAAATACTGTCATTGACACTGGTTGTCGTGATGCTGATGTCTGCATTCGTTTATGCACAGGCATCGACCCTGCGTGACGGCGGGGCAAGGACTGCTGCGGATTCCGCAGCAAGCGACAGAACACATGCGGACTCGAAAGAGGACGCAAAGGTCGTTTCAACCGCCGAACCTTGTGATTCGGCAAAACAGCTTCCGCAGGATGATATCAATATGCGGGAAAACCCGTCCGAAGAGTCTTCCGCCGAAGAGCCTTATATCGTTAAGGTTTATGATGCAAACGACTGTGTTGACACTCACACGGCGGTAAACTACGAGGGCGGCCTGTATGAAGCGCATGCACACCTGAAGACACACTATCTGATGAGCGACGGCACATGGCGCATCGGCGAAAGCTACGCAAAAGGCCAATGGTACGATAAACCGTATAAGTACAGGTATATCCTGTCAAGCGGCGAAGCGTTTGACGAAACTGTTATTGTGCTTTCGAACAGACCCGATCTTACGTATGTTGACGGAATTAGGCTGGTTTGCGGCAGCGACCTGAACTACAAGTACAGCCTCGAAGCAATTGTTGTTGCTTGGCATTTCGGCGACAAGACCGTTGCATGGGCCGAAATGCAGGATCAGGTTCCGGCACACTGCGTGTCACTGAGCCACGGGGAACAGCAATAGACGGCTGCTCTGCCTCCGTTGCAGGTTAATGCAGCTTGATTCTGCTGCCGATGTTATGATTGATGATCCGTAACGCTTCCGTCACGGTTGGGAACTCTGTACGCAGTTCATACAAGCGGGAAATAAACAACCCCGCCGCAGGGCTTAACGGCTTTGCGGCGGGGTTGTATTATTTATGCAGGCTTGTTGTTCTTGACCGTGAATAAAATCAGAGTTCAACGCTGTTGCGGACAAGCAGCTCCCGCGCCGTGTCAACCGAATCAACCCCTGTGCGGTTCTTGACAGGTGCAAACTCCCTTGCCCTTTCAACCTCAAACACCATGCAGCCGTTAAGCAGCCGTATCATATCCAAAATCAGGGTTTCATACTTGAAGCCGTTCGGTTTTTCGGGCGTGACATGCTGCCCGTTTTCATCAAGGCATGGAATCTTTTTTTCAACAACATGCAGCGGAAGGGATTTTTCCATTATGCCGTCCAGCGCATCCACGCGGAACAGGTAGTTCAAAATAACGCCGAAATTGTAGGCGGGTTCGCCTTTTTCGTTTTTCGCATTGCGCATTTCATCCGTAAGCTCATAGTATTCAACGATTGAAGGATGTCCGTCTTCAAGGCACATAACGCCCACGCGTTCATCGGGCGCGGCTTTTTTAATGACCTTTGACCCGACTTCGCAATGCGCAAGCTTTGTTGCACCGATGAAGAGCGGATCGGCAATGCGCTGAAGCACATTGTCAACCGCAAACACGTTCAGCCATTCTATGCCGTTTCTGCGGACAATATCAAGCATTCCGTGCTTTGCCATTGAGGAATACCAACCGCCGTTGCCGTTCGGTGAAGTTGCAAGACGGTATTTTTCTTCGAGATAAACCTTGCCATCGTAATCCGCCGCGGGTGCCGTCTCCTGCGTGAAAAAATGCACGAAGTCCGCCGCATAGCCGAAATAATTATGTTCCGCAAGAAATGCACGCGTTGCTGCGTCGTTTTTGTCGCTGGTCATGATGAAAAGGTGAACAAAACTGCCGACTCTTTCCGTAACATTCAGAAGATTGTTTATAAGGCACTCAAAAATATAAAGTTCACGTTTGATTCCGATATTGAACGCACCCTTCGGAGCATCCGAACCGAGCCGCGTGCCCATGCCGCCCGCAAGCAGCACCGCGCCGACGTGCCCCGCACGCAGCTCCGCCATGCCCGCATCAAAGAACTCATCTCCGCGAGTGCGTATTTCCGCAAGCTCCGTAACGCCGATCGGAGTGATTCTGCCGCGTTTTTCAGGCTGTTTATTCGTGCTGACAACGGAAAAATCGATCTGCTTGATTTGATTGAGCAATGCGGCGCGCTGCGCTTCATCAAGCTCATCATAATACTTAAGCAGGTGCTGCTGCCCGAAATTCGCAAGTTTTGCATATGCATCCGCATATCCGTATGCATTTTTGCCGTTTGAAATGCTCATGTTTTTTCCTCCCTTTTGCAATTGATTTGCGATTGATTCAAAAACCGGCGGACAAAGCCGTATAATGCCCGCCGCCGCACATCTTGTTCGACGGGCGACGGCGGTTTGTTTGTTGATTTAATTATTTCTTTTTGGGTAGGCTGTGACAGCAAAGACCTTCCCAATCATGCGCCGCTTCCGCAATGACCTCGCTGACGGTGGGATGCGGATGAATGGTTTCGGCAATTGTTTCAACCGATGCGCCGACTTTAAGGGCAAGAGCAAGCTCCGCTATCATATCCGTTGCACGGGGACCCATAAGCTGTGCGCCGATGAGCTTTCCGTCCGCATCGGAAATCAGCTTTGCAACGCCGAGAGCTTCGCCCATTATCATTGCCCTGCCGTTGCCCGCAACATTGAAACTGCCGATTTTGTATTCAATGCCCTGCTGCTTTGCCTTTTCCTCGCCGATGCCGACAAATGCAATTTCGGGAGCTGTATAAATGCAGGAAGGAACAACCGAATAATCCATCTTTACACTCTCCTGCCCGCATGCATTCGCCGCAGCTGCAAGGCCCTGTGCGCTTGCAACATGCGCAAGCTGAATCTTGCCGGTTATATCGCCGATCGCATAAATGTTTTCGATATTTGTGCGGCAGTGATCGTCGATATTTACAAACGCGCGGTTCATTTCGATTCCGACATTTTCAAGCCCTATGTTTGCCGTCATTGCGCGGCGGCCGACGGCAACAACGCAGCAGCCGCCCTCGGCTGTTTTTTCTGCTCCGTTGAGTTCATACGTTACGGTGACTCTTTCGCCGCCGTTAATGCCTGTTACCTTGGCATTGTTGATAACAGTAACTTTTTTGCGTTTGAGTACCCTTGTTGAAAGCATTTTAACGATGTCGGCATCCACGCCCGGAAGTATGCTCGGCATCATTTCAATAACGGTTACGGGTTTTCCGAGAGAGGCAAACAACGTTGCAAACTCAATGCCGATAACACCGCCGCCGATAATAACAAAGCTGTCCGGAAGCTCTGTCATTGAAAGCACTTCGTCGGAAGTTACAACATTTTCGCCGTCAATGCCGGGAATCGGGGGACGTGCAGGCGCGCTTCCCGTTGCAAGAATCAGCTTGTCGAACGTGATTTTTTCGCCGTCAACATCGAGAGTGTGCTCATCAACAAGCTTTCCGAAGCCGTTTATTACCTTCACTCCGTGCGCTTTTTCAAGCCCCGCAATGCCCTTGCGCAGGCCTGCAACAACAGAATCCTTGTATTCGGCAAGCTTTGCAAAATCAAACCCGACCTCACCCGTTGTTACACCGCAGGACGCAGCATTCAGCGCCGACTGATAAACTTCCGCACCGTGAAGCAGTGCTTTTGTGGGAATGCAGCCGCGATTCAAACATGTTCCGCCCAGATCGCGCGCCTCAACAAGCGCCGTGTTTTTGCCGTATTGTGCGCAGCGTATAGCCGCTTCATAACCGCCCGGGCCCGCGCCCAGAACAACGATATCATAATTGTATTCGCTCATTATTCAAATTCCTTATCCTTTTCGGCGGCGTGCCGCCGTGTTTACCAAAGTATACCACAAACGGAAAGATTATTCAATCCTGCTGTGAACCGACCGCATCGGCAACCTGTATGCAGACAGAAGCGTTGCCCCTGTCCGATTTGAGCATGAAGACTCTGCCAAAACGCACTGTTCATAACAAACATCTCGGTTTCCGGTTCACCGCGTTTCAATACGTTGACACCAATTGACTTCTGTGTTATTCTTCAGTTCAACGATTCATTGCCGCTTCGTTCCGAGTGTCTGCTTCGGCGGACAGGCTCATATAGGCAGCGTAATTTGCTGCAAGCGCCGCATTACTCTCAACTCCGCTGCAGTGTTGATGTTTTCGCCGCCCGTCCTGCGGAATGTATCGGGCAAGGTTAATGATGCATAGGGAGAGTATAAACAAATGAACATTATTACATCGGAAAAGCCATCAATTG
>CALAXO010000205.1 GCA_937894955.1 uncultured Clostridia bacterium
GAAAGCTCCGCAGGGCTGCCGCAATTGTTTACGCGGCGGCGAAGCTCGGTGCTGCCGTACATACCCTTTGTGTACCATGCAATATGCTTGCGCATATCGGCAAATGCGCCGTCTCCGTGAGCGGCAACGTATTCCGAAATATGCCGAAGCGCGGCGTCAAGCCTTGCGCGGGAGGAAGGGGGAACATAATCTTCTCCGCGAAGCGCGGCGCGGATTTCCGCAAAAAGGAAGGGATTCCCCTGTGCGCCCCTTGCGGCCATGATTCCCGCGCAGCCGGTTTTTGCAGCGAGTGCGGCGGCATCCGTTCCGCTGAAAACATCCCCGTTGCCGATGACGGGAATGCGCACGGCATTCACAACCTCCGCGATCTTATCCCAATCCGCAGTTCCCGAATACATCTGCATTCGGGTTCGGCCGTGGACGGTGACAAAAGAAGCACCGGAGGATTCGGCCATCTTTGCAAATTCAACCGCATTGATTGAATCCGCATCCCAGCCGAGGCGGAATTTGACGCTTACGGGAATGCTGACCGCACGAACGGCGGCCTCAATAATGCGTGCGGCAAGCGCGGGGGAGCGCATGAGTGCGGAGCCGTCACCGTTGCCGGTGATTTTCGGCGCGGGGCAGCCCATATTGATGTCAAAAACCGCAATCTGCTTTTTGCACTCGGAGGATGCGGAATCGGCGTTCAGTTCCTCCGAAAGCCTCTTTGCGGTGTCGGCAACAATCTCGGGTTCATGCCCGAAAAGCTGCACCCCGCAGGGGCGTTCGACGGGGGATATGTCGATAAGTTCCTTTGTTTTTTTGTTGTTATAATGCAAACCTTTTGCACTGACCATTTCCGTGAAGGTGAAATCGCAGCCCTGTTCAATGCAGAGGCGGCGGAAGGCAGGATCTGTTATGCCTGCCATCGGCGCAAGCAGCACGGGTATGCAGCCGCATGTGTCGCGGCAAAGAATTTTTGAAAGCACCGCCGAAGCGGTCGGAGGGGTCGGTATTTGCATTTTGCAGCGGGTTCAAAAGCGGTAAACGCTTTGCCTTCCGTTTTTTAATGATGTTTGTTTTAATGGTTCTTAAAATAAAATTCCGCCGCAAATTCGAACGCATGTCGGAATTCTGCGGCAGGAACGATTATGCGTCAATTACTCATAATGATAAACACCCTCGCAGACGGTTGCGGCGGGGCCGGACATATAGAGAGTGTTATCGGGCAGCCATTCAATGCTCAGCGTGCCGATTTCAACATGCACATTCACGCGGCGTTCGGTATGTTTTGCAAGGATGCATGCCACGGCGGAGGCACACGCGCCCGTTCCGCAGCACATCGTGCTTCCGCACCCGCGTTCCCATGTGCGCATGATGATATTCTCCCTGTCGATAACCTGAACAAAATCAACATTGGTGCGCTTCGGGAAAATCGGACTGTGCTCAATATCCCTGCCGTAATATTCAACATCGGTAAGATCAACATCATCAACGAACACAACCGTGTGCGGAATGCCCGTGTTCACGCAGGAAACGATAAAGCGCCGCCCGTGGGAATAAAGGCTTTTTTGAAGGAAATCGCCCTCTGCCGAAACGGGAATGTCCGCACAATCCAGCTTCGGTTCACCCATGTTGACGCCGATTCGGACAACGGCGCCGTTCGAAAGTTCCGCATGAGTCTTTTTAATGCCCGAAAGTGTTTCGACGGAAGCATCGGGGGTGTTGACGATGCCCTTTTCAATTATGAATTTCACAAAGCAGCGTATGCCGTTGCCGCACATCTCCGCTTCACTGCCGTCATTGTTTAAAATCAGCATACGAACGTCCGCACCGGGCAGAGAAGGCTTGCGAACGATTAAAAGGTTGTCCGCGCCGACGCCCGTGTTGCGGTGCAGGATTCGGCGGGCAAATTCGTTGATGCTGCGGATTTTTTCTTCACGGTCGTCGATAAGAATCATATCGTTGCCCAAACCGTGCATTTTTGTAAAGTTAAAAAGCATAGGAACCTCTTCGATGAATTAATCAAACTAATCGGAAAACAGTACGGATGCAAGCCATTTTCGGATGCAGCACGTAAAAGGTGCATTCGGATTCATCAACCCCGACGCTGCGTTTCAAGCAGCAGCCCGACCGGGCAGTGATCACTGCCCATGACATCGGGGCGGATGAAGGCGTCCTTAACGGACGGGACAAGCCTTGCGCTGACAAGAAAATAGTCTATGCGCCAGCCGGTGTTTCGTTCACGCGCTTTGAACATATAGCTCCACCATGTGTAGGCATCCGTCCTGTCCGGATAAAGCACGCGGAAACTGTCCGCAAAGCCGCTTTCAAGAAGCTCGGTGAATTTTTGCCTTTCTTCATCGGTGAATCCTGCATTGCCGCGGTTGCTTTTCGGGTTTTTAAGGTCAATTTCGTTGTGTGCAACGTTCATATCGCCGCAGACGATGACGGGTTTCTTTTTATCAAGTCCGATGAGATAGGCGCGGAAAGCATCTTCCCATTCGCAGCGGAAATCAAGCCGTGTAAGCTCGCGCTGCGCATTCGGGGTGTACACCGTTACAAAATAATAATCGGGAAATTCAAGGGTTATGACCCGCCCCTCGGTTTCGAATTTTTCATCCGCACCCATGCCGTAAGCGACGGAAAGCGGTTCCTTTTTTGTGAAGACGGCTGTTCCGGAATAGCCTTTTTTTTCGGCGTAATTCCAGAAGCTCCTGTACTCTTCGGGAGCAAAATCTATCTGCCCTTCCTGCAGTTTTGTTTCCTGAAGGGCAAAAATATCGGCATCGGCTTCTTTGAAAAAGTCTTTGAAACCCTTGCCCATGCAGGCGCGCAGCCCGTTAACGTTCCATGAAATAAATTTTTCGGTCACAGCAGCACATCCTTTCAAAACGGTTATTAAATCAAGTAAAATCAAATGAGAAAATTGCGCAGGAGCAGATCCTCCGTGTCAAACTCCGGATACTCAATGCGCCAAAGTGTCAGCCCGTGCGCGGGAGCGGTGTCGCCGGCATTTTCGCGGTGCGGGCACTCGAGTGCGTGTCGAAGTTTGGAAATGTCGTCACTGCTCTGCCCGATGCGGAGCATGGTGCCGACCATGATGCGAACCATGTTGTAAAGAAAACCGCTGCCTGCAACATCGTAAACGATACAGTCGCCGTCGCGGCTCCAGCGGGAGAGAAAAATTGTGCGGACAGTCGTTTCGGCTTTGCTTCCTGCGGCTTTGAAAGCCGCAAAATCATGTGTGCCGATAAAAAGTTCCGCCGCGGCATTGAGCTTTTCAATGCTGAGCGGGGTATGAACATGCAGCGCCGTGCTGCGCGAAAAAGCGGAGGCATGACGGCTGTTGAGCACACGGTAGCGATAGTACTTTTTTTGAACGGAAAAGCGTGCGTGAAATTCCGCTTCGCCTTCACGCGGCATTTCAAGGCTTGCTTTAATGCGAATATCGGGCGGCAGATATGTGTTCAGCGCGAATGCGAATTTTTCGGCGGGAATTCGGCTTTCGGTATCAAAATGCGCTGTCTGCGCCCGTGCGTGAACGCCGCTGTCCGTGCGGCCGGAAGCATGAAGCGTGATATTTTCGCCCGTGATTTTTTTGAGTGCATTGCCGATGACCTGTTGGACGGCAATTCCGTTGGGCTGAATCTGCCAACCGACATAGTTTGTTCCGTCGTATTCAATAATAAGTACAATTCGATTCATGTTCCCAATTATACAGGAATAATGTGCGCGGTGTCAATTCAATTAGGAATGAGGAGTTGGGAATGAGGAATTAAAAGCAGAGATCGGAGTGAAGAACGTTCACTTGCCGCCCTTGAAAGGGAAGGGGCAAATGAAATATATCTTCGCGGCAAACTGCTTCCGAAAAATCCCGAATAATTCCGGAAAAATATACATATTCGGCAAAAATCGCATGATTTCAGCATTTTTTCTTCAGCTTTCCGCAAAAAAAAACAATAAAGATTATATCAAAACTCTTGACACGGAATAAAATGCAGATTATACTATAATGGATTGGGTGCATTGACCTTTCAATGCACCGCTGTCAAAATACCATCAGGAGGAAAAAACATGAAGAAATCATTCAAAGGCTTTCTTGCGTGCCTGCTCGCGCTGATCATGGTCATCCCCATGTTCACCGTTGCAAATGCGGATCAAATGTCCACTTTTAACGGCACCCTTCAGGCCCGCGAAACCGCTTCCGTTGATGTTTCCCGCATCAGGAACAGCGGCATTGATATGACTGCAGACGTTGCAGTCAAGGAACAGCGCAATCCCGAGGATATCGTTACCATTCTGGTCGAACTCGAAGCCGCTCCCGCAGCGGAGGTTTGCGAAGATCTCAAAGCAGCAGGCGATTATCGTGAGCAGCTCAACGCTTCCCACAAGACCGCAGCCGCTATGATCAACGAAAAGCTCGGCACCGAAATCGTTATCAAGCACAACTATTCCGTTGTGTTCAACGGTTTCGCGTTCGAAGGCGAATATCGCCTCATCGATGAGATCAACAAGCTCGACGGTGTTCGTGCATTTGTTGATATGGAATGGGAAACCCCCGACCTCTTCAACACCACCACCCAGGTCGGTGCGGTTGAAGCATGGGCTCTCGACTACTCCGGTGAGGGTACCGTTGTTGCTATCCTCGACACCGGCTGCAAAGTTGACCACCCCGCTTTCTCCGTTGAACCTTCCAACGTAAAGTTCACCCGTGACAGCATTGCTTCCATCATCGCAAGCGGCGAGCTCCAGGGCTCCGGTTCCCAGATGAATATTAACAGCATCTATGTCAGCGGCAAGATCCCCTTCCGTTGGAATTACTACGGCAACAACGCAGACGTAAGCCACAAGAAGAGCGACCACGGCACCCACGTTGCAGGTATCGCAGCAGGTAACGGCGGCGAGATTCGGGGCGTTGCAAAGGATGCACAGATTGCAGTAATGCAGGTCTTCTCATCCTCCGGCGGCGCAAGCTGGTCCACCATCATCCTTGCGGTTGAAGACTGCGCGGTTCTCGGCGTTGACTCCGCAAACCTGTCCCTCGGTTCTCCCTGCGGTCAGGAAAGCTACAACGATGCTTCCTATACAGAGGTTTTCGAGCGCGCAACAGCTCTCGGCGTCAACTTTGCAATGGCAGCCGGCAACGACTACGATGCTTCCATGAACAACGCATGGGGCAGCAGCGATGTTACCACCGGCACTTGGGGTTACGATGGCTACAACCTCGTTTCCAACCCTGACTACGGTGTTGTAGGCTCCCCCTCAACCTGGCCCGCAAGTCTCTCCGTTGCTTCCGTAAAGAACAGCAAGACCCAGGGTTACTACATCAGCGTTGAAGACGTTAACTACAGCTACACCGAAAACGAAGACAACCCCGTTAAGATGCGTCAGGCTCTCGGCGGACAGACCGTTGAATACGTTATGGTTCCCGGCGTCGGCACCGTTGAAGATTTCGCACAGGTCAACGTACAGGGCAAGATCGCTCTCGTAGAGCGCGGCGAAATCAACTTCACCGACAAGGCTGCAAATGCAGAAGCTGCCGGTGCGGTTGCCTGTGTTGTTTACAACAACAAGGACGATGCGGTTAACATGGTTGCTTACGAAGGCGGTCATATCCCCCATGTCTTCATCAGTAAAGAAGCAGGTGCAGCTTTTGCGGCAGCATCCGACAAGCATGCATTTGTTTCAAACGAAATGGGCATCTCCGACACTGTCGGCGGCAACATGCCTTCCGACTTCTCCAGCCGCGGTGTAACTTCCACCTTCGGCATCAAGCCCGAGATCACCGCCCCCGGCGGCCAGATCTACTCCGCAACCGATCCCGGCATCTCCGGTACTCTCTACCAGGCATGGGACGGCACCTCCATGGCAACTCCCCATGTTGCAGGCGGTATGGCAATCGTAACTCAGTATGTTGAGGACAACTTCCCCGGTCTCAGCACCAGGGAGCGTCAGGCAATGGTCGATCGCATCCTCATGAGCACCGCAACCCCCGTTATCGAAGCAGGCGGCACCTATGCTTCCGTTATGGATCAGGGCGCAGGCGAATTGAACCTTGCAAAGGCTGTTACCACCAAGGCATACCTCACCGCAGAAGACACCTACAACAACCGTCCGAAGCTTGAACTCGGCGACGATCCCGAGAAGACCGGTGTTTACACCCTCACTTTCACCGTTCATAACTTCGGCGCCGCTGCTCTTAACTACACCATCGATCCTTCCGTCCTCCTTGAAGACATCGGTCTGCTCGGCTACATGGACGAAGCTCAGGAACTCCCCGTCGTTGTTTACACCGGCGAAAGCTGGGATATCGCTGCTGAAGGCGACGAAGTCCTCCTCGGCGACGTAAACGGCAACGGCATCGTTGAAATTGCAGACGCTGTTAAGATTGCACGTCATGCTCTCGGACTCGAATCCTACGACGAAGCTGTTTGCGATGTAAACGGCAACGGCGTTGTAGAAATCGCAGATTCTCTCCTTGCAATACGTGTTGCAATGGAGCTTGCGGAACCCACTTACACCTCCGCAGGTTATGTAAGAGTTGACAAGCCCGACGTTGTTACCGTCCCCGCAGGCGGCGAAACCGAAGTCACCGTAACTCTCAACCTGACCGACAACTGCAAAGAATACCTTGATGAGTACTACACCTCCGGCGCAATCGTAAACGGTTACATCGAGCTGATGCCCGCTTCCGAAGCTGACGGCGTAAGCCTCACCATCCCGTTCCTCACCTACTACGGCGACTGGAACTATGCAGCAACCATTGACCGCGGATATTATTATGACGAATATCCCTTCAACTCCAACAACTACGCCAACACCGTCGGTTTCAAGAAGGGCAGCCAGAAGCTCCAGCGGCTCGGCGAAATCCCCTTCTTCGACAATGAAGATGACAAGCCCGCTCTGTATGAGTACTATCTTGCAGATCGCAACGCTATCAGCCCCAACGGTGACGGCCTCCTCGACACCATCAACCTGATGTACATGGGTCTGCTCCGTAATGCGGAAGTTCGTTACGTTGTTCTCGACACCAACGGCAACGAACTCGGCGTTATCGCTGATTACGGCGTATGCACCAAGGGCTTCTGGGATACAGACACCCGTGACCAGCTCGGCGTCACCTACGCTCAGTTCCCCGGCAACTACAACTTCAGTCAGTACAACAGGTCCGACCTTATCGTACGCATTGAAGCTAAGCTCGCCAACAACGGCATGCACACCACCAACGCATTCTCCGAAGCAGCGAGCGAAAACTGGAAGTGGGATATCCCCCTCCATATCGACACTCAGGCTCCTTCCGTAAGCAACTTCAGTGCTGCAAACGGCAAGTTCACCTTCAACGTAACCGATGAGCATTACGTTGCATACGTTGGCGTATTCACCAACAACGACGGCAACCTCGGCAACTGCCAGGACGAAATCGCTGTTATGGAAACTCAGCGCGGCGCAACCACCGCAATCGAGCTCAGCGGTGAAGCCAACAACTTCGTTGTTACTTACGACTACGCAGGCAACATCGCAGTTTACCTCTGGAACGGCAGCACCCTCAGCCCCGTTCAGGTTGACCCCAACCCCCAGCCTGTCGGCAACTACTCCGATGCATACATCTACGGCTACGGTCTTAACTTTACTACGGATAAGCGGTGGCTCTTCTTTGAGTCAAACAACCCCATGGAAGCTGTTTATGAGGGCGAGGAAGCTCCCAACGGCGAAAGCATCACAGCAGCAGGTTACGATGCAAACAACGGCGTTGTTTATGCACTCGAGAGCTCCGGCAAACTCTACCGCTACAGCGGAATCAACCCCCAGAGCGGTAAGCTCACCGGCAGGACCCAGGTTGCAACCGTTGCAGGTGCAGACAGCATCAACGAAATGGCATTCAACAATGCAGACGGTCAGCTCTACGCAATCAGCGGTGCAGCAAACCTGATGACTGTTGATGTCAACACCGGCGCAGTTACCGAAATCGGTCAGTTCGGCAGCGGCGTTGTCGCAATGGACTTCGATTCCAACGGCACTCTCTGGATCGTTGACCTCTACGGCGCACTTTGCAGCGTAGACCTCAACAGCGGCTCCATCACTCAGGTTGCAGAAACCGGCATCAGCGCACTTGCGGGTCAGAACTTCTACAATCAGAGCGGCTGCCTGTTTGAGAACACCTTCTACTGGGCAGCAATCCCCGGCGCAAATGCAAACGCCAAGACTCTTGTCAGGATCGATATCACCAACGGTGCATTCGAAGAACTCGGCAAGATCGCGGACGGTACCTACGGTCTCCAGACCACCGGCATGTTTGCAATCCCCATGAGCAACGCAAGCATTGAAGCTGACAAACTCAACAACGTTGTCATCGCTGACTGAGTTTAAACTCAGCCGGATCGAGCACGGCTCGGTTCGAATGCAAATCTATTAAAAAGGGGCGGCACTGCTTTGGCGGTGCCGCCTTTTTCATGCCCGGAACCTGCCCTCGATTCTGACACTGATCCGAAACATGAAATGTGCACGAAATAAGGCAAATCGGCTCGAATTGCGGCAGAATTATGCCTTTGCCCCAAAAAATCAACATAATGTTCATTTTTTTACACGAAAACACGGTTGACAAAATGCTCTGCGTGCATTAAAATAATAACTGTCATCAAAACATCTAAGAAGCTTGTTGATTCTTAAATGTGTAACCCTCCTATATTTTTCTGTGAAGCGGAGCAGCTCCCCAAGCTCCGCTTCATACTTTTTTGAAAAAAGTCGGATTCAGGGCGGAGCCCGCTCCGCTTCATACTTTTTTGGAAAAAGTCGGATTCAGGGCGGAGCTCGCTCCGCTTCACACTTTTATTTAACCGAAAGTTAATTCCGCGGCGGAGCCCGCTCTGCTTCACACTTGTTTTTAACCGATAGGTATTTCGACAGAAAAAATGCTCCGAATTGATAATTGCCACTTGCCGTTTCTTCGAATATCCGGTAAAATAATACTAACAAATATATTTGAACCGCATTCACGCATTCAACGTATGCGGGACAATCAATTTGCAGCAGGAGGTTAATTGTAATATGCCCGCGAAAAAAATCGTTGCGATGCTGCTTGCAGGCGGTCAGGGAAGCCGCTTGGGTGAGCTTACAAAAAGCATGGCAAAACCCGCCGTTCCGTTCGGCGGGAAGTACAGAATCATCGACTTTCCGCTCTCAAACTGTGTGAATTCAGATATTGACACCGTCGGAGTGCTGACGCAATATGAGCCGCTGGCACTGAATGCATACCTTGGCAGCGGTCAAGCATGGGATTTGGACAGAAATAACGGCGGCGTGTTTGTTCTGCCACCTTACGCAAGCAACAGCGGCGGCAGGTGGTATTCCGGCACGGCGGATGCAATTTATCAAAACACACCTTTTATTGACCAATACAACCCCGAATATGTTCTTATTCTTTCGGGCGACCATATCTACAAGATGAACTATGCGGAGATGCTTCGCAATCACATAAAAAACAATGCAGATGCAACCATTGCCGTTTTGACCGTTCCGCTTGCGGAAGCTTCTCGCTTCGGCATTATGAACACCGATGAGGAGGGCAGAATCACCGAATTTGAAGAAAAACCCAAATTTCCGCGCAGCAACAGAGCTTCAATGGGCATCTATATCTTCAATTGGAACATTCTGAAAAAGTTTCTGGCAGAGGATGCCGCAAACCCGGATTCTTCCAATGACTTCGGAAAGAATGTTATCCCGGCGATGATAGACAGCGGCTGCCGCATGTTTGCATGGGATTTTTCCGGATACTGGAAGGATGTCGGAACGATCGCAAGCCTTTGGGAGGCAAACATGGATTTGCTCGGCACGAATCCTGTTTTCAACCTGTATGATAAGGACTGGCGCATATATTCAAAAAGCCCGATTATGCCGCCGCATTATGCGGGCGCGGACGCGGTCATTTCAAACAGCCTTGTTACCGAGGGCTGCGTTGTTCACGGTTTTGTGCGGCACAGCGTGCTTTATGCGGGCGTTCGCATTGAACCCGGTGCAGTTGTGGAGGATTCCATAATAATGCCCAACTCCGTGATTGAGCGCGATGCGGTCGTTCAAAAAGCAATTGTGGGTGAAAATGCGATTGTCGGCGCAAACGCTCTGGTCGGCTGTGAAAAACTGGATACCGATGACGACTATGACACGAAGCTTACCGGCGACATAACCCTTGTTGCAAGTGCCGTTCGTGTTGCGGACGGGCTGCGGATTCCAAAGGGAATGGTCTACAACTGCGGAAAAGGGGGCGAATTCAATGAATAACAACATGTTCGGTTTGATTTACACGGGTGAGGCGAATGCGCAGCTCTGCGAATTGACGTTTTCGCGTTCGGTTGCCGCCGTTCCGTTCGGCGGACGTTACCGCGCGATCGACTTTATGCTTTCGGACATTGTGAACACGGGCATTTCAAACGTCGGCATAATCACTCAAAGAAATTATCACTCCCTGATGGATCACCTCGGCAGCGGAAAGGAATGGGATCTCCACCGCAAAAGGGACGGCCTGTTTATTCTTCCGCCTTTTGTAACGCGGGATAATACCGGCGTTTACAGGGGAACCGTCGATGCAATTCGTTCCGTAATGGGTTATATCCGCCGCAGCGCGCAAAAATACGTTATTCTGACCGGGAGCCATACTCTGTACAACACAACATATGACGAAATGCTTCGACAGCATATTGAAACGGGTGCGGATATCACGATTATGTATAACGAGGAGCATGAGTTCAACCGTGCGGAACAATACGATGATCTTCGTCTCACAATGAACGAAAACGGCCTGATCACCGACCTTGCGCTCAATCCTTACATGCCGGACAGCCCGTTTATGGGTTGCGACGCATACATAATGGAAAAGACTCTGCTTGAATACCTTGTTGAGGATGCGGCTGCACACGGCGAATTTGATTTCATGCGGGATGTTCTTATCAAAAATGTGAACAAATACAGGTTCTGCGGCTGGAAGTACAACGGCTATGTTGCAAGATTGAACTCCGTTGCCGCATTCTATAAGCACAACCTTGCGCTGCTTCAGCCCGCTGTGCAGCAGGATTTGTTCAATCCCGCGCACCCGATTTATACAAAAGTAAAGGATGAAGTGCCCGCGAATTACTGTGGCAGCGGCAGTGCGCACAACAGCGTTATTGCGGACGGCTGCATTATCGAGGGCGAGGTCGAAAATTCCGTGCTTTTCCGCGGAGTTCATGTCGGCAAGGGTACAAAAGTCAAAAACTGCATACTGATGCAGGCCGCCTATATCGGTGACAACAGTGAGCTGTCTTATATGGTGCTTGATAAGGGCGTTATCGTTTTGAACGGCAGGCATCTGAGCGGGTACGAGAATTATCCTGTTATTTTGAGAAAAGGCGTCACTGTATAATGCCGCGGACAAAGCGGGCAGGGCGAAAGCTTCCCGAAGCGGCGGCATCGGAACAAAGTTTTGCGGTCGGTCGGAGCAAAACGGGATACAGGTGTGAAAAATGCTTATTTCCAAAGTATATTTTCAAATAAGTGTTGACAATATTTGCTCGTGGATTTATGATACAATTGAGCGGCGGGAGGAAAGCCTCCCGAGCCGCCTGTTACCAAAGCCGCAGCGGATGCGGTGCGCCCGATGTGGCTGCACATGCGTTTTCGGCACCACGCCGGCGGCATGAACTCGCCGCCTGTGCGGTAATTAAAAAACATTATTTTTGGAGGATTTTATAGAATGAACGCTTACATTCAGGAAATTCTTGCGAAGGTTCAGCAGCGCGATGCGCATGAACCCGAGTTTCTTCAGACTGTTGAAGAGGTTCTCAAATCCCTTGAGCCCGTTATTGAAAAGCATCCCGAGTATCAGGAAGCCGGTCTTCTTGAGCGCCTCGTAGAGCCGGAGCGCGTTATCGAATTCCGCGTACCTTGGACCGACCGTGACGGCAAAGTTCAGGTAAACCGTGGTTTCCGCGTTCAGTTCAACAGCGCAATCGGACCCTACAAGGGCGGTCTCCGTTTCCAGGGCAATGTTAACCTTTCCATCATGAAGTTCCTCGGCTTCGAGCAGACCTTCAAAAACAGCCTCACCAGCCTTCCCATGGGCGGCGGTAAGGGCGGTTCCGACTTCGATCCCAAAGGCAAGACCGATAAGGAAATTATGGATTTCTGCCAGAGCTTCATGACCGAACTCTGCCGTCATATCGGACCCAGCATCGACGTTCCCGCAGGTGACATGGGTGTCGGCGGCCGTGAAATCGGCTATCTCTTCGGTCAGTACAAGAGGATTCGCGGCGCATACGAAAACGGTGTTCTCACCGGCAAGGGTCTCTCCTTCGGCGGTTCCCTCATCCGTCCCGAAGCAACCGGTTTCGGTGCTGTTTACTACCTCTGCGAAGTTCTCAAGCATGAGAACGACACCATTGAAGGCAAGACCGTTGCAGTATCCGGCTTCGGTAATGTTGCTTGGGGTGTTACCAAGAAGGTTGCGGAACTCGGCGGCAAGGTTGTTACCCTCTCCGGCCCCGATGGCTACATCTACGATCCCGACGGCGTTGTAACCGAAGAAAAGATCAACTACATGCTCGAAATGAATGCAAGCCGCCGCAATCGCGTACAGGACTATGCAGACAAGTTCGGTGTTGAATTCTTCCCCGGCGAAAAGCCCTTCGGCCGCAAGGTCGATATCGTCATGCCCTGCGCAATGCAGAATGACGTTCATATGGAATCCGCAGAGAAGATCGTTGCAAACGGCATCAAGTACTATATCGAAGTTGCTAACATGCCCACCACCAACGATGCTCTCTACTTCATGATGGATCAGCCCGGCATGATCGTTGCTCCCTCCAAGGCAGTTAACGCCGGCGGCGTTGCAGTTTCCGGTCTCGAAATGAGCCAGAACGCAGAGCGTCTCGCTTGGACCGCAGAGGAAGTTGACGCAAAGCTCAGGAACATCATGGTCAACATCCACAAGGCCTCCATGGAAGCAGCAGAAGAGTGCGGCCTTGGCTACAACCTCGTAGCAGGCGCAAACATCGCGGGCTTCATGAAGGTTGCTGATGCCATGATGGCTCAGGGTATCTGCTGATCATCGATTAACATTTGTTGATTAACCTCAAATAAAGGTCGGGGAATCGCTGTACGGCGATTCCCCGATTGTTCAATTTCGGTGTTGTTGCCGAAACAACTCAAATTCACTTTACTGCGGTTTAATTTAATTCGCCGCATTTTCCGCTGCCGGCAGCAGCTTTCGGACACGGACGGCTTTGACAACCGGCAGAAGCGTTAAACAGGAGTTAACCATGGACTTGACAAAACTTATAAAAGGCACCGATATCGGCGACTGCGTTGTTCGGCTTCTTTTCACTTGGAACGCCGATCACCCCGATGCGGCGAAGGCTAAGGAAACTTTTATCAGCGCGATAAAAGCAAGAATACCGCAGCAGGCAAGGCTGAATTTGTCGAGTGCTGAAAAACTTTCGGACAGCATTGACAGATACCTGATAAAAAACGATACCGAGATGTATGCGGCGGTAAAAATCGGCAGCGCAATGATGTTTGCGGATCTTGCCAACCGCGAAACGGAAAACGCCGCTCTCGTGCGGTCGGCGGCCGAGAGTTTCATTTCGGATATTCCGGACGGAATTGCGGACGACCGTGAAGCGCTCAGTGAAATCATCTTTTCCGAAAAAGAGGGCAGGGAAAAGCTGATTGAGATTTTCAAATTGCTGCGAGATTGAGAAACAACAAAATATATCTGTATTTTTTGCCGAAAATCAGTGAAAAACTATTGACAGGCTCAAAACAAGCGGTTATAATTATCCGGCAAATGAATATCCGCCATAGACAGCAGGTGCGCGGTCAAGATGTTTCTGCATCAAGTCCGAAGCTTAATTTCCTGCCGAGGTAGAGCCAAATAGTTTTTCCCGGTTGTTTCGGCAGCGATTCAGCGGCGCGGTTTGCCTGTGCTGCACCGAATCAATGCTTAAAATGATTGTTAGACTATCCTCTGTCCCCCTGTCCTATGGCATGGGGAATATTTGTTTGAAACTGTGACAAGGAGGAATTTTCCATGGCAAATGCTTCTATTCTTGCAATGAAGGAGCAGCACGTTGCGGAGATCAAGGATCGTCTCACAAGGGCTCAGTCCGTTGTTATGTTCGATTACCGCGGTCTTACCGTTGACGAGGTGACTGCACTCCGTGTCGAAATGCGCAAAGCAGGTGTTGAGTACATCGTTCTCAAAAACACCATGGTCGAAAGAGCCTGCCGCGAACTCAACATCGATGAGTCCGTTCACGCAATGCTCAAAGGACCGTCCGCTTTCGCTTTCGGTTACGACGACGCGGTTGCACCCGCAAAAATCCTTAAGGATTCAATCAAAAAGTTCAAAAAATGCACCATCAAGGGCGGCATTGTGGACGGCGTTGTTACCGATGCTCAGGGCATCGATGCTCTCGCTGATCTGCCCCCCAGAGAGGTTCTCATCGCTCGTATGCTGGGCAGCATGATGAGCCCCATCACCGGCCTTGCCATCGCTCTCGACCAGCTCGCAAAGAAGCTCGGCGGCGAAGCAGCCGAAGAAGCAGCGGCAGAATAACTTTTGCTGCGTAACCGTTTCAAACAAAATTTTTTAATCGGAGGAAATTAAAATGACTAAGCAGGAATTTATCGATTACATTAAGTCCCTCACCGTTCTCGAACTCGCAGACCTCGTTCATGCGGTTGAAGAAGAATTCGGCGTATCCGCAGCAGCAACCGCAGTTGCAGTTGCAGGCCCCGCAGCAGCAGCAGAACCCGTTGAAGAGAAGACCGAATTTGACGTTATCCTCAAGGGCTTCGGCGCACAGAAACTCAACGTTATCAAGGTTGTCCGCGCAGAACTCGGCCTCGGCCTGAAGGAAGCAAAGGAAGCAGTTGAAGGCGCACCCACCACCCTCAAGGAAGGCCTCTCCAAGGAAGATGCAGAGAAGCTCGCAAAGGCATTCACCGATGCAGGCGCAGAAATCGAAATCAAATAATCATTTTCCCTGTCACAAACAAAACCCCGTCCGCCGCAGCTGCCCGCAGCCGCGGCGGGCTTTTTTGATGAACCGATTACAGCACCCTATCGGAGGCGGAAAAGCGAGTGATGCTTTATTTTTTTCGCTGATTGTTAAGCCGGCGTTCAGAAAGAGTGTCAGCGGTCGGCGACAGAGAAAACATGAACAATTGCGCTGTTTCCATGCGGGCGCAAATGTGATATAATTTCTCTTTGAGATGTTTAAGATTGATTAAATAATCAATAACTTATACTGATTCACAAAAACATCAATCGAGCTTTCACAAAAATACGAACGAGTTGACTGCAAAAGCCGCTTGCATAAAACACTGAACAATCCGGATTCAATTGCGAAAGTTTAAAACAACGCTGCCGAGAAACTCGGGAACTCCGAATATAAGCTTTGATACGGATTTCGGACAGGTTTCGCATTCCCGAATCCGGATCAACCGCTCTGAATTAAACTTTATTCATTATTACTCGTTGTTCGGGTTCCGGGTGACATGAATTGTGATGTCAACGCCGTCCGCTCTGTCGGATTGGGACACGTCAACAGTCATCCCGCCGGAGCGCAGGTGTTCGCAGGCGGAATTCACCGTGTTCATGAACATGCGGTAGTCCTTTACAATTCGCATAATGACGGGGCGGGGCTTTGCGCCGTCCTTTTTGCTGTCGAACAGTGAGTTAAGCTTTTTTTCAACAAGGCGTTCGGTGTCCTTAACGCTCAGGCCGTCCTCGCCTGCTTTTTTGATTATTGCAAGCTGGTCCGCATCGTCCGAAAGGCGCAGCACGGCGCGGGCGTGGCGTTCACTCAGCCCGTAAAGACCGACAGCTTCGCGAACTTCAGGGGAAAGTTTTAGAATGCGGAGTTTGTTCGCAATGAAACTCTGGCTTTTGCCGAGGCGGGAGGCAAGCTCTTCCTGTGTGAGCTTCAGCTCGTCCAAAAGGGTTTTATAGCATTCGGCCTCTTCAAAATAATTCAAATCCTCACGCTGAAGATTTTCAACAACGGCCATCAATGCGGAATCGGCGTCAACCGTGGAGTTGTCAACTATACAGAGAGCTTTTTCCGACCCAAGGCTCCGCAGCGCACGCAGACGGCGTTCACCGGCGATAAGCTCGTATGTTTCGCCGTTTCTGCGAACGACAAGGGGCTGAATCAATCCGACCTGCCGAATGGATTGTGCAAGCTCGGATATGCTTTCGTCATCAAAGGTTTTTCGCGGCTGAGCAGGGTTCGGAACGATGGAATCCAGTGCCAGTTCAACAAGCTGACGTTTTGCCTCGGCAGGCTGTGCGCCTGCTGCTTCGTTTTTTTTGTCTTTCAGAAAATCAAACAGTGCCATATTGAATAAAACTCCGAATAAAACTCCGTTGCCGCTCTGCCGTTCGGACAGGTGAAAACCGCCTTTTCGGGCAAGCGGGTATTTCGGTTGTGCGGCGAATGAGCTCCGCATGTAGATTATACATTATTACCCGGTATTTCCGCAAGCGGGAATATCGTTTTGTTTTGTCGAAACCAAATGAAACATGAAAGCACGGAGCGGGAAATACCTCGCCGTGCATCCGCGCGGGGGTGAAACCCGCTCGGACGGGGGCGATTCAAGGGCTTGAATCAAAGTCCGTATTTTTTAAGCAATGCATCAAGTTCACCGCTTTTTTGCAGGTCATAGATGAACAGTTCCGCAAGCTGAGCAACAGCGGGTTCGTCCGCAGCTGAGGCGATTGCATATTCGACATTGCCGAGACTTGTTTCATGGCGGATAAAGCCGTTTTCGGATATTTCTTCCGCATATCTTGTGCAGTAAGCCCCGGTGACGGCCGCACCGGCAACGGTGCCGCGCGCAAGCGCATCGAAGAGCTCCGGATAGGAGGCAAAAGCTTTTGTTGTGAACACGATTGCATCGGCGGAAAGTTCCGGTGTGCGTCCCTTAAGCCGGTCAATGAGAGTGCGTTCAACTTTTGTTTCGTGCGCATCAATGTATTTCTTAAGCCTTGTTTCACCTGCCGTGCCCTGAACAAAACCGATAACAAGTTCGTTCAGCGGAGTTGTTTCGCTGCCGCTTTTAACAAGCACGGAGCATGTATCCGTATAATACGGATAGGAATATACATATTTTGAACTTGCGCCGCGCGGCATCAATGCAACGGCGGCATCGATTGTGCCGTCCGAAAGCTTTGTTGAAGCGGTTTTGCCGTTCACGGTGATGAGTTTTGCCGCCGCATCCCCGGCAACATCGGGAAGCAGATAGGCAGCGAATTTTTGTGCAAGCTCGATTTCAAACCCTTCGCCGCCTTCGGCAAAAAGCGGCATATCGTCCCGCACGCCGACGGCAAGTACGCCGCGTTCGCGTATACGCTGAATTTCCGGGGTGTTCATAAGCTGCGTTCGCGGCTTTAAGAGCGCTGCAAGAAGAATGAGCAGAACCAGCCCCGCCGCACAGCAGAGCGCGATGCGAAAGGGTTTGCCCTTTTCGCCGCGAAGAGTAAAATTGAGCCGAAGCTTTTTATGCTGTTTTCCGTCGCGGAGGAAACTCCGCCGCGGGTGATGATGTCGATTTTTCATGATTAATATTATATCAGTAAAGACGCACATTGACAAGAGCAGCATGCTGACGGTATAATGTATAATTGGGTAAACGCTGATTAATTCGGGACATGCCTTCCGTGAATGCGCCTGCATTAACCGCAGCCTGTCCGAAACCGATTCGGGCATTCGGGTGTTTCAAAACCGCGATTTGCCCAAAGCGGCCGCCGAATTAAGTTTTTGCGAAAACAAATTATTCGGAACGAACCTGATATTAAGCAATCAAGCCCCGCAAGGGGAGAAAGGTTTACAAATAGAATGAAATCATTGACAACAACCGAACTTCGGTCACTCTTCCTCCGCTTCTTCAGCGAAAGAGGACACACGATAATCCCTTCGGCTTCTCTTATCCCCGAAAACGATCCCACGGTTCTTTTCACAACGGCAGGCATGCATCCGCTCATGCCCTATCTTATGGGCGCGGCGCATCCGGCGGGAGTTCGCCTTGCCGATGTCCAAAAATGCGTTCGCACGGGCGATATCGATGAAGTCGGCGATGCAAGCCACCTGACATTTTTTGAAATGCTCGGCAACTGGTCTCTCGGCGATTACTTTAAAAAGGAGTCGATCGCATGGAGTTGGGAATTCCTGACCGATGAAAAATGGCTCGGCATCGATCCGGACAGGCTTTATTTCACATGTTTTGAGGGCGATGAGCGCGCCCCGCGTGATGAGGTTTCACGCGATCGCTGGGTTGAAATGGGCGCTGATCCGAGTCACATCTTTTTCCTGAATGCAAAACATAACTGGTGGATTCCCGGAACGAGCGGACCCTGCGGCCCCGATACCGAAATTTTCTTCGATACAGGCAAGGAAAAATGCTGCGATGAATGCAGCCCTGCATGCGATTGCGGCAAGTATCTTGAAATCTGGAACAATGTTTTCATGCAGTACTTCCAGCCCGCAAACGGCGAGATTCGTATGCTTGAAAAGAAAAACGTTGACACGGGCATGGGCCTTGAACGTACGGTCGCAACGCTTCAGGGCGCGGAGAGCGTCTATGACACGGATGCCTTTGCGCACATACTTGCGCGCATCAGCGAGCTTTCCGGCAAGAACTATCGTGATAATGCCGAAACAACACGTGCGTTCCGCATCGTTGCCGACCATATCCGCACAAGTGCGTTCATGCTGGGCGACCCGCGCAGCGTAACCCCGAGCAATGTCGATCAGGGTTACATTCTCCGCCGGCTTATCCGCCGCGCGCTTCGCTATGCAATGCAGCTGGGCATGCCCGAAAACTCACTCAGCAAGGTTGCCGAAACCGTTATTTCCGATTACGGCGAAGTCTATCCCGAACTGCACGAGAATGAAGCCCGAATCATTCGCGAACTTGACACGGAGGAGGCAAGATTCCAGCGCACTCTCACCAACGGTATGCGCGAATTTGAACGCATCAAAGACAAGTTTGAAAACGGTATTATTGACGGAAAGAATGCATTCCGCCTGTTCGACACATTCGGTTTCCCCATTGAGTTCACCGAGGAAATGGCGCGCGAAAACGGCCTTACCGTTGATGTTGAGGGGTTCCGTGCGGCATTCGAAGAGCACCAGCAAAAGTCCAAAGCGGGCGCGGAGCATAAGTTCAAAGGCGGCCTTGCGGAAGCAACCGACGAAACGGCAAAACTGCACACCGCGACGCATCTGCTCCAGGCTGCACTGCGCAAGGTTCTTGATGAGTCCGTTGCACAGCGCGGCTCAAACATCACGGCCGAACGTCTGCGGTTTGACTTCTCCTTCCCGCGTAAAGTGACCCCCGAGGAGCTGCGCGAGGTAGAAAAACTTGTCAACGAAGCAATTGATGCCGGTGTTGACATCACCTGCGAGGAAATGACCGTTCCCGAAGCACGGGAGCGCGGCGCGATCGGCCTGTTCGGCGATAAATACGGCGAACGTGTAAAAGTTTATACAATGGGTGATTACAGCTGCGAAATCTGCGGCGGACCCCATGCCGCAAACACCGGCGATCTCGGCACGTTCAAAATCAAAAAAGAAGAGGCTTCAAGTGCGGGCGTGCGCAGAATTAAGGCCGTTCTGATTCCGAAAGAAGAAAAGAAAGACTGATTTTATCTCAATGAAACTTCAATTCCCGATACTTTAACGCATTGAACCGCGGCTCGCATTCGTCCGAGATTTGGAGCGGATGCAGGCTGCGGTTCAAACGGCGGATGCAAAATGCGAGGAGGATAGGCAATGGCGAAAACGGGCAAAAATGCTTGGCTTGAATACGATTGGCGGTTGGACGGCGGCGATGCGCGGTTCCGCGTTGATATGTCGCTGTATGCAAATGCACCGATCGAGGGCTGCACGGAGCTTGTTTTCATCTACTGCGCAAGCCTTTCGGAGCAGCCGCTCAAGGCAGGTGAGCTGCGCCGAATTGACAGCCTCATTGTCCGATGCATAAAGAAACTCGGCAGCGAATATGTCGGCTGCATTGAATCTGCTGCAATGCATCAGTATTATTTCTATCTTGACAGCGAAGAAAAGTATTCGGCACTTCAGCAGCTGCTTCAGAAAGAACGCAAGCTGACGGTGAAACTCGGCTGCAAGTCCGAACCGAAGTGGACGACCTATTTTAAACTTCTTTATCCCGATGCCGCAAAGCTTCAAACCGTCCGAAATAAGGAAAATATCGAAAAACTTTATTCAAACGGAGATTCCGAGGCTGCACGGAGGCTGAATCTTCACATGTTTTTCCGCTCGGAACCGCTTCGCCTGCAATTTGAAGAGGCGGCAAGACGGGAGGGATTTGCGATCGGCAGCGCGGTGGACAGAGAGACGAGCGAGCTTCCGTACGGCGTGATTCTCCATATAATTTGCCCGCTGAAAAAACGTGACGTTGATGAAGTCACGGTGCTTGCGATACGCATTGCGGAACGGTTCGGCGGCAGATTGATGTTTTGGGATTGTCCGCTTGCGCCGCAGTCACTGAAGTGAAGCGGCAGAGCAAAAGAGATAAATATATTGATGGTGCGTTGCGTGGAAAATACTCCGCAACGCGTTCCTTTTTTATTAGCC
>CALAXO010000206.1 GCA_937894955.1 uncultured Clostridia bacterium
CTCCTCAAGAGTGTCGTACCCTTCGTCATTATCCATGCCCACAAGGACGGCGCGTTCCTGCTCAACGGCTTCGACTTCTTTTGTCGTGCTGCGGAAACGGTCATCCGAATTGAAAATTTCCGCAATCAGTGCTTTTTGCGGGAGCTTGTAGGGCCGCATCGGTCCGTACACAAGCGCGGCGCGGCTGCCTGTGTCTTCGTCGAAATCGCCGAGATAGGCCGCGTAAAGCTGAGTGGGTTTGCCGTCCGAAACTCCGACAGCTGCCATGCAGTCAAGCTTCATTGAGCGCAGCGTTCCGAGATCAACTCCGGAAAGCCTGCCGTCCCCGCTTGGGTGCGTGTGGATGCAGCGAACGCCGCAGAGTCTGTCTTCATTGCGCACAAGGCGCATTGAAGGCATGCTGACCTTTGCGCTGTCGCCTACCGAAACGTCAACAATGCTGCCGTCACGGGAAATATAGACGGAAATCTCGCGGTTTATTTCGCCGGAGCAGGCGCAAAGTTCGCTTAAAAGTTCAAATGATGCAAATTCATCAAGCCCCTGCTTAAAGTCATAAAGGCTCTTCAGTCTGTCCAGCATTGCGGACTTGATGCCGGTCAGGTTGCCGTTTGGTTTGTTTGCCATTTATTCTCCGATGAAACCGCAGCGCACGCATTGCGGTACGCAGCGGTTATTTATTGCTTTATCATGCTTATTATACCTGATTGCCGCGGTTGTTTCAAGATTATTGTGTGCAGAGAGACGGGGGAATAAAAAAACAAAAACAAAAACCTTTGCCGGAAGATCCGAACAAAGGTTTTTGTGGCTGCCGAACTTGGATTCGAACCAAGGATGAACGAGTCAGAGTCGTTAGTGTTACCGTTACACCATTCGGCAATAGAATCCATCCCATTGTGCCGTCCGCCCCTCTTATAATACCCGTCTAAGAAGACAGGCGCGGGTGCGACGCTAATGTTTTCGGTACCCCAAGGCAATGCAAAGCATAATGCGGGGGCGCCTTTCGCGGTTCGACTGTCGCCCCTAAAGTTGGAACGAGGGTTTATAATCAGGACGTAACGAACACCGCAGGACAGACATTGGTGGGATTAGTTGGGATCGAACCAACGACCTCTACGATGTCAACGTAGCGCTCTGACCAGCTGAGCTATAACCCCTTGCCTTTCAGCAGACTCTATTATACACATTATTTTGAATTTTGCAACCCTTTTTTGAAATTTATTTTTCGGGGAAATTGTGGTATAATGAGTATAATGTTTAAATGCGGAGCAAAAATGCTTTCGAAATAAGGATTATTTGAATTTGGACGGAGGAAAAATTTTTATGGCTTTTTTTTCAAACGGCGAGGACAAGCTCAAGTTGATGATACTTTTTACCCTTGAGTGTGCCGAAATACCTCTTTCCCGTGAACAGATTGCAACCGTAATGAGCGAAAACGGGGTTGAAAACTATTTTGACGTGTGCGAGCACATAATCGATTTGGAAGCAAACGGCTGCATTGCATCCGTGCCGACATTCAAAATGCAGATGATAGTCATGACTCCGCGCGGAGAGGAGATCATGAACCTTTTCGGCAAAAATCTCCCGAAATCCCTGCGTGAGTCGATTGAGGGATTTGTCGGCAGAAACAAAGATGAGTTCCGTCGTGAGAATACCTCGCGCATTATCGCAACTCCGCTGCCGGACGGCGGGTTTGACGCAACTTTTGCACTCGTCGAAAACGGGGACGCGATATTTGAAATCCGCATCAAGCTCCCGAATGCGGAGTACACGCGCCTTGCGGAGAAAAATTGGGAGGCGCAGAACCAAAAAATATATATAGATACGCTGCTTGCGCTTGTGAAGACGTACCGG
>CALAXO010000207.1 GCA_937894955.1 uncultured Clostridia bacterium
GTCAAAAAAGCATATTCGGCGGTAACCCCCGATGTGCTTGAGTCCGTACTCTCCGACTGCAAAAAACTGAAAGGAAGAGTTACACCCATGAAAAAGAAAACCTATCTCAAAAGCATCATTGCGGCGGCGGCCGCGGTAGTGTTCGTGCTTGCAGGCGTTATCGGCTTCGGCACATATCAAAAGGCAAACAAAGTCGTTTCAACCGTTGCGCTGGACGTTAACCCCGGCATTGAGATCACTGTCAATGCAAAAGAAAAAGTGCTTGACGTTAAAGCGATGAACGATGACGCAAAAAAAGTTATCGGCGACATGGACTTTAAAGGCAGCGACCTTGATGTTGTCGTGAATGCACTCATCGGCTCGATGCTGCGCTGCGGCTATCTGAGCGAAATCACAAACTCCATTCTTGTCAGCGTTGACAGCAGCGATGCGGCGCAGGGTGAAGCCCTTCAGAAGCGAATTGCGGCTGAAATCGAGGCGATTTTGAATCAGAACGGCGGCGGTTCGGTTCTGAGCCAGACCGTGACCCACGATGCAGAGCTTGAGAAGCTTGCATCGGAATACGGAATCACCCTCGGCAAGGCGAAACTGATTCAGCAGATCACGAGCGCAAGCCCGCTGTACACCTTTGAATCCCTTGTCTCCCTTTCCATCAACGACCTGAACCTGCTCATGAATTCGAACAGCCTTAACATCGGCGGAATCGACCGCAGCGGCACTCCCGCAAGCGGTGAATATATCGGCGAAGAGGCGGCAAAGCGCATTGCATTCGAACATGCGGGCGTTGCCGAAAGCGAAATCATCGAATATGAGTGCGAAATGGACTATGAGCACAGCAGGATGGTTTATGACATTGAGTTCAAGGGCAGCGACAGCGCAAACGGCGGCTGTATCGAATATGACTACCATATTGCTGCCGACAACGGCGAGATTCTGAAGTATGACTTTGAGCATGATGATGATCACCATGCAACCCCCGCACCCGGCAGTGAATACATCACAAACGAAGAGGCGATTGCATTCGCTCTTGAGCGCGCAGGCCTTGCACGCGACCGGGTAACGAACCTTGAGGCGGAATTCGAAACCGAAGACGGCATTGCATTGTACAAAGTTGAATTTGATGCAAACGGCTATGAATACGAAATTAAAGTTAATGCAGCAGACGGCAGCATACTGAAGTTCGACAGAGATTATGACGATGACCACGATGATCACAACCACGACGGCCATCACGAGAACCCCACGGCAGCACCCACGGCAGCACCCACTCAGGCTTCCTCCGAAAGCTATATCGGTAAAGAGCGTGCAAAGCAGATCGCCTTCAAACGTGCAGGCGTTTCGGCAAGCCAAGTCAGGAACCTTAAAGTCAAGCTGGACACGGATGACGACAGGGCGGTTTACGAAATTGAGTTCGATGCAAACGGCTGGGAGTACGATATTGATGTTGATGCAGTGAACGGCAATGTTGTTG
>CALAXO010000208.1 GCA_937894955.1 uncultured Clostridia bacterium
CCGAAGGATGCCTGCGGGCAAAGTTTTTTGCGGAAATGCCTTTGGGCTTGACCTTTTTCCTAACAAGGAGGCAAATCATATTGAAACATGCTGATTTAAGAATCCTGAGGCGCATTGCGGCGTTTCTGCTTGTTGTTTTGAGCATCGCGGGCATTGCAGCCTGCACCGTACCTGGAGAGGTTTTCCTGCCCGATACCCCGACAGCTGCAATATCAGATGTATTGCACGCAACCGAACCCACGGAAATCGGAACATCCGCCGAAATCGAGCTCTCCGCAGAGCCGACTGCACCTCCGCAGGAGCCGACTTCATCGCCGGTGGAGGAAAGCGGCGAATACGGTTCCCGTGACGAAGTTGCTCTGTACATCCACCTTTTCGGGCATCTCCCCGCAAATTTCACAACAAAGAAACAGGTGTGGGAACTCAGTTGGCAGGGCAGTGAGCTCCGGGATTTTGCACCCGGCTGCTCCATCGGAGGGGACAGATTCGGCAGCTACGAGGGGCTTTTGCCTCAAGCGGAAGGAAGGTTTTATATTGAATGTAATATCGACACCTGCGGAGCGCCCTCACGCGGGGCAAAACGCATAGTTTTTTCGAATGACGGATTGATTTTTTATACCGATGACCATTATCAAAGCTTTATTAAGCTTTACGACGCGGACAATTAAACCGCGGGTTTTTGAGAAATTTTAGGGATAATTGAGGATAATTGACCATGACCGTATCGGATAACGATTTCACACACAACAACTCCCGTTCCGAACAAAGCGGCGACATAAAAAGTGTTCGCATTGACTTTTCGGCAATTGCGGGAATTACCGATGCGCATCTGCGCATTGCCGAGGCATTGCAGTTTCCGGATCATTACGGAAAAAACCTTGATGCACTCTTTGACTGCCTTGCGGAAATATGCAAACCCGTTGCAGTGACTCTCTTCGGAACGAGCGCGCTGACTGCCGCCCTCGGCAGCTACGGGAGCATGATGCTGCGCGTGTTTTCGGACGCGGCAGCCGAAAACACGAATCTTTCCGTTGAAATCGCCGATTAAGTTTGCCGCATTCAATTTGTCAGAGTTTTAGTGTTTTGGTTTTAGGACAAAAGCGGCAGACAGGATTTTTCCCGTCTGCCTTTTGCTGAATATACGAAACTGAGTGTTGTTTAATTGCTTTTTATGCCGTTCCGAGTGCAGCTTTGCCGCTTGTTTTCAAGGCTCGGAACCAATCCTCAGCCTTTGTAAATTATTCGGCTGCCTGCTTCGGCACTGCCCTCAATGGTTTTGCATTCAATACTGCCGCGCGCCTCCGCATGTCCCGCGATATCACCGCAGCTTATATTGCCTCCGCAGTCAACGTTTCCGTCAACATTTCCGCAAGTCATGCTTCCGCTTGATTCCGCATCGCCGTTGACTTCACCGCAGTTCACATCTTTACCCGCATTGACATCGCCGCCGACGTTGCCGCAGTCAACGCTTCCGCCGGTTTCAACATCGCCGCCGACATCCGCGCATCTGACATTTCCGCCCGCATTGACATCGCCGCCGATACTGCCGCATTCAATGCTTCCGCCCACGGAAATATCTCCTCCGATATCAGTGCAGTTCACATTTCCGCCCGCGCCGACATCACCGCCGATTTCACCGCAGTTCACATTTCCGCCCGCATATACATCACCGTTAACATTGCCGTTGATATCCGCATTGCCCCAAATTTCAACATTTATCGAGCAATCGGTACGTCCGCCTTTTCTGCCGAACATACCCGCAATTCCGTTCTCTCGTTCGTATTTCAGTTCAACGGGAATGCAAACCGCAGGATCATATTCCTGACTTGACACGATCTGTTTTCCGCGCATCAGCACAACACGCAGGGTGTTGTCATCCGGCATTTCGTCAACCGTGATATTGCTCCATTCGAAACGATTTCCGCAATTGCAGGTCGAAGAACGCGAATGTTTTTTTGCGCTTTTTTCGAATGCGCAGCCCGCTTTTTCGGCTTTTTTCTTTGCCATTTTTTCGATTTTTCTGCCGAATTTCTCTATGGCATCCGTGCTGACGCTTACAATGCCGTTTCTGCCCTTTTTCACGAAGATGCAGCTGTTGTCGTCTTCATCTTCTTCTTCTTCAGCTTCGTCTTCTTCATCGTCCCCGTCATTTTCATCGTAGTTTTCGTCCTCATATTCGACTTCAACCGCTTCCCGGTTGCAGGCAGTATCGCATTGCTGCTCGGCATCGGTCCGAATCTCTTCACCCGCCTCTATGTTTTTCTCGTCCTTAACATCGCGCAGCAGCTCATCCAGTGAAACGCCGAAAAGATCCGCAATTCGCGGCATCAGTTCAATATCGGGATAGGAAGCCGCCGTTTCCCATTTGCTGACGGCCTGAACGGACACTCCGAATTCGGCAGCAAGCTGTTCCTGTGTCATTCCGCTTGCCTTACGCAGTTCGCGCAGTTTGATTGCAAAGTTTTCTTTCATGGTATTTTCCCTCTTTCTGATTTTCGTGAGTCGCCGCACCGCATATCTGTTACGTTTGGAAAACGTTTTTGTGTTGCGCCGACTCTTAATTTCGCGCTCATTTTAGCAACGCAAGCTTTTCATGACAATAAAGCGGTGGTTGAAAACCCCAAAAAATCTGCTCAACCGTTGGTTGAATCCCGTGCCGCCGCAAATTATTTATTGCTTTCGGTTTGTTTTGCGTGTT
>CALAXO010000209.1 GCA_937894955.1 uncultured Clostridia bacterium
CAAATTAAACTTGAATGTGTGTGATTTTCGCACAACTGCGCCCACAGTCAGGTTCCGCTCAACGTTGCAGTCCGGCCGTTAAAAGCGCCTTCGTCTGCTGCCAATGCCGCAATTCCGACAGCATTGTCGCTTGAAAGAACCGGTCTCGAAAAATGCAGTTCTGCAGGTGTTTTTTTCAGTCTGTCGTCAAGCATTTTTCTCAGTATTGTGCTTGACGCCACTCCTCCTGCAAATAGGAAATTACTTGTTGACGCCGTTTCATTTCCTTTGCTGTATTTTGAAGCTGCGTATGCGTCTCTCATCGCTGCATTTTCCGTTTCGATTTCAATTGCATTTTTTACAAGCTTGGCAAGCGTCCGCGCAATGCAGTCATAGACGGCAGCTGCAACCGTCCCGTGCTCCGCTCCGCCTTTCAGTGCGTTCGCAGCTTTTGTCTCAACACCGGAGAAGGAGCAGGAAAGGTTCTTTACGCTTGAAGGAAGCACAAATCTGTAGTCATCATTTGATTCGTTTTTCAATGCGTCGGCCGCAATTCTTTCAAGTTCTTTTCCGGCAGGAAATTGCAAACCCATTGCGACCCCGAGCCTGTCCACAAGCTGCCCCGCGTTAATATCGGTTGTGCCGCCGATTTTTTTGATTTCGGAAAGCGAGCTGTCAATGCGGAGCAGTTCGTTTGTTCCTCCGCTGAGGTGAAACGCGAAAAAATCTTTGCCGAGCAATGATTCGTTGCCGAATGCCGCGGCACGGATATGCCCCTGCTGATGTGTGAACTCATACACCGGCACACCCAAAGCCGCAGAAACTGACAACGCATGTGATTTACCTGCAAGGAAAACAGGCATATAGCTGCCTTCTCTGCCGCTCGGACACACGCTGACGCCGATCCCCGCAACAGCTTTCCTGTCAATCTGATTAAAGACTTTAGGCAGGATCTCAGTAAGATTGCGGACATGCTGAAACACGGCGTCGCTTTGTCTGAGTCCGCGCTCACCCATCGCGACTTTCAGAAGAATTCTTTCATCGCAAACGATCTGCGTTGAATCTCCGCTTACGCAAACACAAGCTGCGGATGTTGTGTAGCAGCTTGTATCAATGCCGAGAAATAATCTTTTTTTACTTCCGCAACTGATCATTTTGCCGCAGAACTTGCAATTCTGCCGAGACAGCCGTTTATAAAGCGCGGGGAACCTTCGTCGCAGTAAGCCTTCGCAAGCTCAACCGCTTCATTAATGGCTACAGCTTTAGGAATGTTTCTGTCGAAAAGGATCTCATATGTTGCATTGCGCAATATCGAAAGATCAACCTTTGACATTCGTTCCAAGGTCCATCCGATCGCCGCCCCCGAAATCGTTTCATCAATTTTATCAATGTGTTTTTGAACTCCGTCAACCAGATTGGTTGCGTACACAACATCTGCCTTAACGGGCTCTCCGGCGATACCGGACTTTTCGAGCACCTCATGATAAGTATCATCGCACCCGAAGATTTTTTCATAGGTGAGCATCATCGCCACCTCGCGCGCTGTTTTTCTGCTCATTCGTCACAGGAAGGGGCAGGCGACTCTGTTGAGCAGCAAAACCCCCGCGCCCTTTTCCTTTCTTTTATGCTGTATGTTATGTGCCTTAAATGTTTCGAACAGTTTTTTTCTTTCATGCAAATAGGTTACACGTTTTTTGAAAGAAGCTCATTCTGTTCTTGAAAATCCGCAATCCGCAAAGCCCGCCTGCGGCAAATTCATCGTTTGCGCTTAAACAGGTTCGCAATTGCCTTATTCGCACCCCTGAAACCAAGCTTATCGATAAAGTAGCCGTATACACCGAACAGGAATGTCAGAACAACAAGGAGAAGCGTTCTGAAAAAGCCTATGGCAAGCATCAAAAACGCAATCTCAAGCCCGACCGCTCCCAAGCCCAGCATGGCTTTATGCTTTTTGATAAAAGCAATGATGTTTTCAAAGGTCATTATTTCACCCGCCTGTTTACTGCCTTCCCTTCATCCCGCGGAGAAGCAACATCAACAATTGCAACAAGCACATTGCTCACCGGAATACCGGTTGCGTTTTCGATGTATGACTTGACATCCCGCTGCAGCGCAGCACAAAGTGTGGGCAGGTTTTCGTTCTGAAAAACCACAAGTTTAAGATCGATGTTGATCTGTCCGTCTGCAGCCGAAATAGTGCTTACGCAGCTTTTTATCAAAGCAACTTTTTTGACGCAGTTTTGAACAAGACCGTCAACCGCACTGCTGCTGATATAGGTCGTTCCGTTGGGCTCGCCTGAAAGCATGTTTAAACTTGATTTTGAGCTGCTGCTTCTGCCGACCTTTGCTGTGCAGACAAGTGCACAAACGCCTGCTGCGGAGAGGCCTCCAAAACCTATGCCTGCAAGTATGCGCAGGAAAATACTGTTCCCCGTCATGAACTCTGCAAAACCGGCAAATGCCTTAAGTCCCCACGCTGACGCCGTCATGAACAGCATTGCAATGCTGAACAGGCAGAGAACAGCAATTATAATCGCTCTGCGTGTGCCGTCGGATTTCATAAATTAAGACCACTCTTTCTTTTGTTGATAATAACACAGTTTCGCACCGCGCATCCGCAGGAAAACAGCGCAATCAGCAAATACAGGCCGTGTTTAAAACACATTCTGATGCAGACTGCAGCTGTCGTCCGTTCGGATGCACCGTGCAGTTTCCGTCATAAAGTGCAACGGAATTACTTCACCCTGGGTTCTTCGATTTTTTTCTTTTCGTCCTTATCGTTTTCGAAAGTTACCGACTGAACGCAAACGTTGACTTCGACAACGCGCAGCCCTGTCATCATTTCGATCGCCTTCTTGACTTCCTGCTGAACTTCCGCACAAACGAGCTGGATTTTGCTGCCGTATTTCACATTGATTACAATGTCAACAGCAGCTTCTTCATGGCCAACTTCGACGCGAACACCCTTTGTGTAGCTCTTCTTACCCCCGAGGATTCCCGTAAGGCTGTCTGCAAAGCCTCCGCCGAGGCCGGTTACACCTTCAACATCCGATGCGGCAAGGTTTGCAATCGTTGCAATTACGTCGGGAGCAAAGGACACTTTGCCGGTTTCGTTGACCTTAATGTCGGTCATTACGGTATTCTCATTTTCCATGATATGGACTCCTCCTTATAATCAGTCAACATAATTATACCAAACTTCTGCGGGAATGTAAACAATTGACGTAAATTATTCTGAAAAAATCTGCAGGAAATCCATACAGAAAACAATTTTCGGAGGTTTAAACAAATTTTCCGTTCCGATTCAGCCTCTGCTGAGCGATATTTTAATCTTTGATGCTTCTGCACCTGTTTCGGTCTGAACAATATCAAGGATCCTTGCAACCTCTTCGTCGCTCAGTGTCTCGCCGTCGATGATCACGCTTATTGCATCGCTTCTCAGAGTTACGGCTGCATCAAGGAAACCTTTTGCACGTATAAGGCTCTCGATTGCGAATTCCTGTTCCATGTTGCTGACAAGTTCCATCAGTCTCTCCTTTGCGTTTTGAACCGTTTCCGCATCGGAACCCTCCTCCGCAAGTATCATACGCAGATATTCGATCTCCTGTGCACGTACAAGATTTCTCTCATCACGAAAATTTGCAAAATAGCTGCTGTAAATATTCGCATTACCGCCGACGGTTGAAACATTTGTTCCCGATGCACCGTCTTTGTCGGGAGCAGATGTTCCGTCTGCGCTGCCGCCGCCCGCGGGATTCTCTCCGTTGAGTCTTATGTTCAGCCAAATCGCGCCCGCAAGCAGAATTATCAGCACAGCAAGTGCGATAATCCCCTTTTTGGTGAGTTTGAATCCGTTCTTTTTCATTCTCTTTCCTCCATGTTTGATTCAGATGTTGTTTTCAAAAAGCTTTTGCGGCATTTCGAGCCGTCTCCTCTTTCGCATAGTTTGTATCTATTCATTTCGGCGCATAGCAAACACCTCCACGCTGTTTTCGTCAATGCCGAGCACCGTACTGACCGCCGCCGCAAGACTGAATCGAACGGAAATGTCCGCTGCA
>CALAXO010000210.1 GCA_937894955.1 uncultured Clostridia bacterium
TTATTAATTCTGCACGAGTGGGGCTGCTGCGGCAGCTTCCCGCTGTCTTTTGGCTCCAAAAGACCTTGCTTGACGATATGGTTATGCTGCGCCCATGCTCCTGCGAAGCACGAGAAGCGCATCAAGCGAGTCAACGCATCCGTCTCCGTCAAAGTCCATAATAAGTTCATTGCCCTCGGTTTCCAAGCCGAGTGCATATCGCATGATCAGCAAGACATCACATGTTGTGATTTCACCATCGTTGTTCACATCACCTATCATCCAATAGCACGCCGTAATGGTTCTGTTTTCCGTAACATTGGTGGGATCGCCGTCCCAGCGGTCAAAGATATAGCCTGCGTGTTCGGGCGCATCGGGAAGTATTGTATCCTGTCCGTGCGCGACATAAAGCACGGCAATGGGGTCTCCGTTTAAGCCGTCGATCACGGTAACTTCATACACGTTGATCGTGCACGCTGCGTCAACAACCAGATTTTCGGCGGGCATCGTTTCGGGAACATCCCATCCCGAGAATGTGTATCCTTCGGGTACGGGATACTCAGGGACTATAATCGCTGCACCGTATTCATATGTTTGTTTGCTGTACTCCTCGCCGTTGACCGTATAGGTTATCGTGTAGGTATTAACGCGCCAAACAGCAGTGACGGTTATATTTGCAGCAGGAAGAACACCGTCTTCGGGCATTCCGTCCCAAGCGACAAAGGTATAACCGAGCTTTTCCGGATTTTCAGGAACAGTGATAGCATCACCTTCATATCCCGTAAACGTGAAATACGTCTCACCATCGACCATGAAGGATACCGTATACTTTCCGTCCTCAATGAGTGTCGCATCCAGCACAATGTTCTCCGCCGGCATGGTGACGGGAGTATCCCAGCCCGAGAAAGTAAAATGGTCAGGAACGTCATATGTGGGAGCAAAGACTTCTTCACCGTAAGCATAAACCTGTATTGCGTAAATCTCACCATTGATATTGTAAGTAATGGTATATTCGTTTACGGTCAACTCTGCATTGAGAGTGATGTTCTCGGCAGGCATGGTTTCCGGAATATCCCAACCGGAGAAGCTGTGTCCTTCGGGAACGGTGTATTCGGGTGCGGAAACCTCTGCTCCGAACTCGTAAGTCTGAGTGGTATACGCCTCACCGTTGATGGTGTAGGTGATGGTGTAACTGTTCACAGTCAGCGTTGCATCAAGAACAATGTTCTCTGCGGGCATGGTTTCGGGAATATCCCAACCGGAGAAGGTGTGTCCCTCGGGAACGGTGTATTCGGGTGCGGAAACTTCTGCTCCGAACTCATAAGTCTGAGTGGTGTATTCCACACCGTTGATTGTGTAGGTGATCGAATAGCTGTTGGTCGAGTATTGAGCGGTAACGGTCATGTCTTCCGTAACGTTTGAGAAGTCCTTATCCCATCCGATGAAGGCATAACCCTCGCGCTCGGGGGCTGTCGGCTCAATTGCGGCGGAACCGTGGGCAACACTCTGAGCGGAAAGAACAGTGCCGTCGTAGTCAACAAAGGTGACCGAGTGGTAAACCTGAGCGGTAATCGAACCGTTGTCGGATGTGAACGGAATGAGGGTAGGAGAAGTTTGCTGCACGGGCATATAGTAGAATTCCCTTATTTCAAGTTCAAGAGGAATCACAGTGCCGAGCTCTACGGATTCATTTACATGAAAATTCATTGTAAATATGGTTCCGCTTCCGCTGAACGGATTGGTCGGCATGATTGCCATGAATGGGACTTGTCCCGGACGAGTGACAGCATCAGCGACAATCGTGCCGCCGCCGGCGATCATGTTTTGCCAGATGCTTCCCTGAGCAATACCGTTACCGACGACGGAAAGCATATTTGTGTCATACCGCACGAATGCCGTGAGCGCGTGAGATTCATACTCGCCTTCAACGGTGAACGCTACCGACACATCTGTGCCGGGAGCTGCCGTGACGTTTTCAACACTGAAAACAACGTCGTTATCGGTTGGCGATCCGGTTTCCGCATATGCAGGGATCGTGATTGTGCTCAGAACAATAGCGACACTGAGCAGCATTGCGAAGAGTTTTTTCATTTTCGTCTCCTTATTTTTTATTTATATCGGGCGGCGTAAAACCGCCCGGTATAACTTAATTGATTACATTGTTCGGATATTCTGCCTGTACGGATTGAATTTTCAGACGCCTTGCTCAGAGTCACTGACGACGGCTTCGATCAATCCCAGCGAGAATCTCATGATAAGCAGGGTATCGACGGCATTCACTGCGCCGTCACCGTTGAAGTCCGCAGCGGCGACCTGTTCTGGTGTAAGGTTCTCGGTTGAAACTCCGAGAACGTACCGCATAGCAACAAGTGCATCAACAGCGTTGACCGTGCCGTCTCCGCTGGCATCGCCGGAATTGGGAATCGGACCGTACTTTGCGAGAACGGCCGTATTTGCCGTAACGCATGAGAAGTCACCTTCCCAACCGACAAAGATAAAGTTTTCCCTCTCCGGGTCGGGCGGAGGAGTCGCTGCTTGGCCGTACTTTGCGGTTTTGATTGCAATTGTCCGTCCGTCCCAATCAACGAAAGTTACAAAGAAGCTTGCGTTCGGGTTGGGTGTGGGAGTGGGCACAGGCTCTCCCGTCGGAGTAGGTTCTCCCGTGGGTATGGGCGTCGTGGGGTCCGTTACGACACCGCCGCCTCCGCCGCCTCCGATTCCGCCGGAACCGCCGCCGGATCCGCCCGAACCGCCTCCGCCTATGCTGCCCGTGGCGGAATTTCCTGTCACGTCATAATGCGGAACCTGTTCTGTTGTGCCGTTGCTGTTGTTCTTCGACAGGTCGTTGACCGTCATATCCATATTCTTTTCACCGGCTTCGGCATTTTCGGGAATCTTGACCTTCATCTTCATGATTTGACCGTTTCCGCTGAACGCCATCCCGCCGGACTCCGCTTTGGCGTCTATCGTGCCCGTGCTCGCGTCCGGACTGCCCGAGCCGCCCCCGCCGCCGATACCGCCGGGCAACGACTGCTGAAGTTCAAATTCTCCGCCGTTCTCAACAATTTCCTGAATCACCTGACCCGGCGTTATCTCAAGAACCTCTATGTCGCTTGCATCGTATTCAAGTGTCATGTCGAAGCTGTTTGCTTCATAGTCGCCCTCGATAACGACTTCGGTTTCAATTTCCTCACCGGGATTGCCCGCTATTTCACCGAGAAGAACACATACGCCTGCGTCGGAGTTTTCATCGGGAACAATCGGCGTGATTTCAAGATCAATGGCGTGGCATCTTCCCATCCAATAGACTTTAAACTCATACACAAACCCGGGGAGGAACTCAAAATCATCAAACCTGCCGCCGATATTTCCGAACGAGTCGGCAAAAGGACGATTGCACTGCCCCGCATCGTACAGAATAAGCCAATCGTATGTTCCCGCCGGAATGCGTGCGGACTTGGTTTCGTTCAAAACCGTTTCGGCGTCTTTTTCCGAACCGCTTGCATTTCTCGGAATGCTGTATTCATAGTCGGAATAATACTCATCCATATATTGCCTGCCTGCATCGCTTATCGGAGTATTCCACCCGTAGTGATATTCAGTTCCCTCGTTCGATGTATTTGCATCGGCATCGAATAACATTTGATAACCGTTTTCCGGATTGGGAGTGCCGAAATTGGTTCTGAACCCGCCCTCAACGACATTTAATTTCACTATTGCCGTTAAATATTCCGGAGATGAATACAATGCCCTGATCGTAATATCGGAAGACAGTACCTTGCCGAAATACTCCCAACCGCGGAAAACCACGCCGTCATGCCCTGCGGTTTCTGGGAATATTGCTTCATCAAGAACACAGCCGCCCTCTATTGTGCGTGTTTCGATTACAGAGTTATCGAACCCATCGATAAAGGTCACAGTGAAGCTCGGCATAACCGGTTCGGGAACGGGTATGTCATCCGGAATGAAAAATGTTGATAAGCTTATTCCGCTTCCCCAACCTCGATATATAATCTCTCCTGTTTCGGGGAAAATTATTGCAGGTGATTCCATATTATAACTCACCCTTATCAGGTCATTTTCATAGTCATAAATAATACTTGTGCCGTATGCACTCCTATACGTTGTATAGGAAGTGCCGCTGTTTATTTCAAAAATTTCTTTTTCAACAGTAACCTCTCCGGTATTCAAGTTGATACCCAGCAAATAATCTTTTTTACATGCCAACGAACTGATCTCGTTAAGACCATATGCCTTTCCGTTTTCATCTATTGCGAAGCAAATTACTTTAAGGTCGAAGCCTTCTTCGTCCGCGCCGTACAGCGGGGCAACTTCTGTCAAAGTTCCCAGAGCAATGTCAACCGTATAAAGAGACAAAGCATCGCCGTACTCCTCGTTATAGGCTATTGCGTACATGGTGTCATTCGCATGGTTGTATGCCATATCGACAACTTCCAGACCTGCATTGACCCCGGTCAGAACTTCTTCAAGGTTATTTGGATCCTTGTTGTAGTCAATAACAAAGAAATCTGCACGGGTTTTGCCATACCATAACCTGTTCTGATACCCATACACCTTTCCTCCGGCATATGCTGCGGCTGCAACATTGTACGGAAAATTCCAGTACTCATCATACCTATCTTCCGACACTTGTTTGTGAACCGAAATCATACTTTGTCCGGTATTAAATCTGAACCATGCCTGGGCTGTACCATAATCTTTGAATGAATGTTCCGAGCAATGCTGTAGATACCCAACAAAACTAACGTCAGGAATGTCCTCTCTTACGGTAACATTCATTGTCGTTCCTTCCGCATGAGAATCCATTGGCGTTGCCGTGATAAAAGCGCTGCCTGCCGAAATGCCCGATACGTACGGCACCGATGAAAACTCCCGGTAATTAATTGCATTCGGATTGTAGTAATTAATATCCGCCGCAGGTTTGGCGATGGAGGAATCGGAGGAGGTGAAGAGCACCTGCTTATCGAATGCATCCTCCGGGTACACCGTCACATTAAATTCGTAACCATATCCGCCGTACACGACCAATTCATCAAGATCTATCTCGATTCGTTCAGCATATATCGGTTCGGTATTTCCGCGTGTTACCGTCAGTTCAACCTTCATGACGCGAGTCCAAATATCGCCTGTGTTATGATGCGTTACATTAAACTCGTATGTATATCCTGCTTCAAAAGTATAGTTGTCACAGCAAGCGGGGATATCCCCTTCGTCACTCATGAAATAGTACTTTACCTCATTGCCCTGTGCAGTCGGAGCGATAAAGCACCAGTCATATGTACCTGCCGGAATGTTGATAAGCTGTTTTTTGTGATACATTGATGAATACGGTGAAAACTCCGCACTTGCACCCTCCGGCAGCCTATATTCAAAGTTATCGTAGAATGTCTCGGGTTCTTCAATAACCGTTACAGGCCATGTCCTCTGCTCGGGAATAATTGTACCGTAGGCAGTGGCGTCTGCATCAATGAGCATCTGACAGCCAAGCGTCGTCCAATAATAATAGGGACCGGTGGTGTCATAATTATTGTTTACGATTATCGTCGCAGGAGCTTCCACCTCATGGTAGTAAGCTGTAACCGTGGTATCGTAGAGGAGGTACTCGCCGTCGTAGTTCTCATCGTATTCCCAGCAGGTAAAAGCGTAGCCCTCGTGTTCGGGCGGGGTAAGGAAAGTCGCTTCATCGAGTGTTGTGCCGACCTCGTATTGAGCCGTGCCGATCACGGAACCATCCATGCTGTCAACAAAAGTTACAGTAAACTTTGTTTTTTCTCTCGGAGGGAGTTCAATATCGTTTTTAATGTATATGTCATCAACTCCGGTAGGTGCGACGGTAACGTAACCGCAGGATATCGCCGTCTGCCCTTCAACATCAATTCTATAGAGATGATAATTTATTGAATATTGCCTATCTGTCCTTGATTCAAAAAGGGCATATATCAATCCTGCTTCAAAATCATAAACGGCTGCTGTGGGAAGTTTTGTATATCCATCAGTCGGCGTGAAACGTAACAGACTTGTTAGCTCTCCTGTGGTCTTATTGATTTCATAGACAGTTGTGTATGAAAGTCCATACATTTTTCCGTCTCGCGAAATCGTAATTTCTGCCACATTTGCCGATGCAAAATCCGCTATTTTCGTCAAGTCGCCCGTATCAATATCCACACTATATAATGCGTTTTTACTGCTCGATTGGCTCGTGTAGGCAATTGCATACAGCGTATTGGTTGAATAATCATATGCCATGGATCGGGGGAACAGCAGATTAGTTCGTCCCCAATAATCAACATGCTGACTTTTTTCATCAATAACAATATAGTTGAACTTGCTATACCCTTTAGTTACATACCCGTAGATTTTTCCTCCGGCATAGGCACAAGTTACCATGTTGTATCCTTTGGTTTCATCAGTCGACAGCTCAGCAATCAGCTCTGCTTTTTCGGGCAAACTGCTTGAAAGTTTATACAAAGCAGTGTGCCATATTTGTTGTTCTCGTGAATAAATATCGTCATAGACAAAAAGTTCGGCAGACCCCACTTCGGATTCTATAACAGTAACCTCGCAGGTATCGACCAGTCCTCCGTCAACCGTCGCTGCCGTTATGGTTGCAGTACCCGTCTTCATTCCTACCACATTGCCGTCCTCGAGTACAACGGCAATGCTCTCATCGGATGAAGTGAACACAACATCTTTATTGAACGCTTCCTCCGGAAGCACTTCGTATGTTAAAGGTACACGGCAATTCACGCCGACTTCGGCGGTATCCTGTAAAACAATTTCCGAGGGATGAACAGGCTCACCGACGTATACATTGTCAAGCTTTGCACTTGCATCAGTTGCTCCGGTAGATAAGTAAAGTACCCATTTGAGCGTATGCTTGCCGGCGGTAAGAGCGTATTCCTTATGTGTCCAGTCATAACAGCCCACATAGCCATACCC
>CALAXO010000211.1 GCA_937894955.1 uncultured Clostridia bacterium
TCAGCTGGTAGAGCACCTGACTCTTAATCAGGGTGTCCAGGGTTCGAGCCCCTGAAGGTGTACCAACAAAAAGTCCTTGTTTTGCAAGGGCTTTTTTAATTTGCTTTATGCTTAATTTGCTTAAAGGGACGTGCGGGTCCTTCGGGTGTCCTTGACTTTTCACCGAACCGGTTCTATAATCATTGCATATAAAAAAGAGTCTGAAGGAGGGGTAATTCCATGCAGCTTCTTGTTATCACGATCGACGATTGCGATGAGTTTCTTGCAACGCTTGAAGGGCTTCGCGCACACGGAATGAACGGCATCGTTTTTCAGTCCACAAGCCTTAAACACGCATTGCTGAACAGCAACGTTGACGCACCGCCGATTTTCGGCAAAGTCAGCAAAATCATGAGCCATGATTTTGAATCCGGTCACACTGCGTTTTTGCTGTTGAACGAGGATCAGATTGAACATGCAAAGCGCGTTATCCGCCGCAACACGCACGGATTGGGCAAAAAAGGCGTCATGTTCACTTTGCCCGTGCTTTCGTTTGAAGGCATTGACGCGGAATAACGCACGCAGAACGATAAACGAAAAATTAAGTAAAAACATAAAGCGGAAAACCGCCGTTCGGCGGCATTCCGAAGAATAAGCGCGCTGAAAGATACCGACAGCGTGTTCATTGGTGCGCGGCAGAAAAGCGGCGCACGTTCCACCGCGCCCGTATGCGCGGAATTTGTCGAAAATTCGCACCGCCGGATAAAAGGCGGAATTCGAACTGAAAGGAAAAACAACATGAAAATTCTGCTGATTCTTGCAATCGCAATGGCGGGCGGCCTTGCCCTGTCCCGTCTTATGAAACTGCTCAACCTGCCCAATGTCACGGGCTACCTTATTGCAGGCATTCTGATAGGTCCCTTTGTGCTGAAACTTGTCACAAACGGCGATATCAAAAGCGCAAAGATTATCACAACCACCGCATTGGGTTTCATTGCTTTTTCGATCGGCGGCGAATTTAAGCTGTCATTGCTTAAAAAACTCGGCGGCAAGATTGTCGTTATCACCGTTGTGCAGGCTGTTATGACAGTGCTTCTTGTGCTGCTTGCGCTTTTGCTTGTGCCGGGTGAATACCGCGTTCCCCGTGCGCTGCTTCTCGGTGCAATTGCGGCTGCAACCGCACCTGCCGCAACGCTGCTTGTTGTTCGCCAATACAAGGCAAAGGGTCCTGTTACGGACACGCTCCTGCCCGTCACGGCGTTTGACGATGCGATCGGCCTGATGATTTTCTCCCTCTGCTTCGCACTTGCACAGGCATTTGCCTCCGGCGATGCGCTGACGGTTCAGGCGATCGTGCTTGATCCGCTGCGCGAAATCGGCCTTTCCCTGCTTACGGGCGGCGTTACGGGCGCCGTGCTTGCGTTTGTAATGCGCTTTTTCAAATCCAATGCAAACCGTCTCTGCCTGATGCTTGCGGCAGTTTTTGCCTGCGTTGCACTTTCGGAAATGTGGGAGCTTTCTTCACTGCTGACCTGCATGATGCTGGGTGCGGTGTTTGCAAACATGCGCAGCGACTCCGTACGCGTGCTGGAGCTTTGCGAGGGCTGGACACCTGCGCTTTTCATGCTTTTCTTCGTGCTTTCGGGTGCGGAGTTGGATTTTTCAATCCTGCTGACGGTCGGGATTCCGGGCGTTATCTATATCATCGCACGTTCCCTCGGCAAGTATTTCGGCGCGTTCACCGGAGCGGCAATGTCCCATGCCGATCCAAAGGTGCGCAAGTACCTCGGCATCACGCTGCTTCCGCAGGCAGGTGTTGCAATCGGCATGGCGCAGATGGTTGCCGCAAGCGATCTTCCGCAAACGCTTTCCGCGCAGGTTGTGACGGTTGCACTGTTTGCAACACTCGTTTATGAACTTGCGGGCCCCGTGCTGACAAAGCTCGCGCTTGCAAAAGCAGGTGAAATTTCGACTGAAAATCTCGGAAAAAAGAAAAAGACAGCTGCTGCCGTCGAAAGCCCTGCGGATGCACCGCAGGCATAAGCCGGGTGAACCGGAAAGCCGAAACATACCAGATTAATATTGAAATTGAAAGAAAAGGGAGAACGCAGCCCGAACCGCGTCTCCCCTTTTTATTCGCCTGTGCTTCGTTCAAATATGCACCGCAAGATATTGTGCCGCACCGATTGTGCATAATCTGTTTGGCCGACGGAACTTTTCCGCATTCGCCCCAAGATGTTGTGCCGCCCGGCAGGGTTATCCACATGAGTTTTCCACAATCATACCCCGTTTTCCACAGAGTTATCCGCAAGAGAGGGAGTTATCCTCAACCTCCGTGAGCAAAACAGCCGCAAAATGCGGAAAACTCCGAAATTTGGCGGTGTACAGGCTTGTTTATGTGTGGATAAGTCTGTGGATAATGTGGAAAACCCTGTTGACAGTTTCGGAAAACTCAGTAAATATACCAAATTTCGCCCGCTCTTGACAGGGTTTTCCGCGATTTCCACATTCCCCGCCGCGGAATAACCCGCAGAAAGTCAACAGGTTATCCACAAGGGAATTAGGAATTAGGAATGAGGAATTAGGAATTAGGAATGAGGAATTAGGAATT
>CALAXO010000212.1 GCA_937894955.1 uncultured Clostridia bacterium
TATAGTCGGTGGTAACGATCATTGCGTGATGTTCGGATGCAAAACGCAGCAGCTTTGCGTCAACCTCAGCAATATCAGGGTAGTCACGTGAGTAAACTGCAATCGATTGTACGGCTGCGGAATTTTGGATATCCTGAAGCATATCAAGTCCGCGCCTTCCGCGCACACGTTTAACCGAATCCGTGCTGTCCGCAATATGGCGCAATTCATCAAGCACAAACTGCGGAATCATCACGATTCCTTCAATTATGCCGGTTTTATAAACGTCAAAAAATCTTCCGTCAATGATTGCCGAGGTATCGAGAACTTTCGGAGCCGCAACAGTGCGTCCGCCCTTTTCTCGGAGTCTGAACCACGACGGCAGAACGATTTCCTTACTGCGTTTTGTGGGAATCAGCCAGCCGAGGGTTCCGAAAATTAAATACGCACTGACTGCAAGAATGATGCCGATAAAATGCGGCTCAATGTTCAGCAGGAAGGTGCTCAGCAAAAATGCGACAAGCAATCCGAGAATCAGTCCGATTACACCGACAAAAATCACGGAAAGCGGCATGTCGGTGAACCTCCGCATAATGCTGCCGGTAACAAAGTGATACGCTTTCACCAAACGCGGCGCAATCACATATCCGAACACGCCGAAGCCTGCACCGAGAACGCAAAAAATACATACTGGCAGCCATTTTTGTGCTTTTTCGCCGAAAGACGCAATAAAGCTGCCGCTGCATATAAGCTGAGCGGCACTCAAACCCACTGCCACGAAGAATAGTGCTATGATCGATTTAACAATACGTTTGCTCATCGCTTAATACCTCTTCCTGCGGTTCTGTGATGCTGCAAATGCGGCCGCATCACAATGTTAATCGATTTTTCACAAAAAACAGATGGACTCATGCGATATTCAGTGCGATTTCCATCATTTTTGTAAACGTATTCTGCCGCTCTTCCGCCGTGCAATCCTGACCCGGATTAAACGGACAATCGGAAATTGTGCATATGCAAAGTGCATTTTTTCCTGCACGCGCCGCATTGCAGTACAACGCTGCACTCTCCATCTCAACAGCGAGCACACCCATTTTCTGCCAATCGGAAAGACTGAGAGCATCATCGTAAAATGTGTCGGAGGAATAAAGGTTCCCAACCATGTAGCGCACACCTGCTTTGTCCGTTTCGGCAACAGCCTTCTGCAAAAGATTAAAACTTGCTATCGGCGCAAAAGTGCCGGGCAGTCTGTATTGGGCTGCATAGTTCGAATTTGTGCATGATCCCATGCCGAGAACGATGTCTCGAATCTTTAATTCCGGATGAATTGCTCCTGCGGAACCGACACGAATGATATTTTTAACGTCATAATAATTAAAAAGTTCGTAGGAATAGATTCCTATGGACGGCATACCCATTCCGCTGGCCATAACGGATACACGCTTGCCGTTATAACAGCCGGTGTAACCCTGAACTCCGCGGACATCATTAACAAGCACAGCATCATTCAGATAAGTTTCTGCAATGAATTTTGCCCGCTTGGGATCGCCGGGCATAAGAACGGTTTCAGCAAAATCACCTGCTTTTGCTGAAATATGCGGGGTCGGAATGTTGTTCATATGAATTAATCTCCTTTATTTCAAGTTAAATTAAAATCAGCATTGAAATTATATCATATTATTGCCTGCTTAACAAGAGCAAACTGCAATAATAATGTTTATATTTTTGCCGAAATGTTGACAGTTAACAATTTTATGCTATAATCAGTATGCTGATTCGGACGGGTTCCCGAGCGGCCAAAGGGAGCGGACTGTAAATCCGTTGTCACAGACTACGATGGTTCGAATCCATCCCCGTCCACCAATAACAGGAACATAAAAAGATTTTTCCGCGAAAACTTCGATTTTATCGGGGTTTTTTGCTTTTTAGACAAATTGGCGAATAAATCGATAGAAAAAACGGGAGGAACCGTTGTCTTTGCATTAAACTCATTGACAATGACGTCGATATACTGTAAACTATATTCAGCACCGTTAAATGAATTTTAACAATCAGGAGGAATTCTATGGGAACATGGGGAACAGGAATATTCCAAAGCGACTATGCTTTGGACGTCAAAGACACCTACATGGATCGTATTCGCAAAGGAGAAGACGATGAGTCTGTAATGAACAGCTTAATCGCTGAATATGAGCGAGAAGGAGACTGCAACTATGATGATACGAGGTACGTATTCTGGTTGGCATTAGCTTATATTCAATGGAAAACCGGACGGCTT
>CALAXO010000213.1 GCA_937894955.1 uncultured Clostridia bacterium
CCGACAGTCGTTGGGGATACCTCACCCGACGGATTCTTCTACATCCTTGACTTCACGTTCGTATGCAGATATGAACTGGAGTACAACGTGATTGACGATGACGGCATACCCTACTCATTCACAACCACCGAAGAGCATTTTCCGGATGTCTACGGCGTTGTTGATCTTGCCGGAACTTCAACGCATTACCTGAGCACACCGCGGCCGGGTCAAACTCATGTTTACGGAGTTATAACCGACAACTGTCCTGATCTTATCTCCATAGAGTTCCACGGTCAGGAATACTGCACCGAACTTTCCGCAGTTAACTGCCCCAAGCTTGAGAGCGTTATTGCCACCGAATGCAACTATCAGAGCATTGCCGTTCAGCCCAAAGGCTTTGAACGCCCCGTCACCGCAAGGGTTGAAGGCAGCGGCAGCATCGGATTCACATATACCGAAAGCAGCGGCTTCTATGTTTTGTACGCAGAAGATACCGCAGACTTCCGCGGTTGGTACAATGCTGACGGCAGGCTTATCAGCCGCAGTACAACGGTTATTCTGGACTCGGATGAGATTGTTGACGCTGTCGCCTGCTATACGGATTGCTTCGGCATTAACGGCGATGTTGACGGGGACGGCAAAGTCACCGTTGCGGATGCGGTGCTTGTTGCCCGCTATGCCATCAGCGCCGGCGAACTTTCCAATGAAGGCAATGCTCTTCAGCTTGCAGATTTCAACTGCGACGGGTTTGTCAATATCGTTGATGCAACCCTCACTGCAAGAGCAGCTCTCGGACTGAACTGAGGTGTATGCGCAGATCGCTTTCGGCAAATTAAAAATGCAGCCTGAGCGCACCGTCCCGCAATCGCTGAGTTAATGTTGTTTCGAACGAAGTACACAAGCTATGTCTTTAACGGCACAACGGATACTCAGCATATCTCTCGGTATAAACGCTCCTTGTAGAAGGAAAACTGTCTTTCTGACAGGTGCCGTTTTATACAATCATATTCTTACCACACAGTGCAGCACCCCGACGGATGAAGTCCGTCGGGGTGCTGCACTGTTATTTCAGTTTTCAGGATTTAGCTTTTCCGCGCTTAAGGAAGAAATTTAACGCCGCATTTATCATCATTATGAAAAGGAACAGCACAAGTGCGATTGAAAAAAGTGCCTGCCGCTGCAAGCCTTCAGGTGCATAGGACATTCCACTTGCAATGCCGGTCGTAAGGAAGCGGACGCTTTGAAAAAGGGAAGGCATGTTTGCAACGTTGCCTGCAACCATCATTACAGCCATTGCTTCGCCGATCGCACGCCCGATGCCGAGCACAACCGCGGCGGCGATACCGCTTTTTGCTGCCGGAACGGAAACGCGGAACCATGTTTCCTCCGCCGTTGCACCGAGAGCAAGAGAGGCATCCTCATACTCCTTCGGAACGGCTTCAAGAGCAGTCATGGAGACTTTTATGATCGAGGGCAGAATCATAATCGCAAGTACGATTATTGCGGCCAAGAGGCTTGCACCGTCTGCAAGGTTGAACACATTGCGAATGCCGGGAACAAGAATCAGCATACCCACAAGCCCGTATACGACCGACGGAATGCCTGCAAGCAGACTGACTGCGGACTCTGCAAAGGCACGAAGCTTGGGTTTTGCAGCTTTTGCAAGGTAAACAGAGGCAAGAAAGCCGATGGGCACGCCGAGTATGATTGCACCTGCCGTGCCGTATATGCTCGTCAAGATAAACGGCAGAATGCCGAATGCAGGAGTCGCTGCGGTAGGTTCCCATTTTTTGCCGAACAGAAAATTGATAAGCCCGATTTGGCGAATGGCCGGGATACCGGAAACAATGAGATATATCGATATCAGAAGCACACATGCAACCGTCACAAGTCCGAGTATCAAAAAAATGCCGTGAACAAAGTTTTCAAATGTTCTTTTTCTTTTTGCGGAACTCTTGTCATTTAAGCCTTTCATATTCAGCTCTCCTTACCTTCTGTTTTCATTTGCATCAATCATTGTTTTTGTGAATCGGAATTCACTTATTGCCGCAGACGGCAGCCCCCGAATCCGAGGAGCTGCCGCCTACGGTTTCAGCCGCTGCCAATTTTATTTTGCAGCAACTGCACCTGCATTGTTGATGATGGTTACAGCGTCTTCGGAAGTGATGTAGTCAAAGAACTTCTGCGCTGCGTCGGAAAGTTTTACGTCTTTTTTGGTTACAAGCACGAACGGGCGCTGAACTTTATAGCTGCCGTCCTTAACAGTTGCTTCAGTGGGTGCAATACCGTCAACGGTGAGAGCTTTAACGGTGTCCTTAAGAGCAGACAAGGAAGCATAGCCGATTGCATTGGGGTTTGAAGCGACAGCCGCGATAACGTCACCGGTGCTGGTCAGTTCCTGCCTGTATTTGCATGCATCCTCTGTGTCTGTAATGGACTCAAAACCGTCCCTTGTTCCGCTGTTGGGTTCCCTTCCGATAAGGACGATTTCACCGTCCGCACCGCCGAGTTCGCTCCAATTTGTGATTTCTCCCTTGTAAACCTTTGCAAGGGTTTCAATGTCGATGTCTGCAATCGTGTTATCGGGGTGTACGATGATTGCAATACCGTCATAAGCCAGTACAGTTCCTACAAGACCTTTGTCTGTTTCTTCCGCTTTCAGCGCACGGCTTGACAGACCGATATCACATCTTCCTTCCGAAACGGCTGTTATGCCTGAGCCGGAACCTGTGGGATTGTAAGTAAACTTTATGCCGTCATTTGCCTGCATAAAAGCCTCGCCCAATGCGCCGATAACCTTTGCCATGGAGGTTGAGCCGTCAGTTGCAACGGTGCCGGTCACTTTGTCGTCCTTGCTGTTGCAGCCGACTGCCGCAAAGCAGCTGATTGCCGTAACTGCTGCAAGGATCTTCACCAAAAGCCTTTTGAATGTTGTGTTCTTCATGTTTGTATCTCCTTTTGAGTTTTATCTCTTTTGTTGTCGTATCTCTTTCCGACACATATAATGATAAAGCTCGAATGTAAAGCCGAAAAGACATGCCATGTAAAGTATGTGTAAATGTTTAAATATATTATCCGTTTGTTAATTAATGCTGATTTGGTCACGAACAGCGCGGAATCTGTTCACTGCGCGGTTAACAACACCGCAATCATCCATGTTCGGATTCATTAGAAGCCGCTGCGCACAATCTCTTGCAGCAGTCAAAGTTGAAAGATCCGCCGCCAATGCCGCTGCCGCGAACTCACTGACACCATGCTGCCGCATCCCCATAAGCTCACCGGGGCCACGCGTTTCAAGATCCTTTTCCGCAATCTCAAACCCGTCATCGGTCTGCACCATCAGCCTGAGACGTGCGTTTGCACTTTTTGACTCCGCAGAAGGCAAAAGAAAACAGAAGCTTTCCCTTTCACCGCGCCCGACACGACCTCGGAGCTAGTGCAGCTGCGCAAGACCGAAACGATCCGCACTCTCTATTACCATTATGCATGCATTCGGAACATCCACACCGACTTCAATAACCGTTGTTGAAACAAGCAGTTTAATTTCCCCGGTGCGAAATGATTTCATCACGGAAGTTTTTAGTTTTCCGTTCATCTTTCCATGCAGCAAACCCACAGAAATGCTTAGGTTTTGTGACAGTTCTCGAAAAACACCCTTTGCGGACGGAGTCCTGCAAAAAGACAATTCAGATTCATTTTGTTCATCCTGCTCATCGACAAGCGGGCACACAACATACGCCTGAATGCCCGACTCTTTCACGCAGTTTTCAATATAGCGATACATTGAAACACGCTTTTGCAGCGGCACGAGACGTGTCAAAATCGGCTTTCGTCCCAACGGCATTCCGTTTACGATCGAAATTTCAAGGTCGCCGTACAGTATCAGCGAAAGCGTCCGCGGGATCGGGGTTGCACTCATGATAAGAGCATCCGGGGCTTCGGCTTTTTGGCTCAACAATGCACGCTGATGCACGCCGAACCTATGCTGCTCGTCCGTTACGACAAGTCCGACGTTATTAAACTCCACATTGCTCTGAATCAAGGCATGTGTACCCGTTACTGCAATAATCTCACCGTTTTTAATGCCGTTCAGGATGCGAATACGTTCCATCCGAGTTGTTTTCCCGGTCAGCAGTGCGCATTTGTCTCCGAAATATCGCCGTAGTTGAACATAGTGCTGTTCAGCAAGAATTTCTGTAGGCACCATCAAGACGGATTGACGCCCGTTTTTCATCGCGATATACATTGCATACAGTGCAAGCACTGTCTTTCCGGAACCGACATCCCCCTGAATAAGGCGGTTCATTGCGCGGGGAGCGGACATATCATGTTCCAATTCATCCATTACTCTGCACTGTGCGGGAGTCAGTTCGAACGGAAGCATTGCAATGAACTCATCGCGAACGCCGGCTGTTTCAAATGCAATGCCCCGTTCCCTGCCGCGCTCCTGTCGAAGCATTTGCAGCACAATCGTAAGCATCAACGCATCTTCAAAAGCAAGTCTGCGCCGCGCCTGTCGGAGCTCTTCCGCATCATGCGGAAAATGCACGGAATGTATTGCATGTTTAAGCGAAACGAGATTGAATTCTGACATAATACTGCACGGCAAAGTCTCCTGTATCATGCCCGTGCTGCAGGCATCAAGTGCTGCACGGACAGCATTTCTGACAACGGTTTGTGTCAGCCCGCGTACAAGAGGATATACCGGAAGCACGCCCGGCAGCATTTCCGAAAAGACTGCGCGCACAAACCTTGCGCCATGCTTTTTGTCCATAAAACCGAGGATGTATCCTCCGGGTTCACGCGGTATGTTTCTCTGCATAAAGCTCTGATTGAACCATACTGCTGTCATATTTCCTGACAAATCGCCGATTGAAACATCTGTTACAACCGTTCCGTTTTTTGCGCGTATCGTTCTTGCCGGACCGATGAATTCAACACGGACTGCTGCCGCCTCACCGTCCTCAATATCAGAGATGCATTTCTCGCATGAAAAATCCAGATAGCCGCGCGGCATCAATCCAAGCAGATCCTGCAACGAAAAAAGCCCCATGCGAGCGAATTGCTCCGCTCGCGCAGGACCTATCCCTTTTAATGAAGTTATTGCCCTTTCGGACAACTCATCGTTGTGCATTCGATGCTTTTACTCCACGGAAATATAGTAGTAATACAGCGGTTGACCACCGTGCTGAACGATAAACTCGGAATCCGCGTGTTTTTCGGAAATTTTCTCCGCAAGCTCATTCGCTTCATCCTCGGATGTTCCTTCGCCGCAGTACAAGGTTACAACACCTTCACCGCCGTGTTTTTCAAGCATTAGTTCAATGAGCTTTTCGGTTACGGCCGGAATGGTTTTATCAACACAAACAATGCTTCCGTCAATAATTCCGATGATGTCATTTGCAGAAATAACATTGCCGTTATAAGTCGTGTCACGCACCGCAAACGTTACCGAACCCGACACAACGCCCGCAATTGCCTCCGTCATGTTTTGACGGTTGGTTTCCGCATCAGCTTCCGGATCGAATGCAATCACAGCAGAAACACCCTGAACGATCGTTCGTGTCGGAATGACAATAACATTTTTGTCGCTGATTTCGGCCGCCTGCTGCGCAGCAAGCAGGATGTTTGGGTTGTTCGGCAAAACAAAAACATTGCGTGCATTTACCTTTTTGATTGCCTGAGCGATCGTGTCAATGCTGGGATTCATTGTTTGTCCGCCGGAAATCAGATTGTCCGTTCCAAGGCTCCTGAAAACATCGTCAATGCCATCGCCGACGCTTACTGCAACTATGCCGAGCTCTTTCTCACTTGCCTTAAGCTTTGTCGTCAGTTCTCGGTTCTGCTCCCGCATGTTTTCAATTTTCACGCGATCGATTTCACCCAAATCAAGTGCCAGCTGAAGGACTTTTCCGGGAGCATTGGAATGAACATGAACTTTGATAATGTCGTCATCATTCACAACAACAACAGAATCGCCGATTTTCATGAGTTTCTCACGAAAATCTTCAAGTTGCTTTGCGTTCGCACCGGGCTCAAGGTGTATTATAAAGAATTCAGTACAATAGCCGAATTCAATGTCGTTTATGTCGCTTATCGGTGCATCCTGCACATCATCTTTTGATTCAAGACTCGGCAGCTCACCGAGGTTCTCGCTCAGTTCCTCACCGTCCAAAGCCATTTTGAATCCACGATATATTGTCAGCAGACCCATACCGCCGGAGTCAACAACACCGGCTTCTTTAAGCACGGGAAGCATATCCGGAGTTTTTTTCAGCGCAGCTTCGCCGCTTTGCAGCATGACATCGATAATTTGATATGTATCTGCACCGTTTGCCGCCGCTTTGTTGACCGCATCGCTCATCAGCCGCGATACCGTAAGCATTGTACCCTCCTTGGGTTTCATAACGGCTTTGTACGCCGCTTCTGTTCCCATGGTGAGCGCATCTGCAAGCAATCTTGCATCCAGCGCATTTTTCGTGCCCTTCAACGCACGTGAAAATCCTCTGAATATCTGCGAAAGAATAACCCCCGAGTTGCCCCTTGCGCCGCGCAGAGCTCCCATTGAAAGTGCCGAAGCCAGTTCTTCCACAGAATCGGATTTAACCTGTCTGACTTCTGCAACGGCACGCTGCATGGTCATCGACATGTTCGTTCCGGTGTCTCCGTCCGGAACAGGGAAAACATTCATTGCATCGATCGCCTGCTTGTTCTTTTCAAGACAAGCCGCACCCGTCAGGAGCATTTCACGGAAAAGCGATCCCTCTATTGTACGTTTAATCAATTTTTATAACCTCCAAGGTGAAAAGCCGAAAAGCTTTATACCCGAACTGCCTCGACGTAGATATTGACATGCTTGACTTTCAGTCCGGTCAGCTCTTCCACGCGATATTTAACGTTGCTGATGGTATTGGCAGCAACCGCAGGAAGCGAAACGCCGTACATAAGAGTAACATAAAGGTCAATGTCGATGCTCTGATCCTCAAGAATCGAAACCTTAACGCCGCGTTTAACATTTTCTCCGCCGACGAGCTGAAGCAATGCATCGCCGGCCGTCTTACTGTTCATTGCAACAATCCCGTAGTTTTCGCCTGCGGCAAAGCCTGCAATGCTTGCGATAAGCTCTTCGTTCATGGTAATCGTACCAAGTTCGTTCTTTATAACAGCAGTCATGGTTTACACCTCCAATAAAATTTGGGAATAATAACATATTAACAGGCACATTTTACAACAAACGGAGCAAAGTTGCAAGCGGAATTAAATTCACAGCCGTCGAATATCGCAACAAATCCCGTGTATTGATGAAAAAACTTATAATTCGCAGATTGAGCTGTTTCATCCCCCGCCGTTATCGGCGGAATCCGCTTGGTTTGACGTGTCCGCAGGCAGCTCCCTGTCATCAGCCTGTGTTATTTCATCGTCTTCCCGAATCGGCAGCGGAGGCAGATCACGCAGCGATGAAAGGCCGAATTTTCTTAAAAACGCATCAGTTGTTCCGAACTGCATCGGCCGTCCGATACAGTCCTTCCTGCCGAGCTCGACTATCAGCCCCTGCTTCAGCAGCTGTGTTACCGAGTACTCGCAGCGCACCCCGCGCACACTTTCAATGTCCGCCCGCGTTACGGGCTGCCGATACGCAATAACGCTCAGAGTCTCAAGCAGCGAATCACTCATTGTTCGCTCCTCCGGCGGAGAAAGCAGCTTCACAACCCATTCATTGTATTCGGGGTTTGTAACGAATTGAACCGTGTCCTCCGTCATATACGGAATCATCCCTCGTCCGGCTTTTTTCATTTCCTCGACCATTTGCGAAACTTTTTCACGTATCTCAGGCGCACTGATATCAAAAACACGCTGCAGTTCGGCGATGCTCACCGGTTCTCCGCAAACATACAGCAATGCTTCAATTATGCCGAAAAAAACACCGATTTTCCCCGCGTCGCATGTTTTCTCATTTTCGCTGCAATTCGAAATTTCAACAGTTTTCGTGTCCACTGACCAAACCTTCAATTCCCCATGATGATTTCAAACGCATTCATTTTATCCGCCGCGGTTCAATCCTGCTCATCGATATAATTCACGGTATTATCATCGGAAAGCAGTTTAACGCCGAATATCGTTATCTCTCCGCAATAATCCATCTGTTCAAGTCGTATTTCACCGTTTGAAATCATTTCCAGCAGCGACATGAACGTGACTATTATCTCACTGCGCCCGGCACCGGCAATCAATTGTCCAAATGTGGTGCTTCCGTTTTCGCTCCGCAACACGCCGCGAATTCTGCGGGTGCAGCCGCGAACCGTGAACTCATCCTTTTGAACGGTGTGAACATGCTCTCTTTGCTTTTCCACCCCGCAGCGTCCAAGCACTGAAAGCATAGCGGCAAACAATCTCTCGACCGTCGTGTCACGAAGTATTATTTCTTTTGGCGGCAAAGAGAATTCTTCGGGCGGTTTGGTTCGCATTCCGTAGGCCTCATGCGCAAGCTCACGCATTGTTTTTGCCGCTTCTTTGAAGGCCTTGTATTCGCGAAGCTGCCTTATGAGAGCCTCGCCGGGATCCTCATTGTTTTCATCGCCGTCGGTTTCTTTCGGTGCGGGCGGGAAAAGTGACCGCGACTTTGCATAAACAAGCGTTGCAGCAACAGTCAGGAACTCACTTGCCTGCTCCATGTCAAGCTCATCAAGCTCCGTCATACAGCTCAGAAACTCGGAAGTGATTTCAGAAACAAAAATGTCCTTTATATCGACCTCCGCTTTCTCAATAAGATGGATAAGCAGGTCAAGCGGTCCGTCAAATTGCTTCAGATGTACCCTGTACTCCATATTAGTGCTCTGAAAAATCATCCCGACTTTGTTACGAAAGCTTAATGAATGAATATAAGCTTCATCAGCCCGTAAATTCCGTTCTGCAGCCAGCCGGAAACAATACCCACGGGAGAAAAGTTGAGCCTGTTGCAAACTAACACAGCCGCAACGAGAATAATGGAACCGTAGCGCTGCATGTTAAGGAGAATACTCGATGGAATATTCTTTCCGAAGAGTGTAATGATAACGTGCGAACCGTCCAGCGGCGGAATCGGAATAAGGTTAAACACGATAAGACCGCAATTGAGTCCTACAAAATAATAAAGTATTATCGCTATCGTGCTCAGCACGTTATCCTTCATCATTTTGTTGTATCCGTTCACAGCAAGCAGAGTGTAAAGTATCATCGCTCCGAGAACGGCAAGAATAAGGTTCATCGTTACACCCGCAAGGGAAACGACAATTTCGCCTTTTTTGAAGTTGTTGTAATTGCGCGGATTTACGGGAACCGGTTTTGCCCATCCAAACCCAAACAGAACCAGAAGAATGAAGCCTACCGGGTCAATGTGCGCAAGCGGATTGAGCGTCATTCTTCCAAGATTTCGTGCCGTGGGATCTCCCATTTTGTATGCCGCATATGCATGACCGAATTCATGAAAAGTCAACGAAATCAGGATTGCAGGCACAACGTACAGGGCATTTCGCAAAAAGCTTGTAATGTTTTCCAGCATGTTTGATTTACGCTGCCGAACAAGTTTCAACGACAACAAGTTTTGCCTGTTCGCAGAGTATTCCTCTCTTTTGATTTGAATATTATAGCACAGTTACCTCTTTTCCGCAACCATCGAACAATTGATGTTTGGTCTGCATGATTAATCAGACTTTTTTTATCCACTCTGCTGAGATCAGTTTCAGATAGTCGGTATAAACCGCTTTTTCCGCGTCTCCATCGGCAATCAGGGCAACGTCGGCAAGAACAACGCCTTTTGAATCCGTAACAATCAGCCTTCCGACCTTATCGCCCGTTGTAATCGGCGCTTCAAGGCATTCTGCAAGTTCAGCATTCAGGTTGTATGCCGTATCCGAGACACTCACAAGCAGAGTCACGTTGCTTTCGGCAACGGCACCGATGCTCCGTCTCATTGAACCGCTTACGGCAATTTGGCCGAGCAAATCACCTTTTTTATTGATCTCCACACTTCTGAAAGAAGCAAAGCCGTAATCAAGCAATGCTGAACCGCAGTCAAAGCGCGTTCCGCTTGTTTTTGCCCCGAGTACAACGGCAATGAATGCGGTATTGCCGCGTTTTGCGGCAAAAACCCCGCAGTATCCCGCCTCATTCGATGAACCGGTGCCAACACCGAGGCAGCCTGAATACTGTTTCACCAATTTATTCGGGTTTGCAAGTTCCGTTGCGGCCGCTCCGGTGCTGTGTTCGATTTTTTCATAGAACTTTGTTCCGAATTTGCGATATGCTTCGCTTGCCGTCAACGCTGCACCGATCTTTGCGAGTTCTGCTGCGGACAATTTTTCCCCCGCACCGCATATTTCCGAAAAATTTGCTTCAACGCCCATCTCCGCCATGCGCGTATTAATTCCCTGCACTGCTGCCGATTCCGAACCTGCTGCCGCAAGCGCGAGCGAGTGCGTTGCATCGCCCGCATTAATCATAACCGCCGCCAAGAGCATCGCTTCCGCATCCATCTGCTCACCTGCCTTAAGGAAGGCTGTTGTTCCGCCGATTCCGGCCGCTTTTTCGCTGACCGAAACAGCATCGCCCGATTTCAGGCGTCCCTCATCAAACCCTTCGCACACGGAAACCAGTGCAGCAAGGCGCGTCAAACCGGCAGCCGGCAGTTTTTCCTCTGAGTTATATTCATAAACCACGCGCCCGGTGCCGGCTTCCGCAAGCAATGCCGCGCTGACCTCCCCTGCTGCAATCGGTTCCGGCTTTTTTTCGCTCTCCGTATTTGCCGAACCGTTTGCAGCAGCTCCCGCCGTGTTAATAAAGAGCACGCAGCAGCCGACGGTAATTGCCGACAAAACCCGAAGCTTTCGAAAGCGTCCCGTTCCGACTCCGTATGTATCCTTTTTTATGAACATAAAACCACCTCTCCGACTTTGTTCGTTACAGCATATTCATCGGAGAGGCGGCATTATTCTGTTTTTTTCGTTTTTCTTCAAGGGCATTCATTCAATGCCGTTCAATCACAAAACGATTTCGGATTATTTTCGAATCAGATCAAGAAAGGATTTACCCGCGCCGAACCTTTCTTCGGTCAGATACTGATAGACCGTTGCGCCTATATCCGCAAAACTGCTTCTTGTTCCGACGGACACGGGCCGGATATCCTTCCCGAATGCAAGAATCGGAATGTACTCTCGGGTATGATCTGTTCCCGGGAAGCACGGATCGCAGCCATGGTCAGCCGTTATGATAACAAAATCTCCGTCCTTCATTGCTCCGAGCAGCTCCGGAAGTCTGCTGTCGAAATACTCCAGCGCGGCCGCATAACCCTCAACATCGTTTCTGTGCCCGTACAGCATATCGAAGTCTACAAGGTTTGTAAATATAAAGTCCCCCCTGCCTTCTTTCAGAAAGCGCAGCGTTGACTCAATGCCGTCATGGTTATTCTTTGTGTGATCAACGGTTGTGATTCCGCGATGCGCAAATATGTCCTCGATTTTACCGATTCCGACAACATCCATGCCCTTCCCGCAAAGCGCATCAAGTATCGTTTCTCCGACCGGCTGAAGGGCAAAATCACGCCTGTTTTCCGTTCGGGTGTATTTTCCGTTGCTGCCGATGAACGGACGCGCAATGACTCTTCCGACAAGGTTGTCGCCCGTCAGCATTGCCCGTGCGGTCTCGCACATTTTATAAAGCTCTTCAAGCGGGATAACGTCTTCATGCGCCGCGATTTGAAACACGCTGTCCGCCGAGGTATAAACGATTGGTTTTCCCGTTGCAACATGTTCGTCGCCGAGTTCCTGAATTATTACCGTGCCGGAAGCAACTTTGTTTCCAAGCGTTCCTCTGCCGATTTTGCGCTCAAATTCCTCCATCAACGCTTTCGGGAAGCCGTTCGGATATGTGCGGAACGGTGTTTTCATTGCAAGTCCTGCCATCTCCCAGTGTCCGCTCGTTGTGTCCTTTGCCTTTGTGACCTCCGCTGCCCGTCCGAACGCGGCCGTCGGCGCATCCGTGCGCGGAAGCCGCGAGTTTTCAATATTTCCGATTCCGAGTGCCGTAAGGTTCGGAATGTTCAGCGGCCGCGCCGCATTAATATTGCCGAGAGTGTGAGCACCCGCATCCCCAAATTCGCCTGCATCGGGCATTGCTCCGATTCCGACGCTGTCCAAAACGATTATCGCTGCACGTTTTTTCATATTTTGTACCTCTTTATTATTGCTCCGAACAGTGTTCGGCTGTTTTTGCTGTTTCGGCTTTCGGCCCGACAGTTTATGTCGTCTGTCTGAGCCTGCTTCCGAATTATATTATAGTCACCTTTCCCGTTTTTGTCCACCCCCAAGCAGCACATGCTTTTTTGATTTAGAACGAACAATGATTCCCGATTTTAAAATTCTTCTACAAAAATTTGTTTTACCTATTGACACCCGCATTGCATTGGTGTATAATAAATATGGAATTAAGTTCCAATCAAGTGTTTTATTTTTAGGAGGAGAATGTTATGAAGAGTATTATGAGGAACTGTGTCGCTTTTTTGTTGTGTTTGTCTCTGTGTTTTTGTGTGTTCTTCCCATCGCCGCACATCAGCGCGGCGGATGAGAGTTTTTCTTCATCAAGCGTGCCTGAAACTGTAAGGATAAAGATCCTTTATGATTCAAGCTATGCTTATTTCTTCAAAAAAGCGGGATTCGATTCCACAGCTGAAATTGAATCCAGATTAATGCAACTCTCAAAGCTTATTAAGGTTCCTTATCTCTCAACTTACAATGTTAACCTTGAGTTCACCGTTCAATCATACGAGAGTCTGTTAGGACATACGTACGCAGACCAGTATGGTCAGGATTGTGTATGGGAGTTAGTGACAAACGAGAATGGTCGTTCTGAGAAGAAATGGCACACTTCTGGGATATGTGAATGTGAAGGTCTCTCTTGCGCCAACCTAAATGCTCCGCACCATACAAGTGCAAGGTTCTATCTGCAAATATTGAACAACTACATGGCAACACATGATTGTGATTTTGATGCAGTGGCGCTTTATGTTGGTCATCCTCTTTGCACATACTATAACGGTGAGGAAATGCCTTGCGGAGGATTGGCGAATTGCCCTGGTAAAGCCTTGGTTATGCAAGGATTTGATAACATGTGGAATCCTGACGAGAGTTCTGACGAATCTTCTCTTCTTGCCTCTCTTGCAAATAATTTTGACAAATGCAAGCAATATTTCTGGCATGAGTTCGGACACTCCTTAGGTGCAACTCACGGCACATATACTCACACTGCGAACACACCCTGTTCTCAGTGCGGTGGGTATGACGGAGTCGTGTACGCTAACGATATTTGGTGTTCTGCATGTAAAGATCGTATATCCTTTTCCACTGTTTCCAATGATGTTTCGATGATAAATGCAAATAGTGCCGAAACAGACAGCGAAAACATGTACTATGTTGAGCCCTATGTCGCCGCGCAACACTTTAGCACGTACGATGAGTATTCTGAGTTTCTCGCTGAGCAGCAACATGTTTCATCTGTTCAGGTTGCAGAAATTCAGCAAAGTGAGCAGTCTCTTCCGGATTGGTATTCATTCGAAGGAATTGATGTGTTTGATTCTGGCTCAACCGCAACTTATTCAATCTCCGGCAGGGTTCTTCCTTTTTCCGTCAACGAAGAAGACACTTACTTGGCTCAAATGTTAAGTTTCTCCTTCAAACGAACATACTCTATCGAGGAGCCGAATTGCACTGACCCGTATACCTATGCATACAACCTTGCATCAAGCATAGGTGTACCGACCACATTTGAGCTATCTGCGAGTATGAACGGTTCTTCATATTTAATTCCTGTACGTGCTTCAGTTAAACGCACTGATGGTAGCTGTGAATCGGTTGTGGTTGGTCATGAATTGGTTTATGTTAGCAAAAGCTCGAAAGTGATTGCTCACTATTTTCCTGCAACTGTAAGAACAGATGAGATCAAACTGCTCTGCAAATAACACAAATAAATTGGAGGTATTTATTATGAACAGATTCTTCAAAACCATCCTTCCCCTTCTGCTGTGCGTTTCCATGCTGCTCCCCGTCTTTTCTGCTTTTGCAGAAACAAGCGAGAAACCCGACCCGATCGACCTGGACAAAATGCGCGAGTTTTTTTCTCAGCTGACCGATGAGGACAACGTCACAAACGGAACGCGTGTGCTTTCCATTGTGTACGGCGAACACACGGAATACGACCCCACGGATTATTCCCAGTTACCCTTAATGAAAAACATTGAGTGGAGCGATGGATTAATCAACGAATTCAATTCAACGGTTCATCTCGATCCGTGCACATGGCCCGTTGTGGATTTATTCGGCACACTTGACCTGTCCGAAACGAACACGTACAGCATCAACATCAGCTCACCGGTTCATATTTCCGCGCTGTATGCCAACAATTGCACTAATCTCTATCGGCTTGCGTATATCAGTCGAAACGATATCTCTGTCATTGAAGCGACCGGCGGCATCCCGCTCAGCAACTGCCGCATCAAAGCGCCTGTTCGCACTGCAAGACTCGATATTGAGAACTATACCTCAACATTTGGTTTCAACATGCTCGGACACGGTGTTATCAACATGAACTGCGACGGCGATTACATTTCATTTTTCAAGGTCAACGGTTACACTGCGGAGTATTACAGCAACGGCGTTCTCCTTGATAAAAATTACGGCGGCGGGATTAATATCTACCCCGATGACGGCATATATGATGTCACAGTCATTTTCGGCGGTGATGTTGACGGAGACGGAACGCTCACCCTCGGCGATGCACTTGCCATCATGCGAACAGC
>CALAXO010000214.1 GCA_937894955.1 uncultured Clostridia bacterium
GATGTTGGATGTTAACGGTTGCGTGCTTGGAATCAATTCTGCTGCGAGACAGCTTTTTGATGTCGATAATTCTTGTATCGGCAGCGATTTTCTGACTGTTGACCGCAATCCGGAGTTCAACAGGCGGATAATGAATGCATTTGCAGGCAGCAATGAAACGTTTAACCTTCAGAAACACGGACGCGAATACAAGGTTGACATAAGCAGAGTTGAGTCCGGCGAAAATCTTACGGGAATTCTCTTGTTTGCGTTTGATGTTACCGAGCAGGCAGAAACGGAAAGGATGCGCCGCGAGTTCACGGCGAATGTTTCCCATGAGCTGAAGACACCGCTGCAATCTATAATGGGCAGCGCGGAACTGATTGAAAACGGACTTGTCAAACCGGAGGATATGCCGCATTTCATTAAGAACATACGTACTGAGTCTGCACGGCTTGTTGCGCTGATAGAAGATATAATCAGATTGTCTCGTCTTGATGAAGGTGTTGAGATCCCGAAGACGGAAGTTGACCTTTTGAATGTGGCAATGGAAACGGCGGAGCTTCTCCGCGGCAATGCCGAGGTAAAGAATGTTTCTGTAAAGGTGCACGGCAAAAGTGCAGTCGTTTTCGGAGTTGACAGGCTTATATATGAAATTGCCTACAATCTTTGTGAAAATGCCGTGAAGTATAATGTTCCGGGAGGTACTGTAGATATCGGTGTTGATGCAAAAAAAGGCAAGGCTCTGCTGACGGTTCGCGACACGGGTATAGGAATTCCCAAGGAGCAGCAGTCACGGGTGTTTGAGCGTTTCTATCGGGTTGACAAAAGTCGCTCGAAGGATTCCGGTGGAACAGGACTCGGTCTGTCCATTGTGAAACATGCGGCAGCTTACCACAATGCGGAGTTGACCCTTGAAAGTATTCCCGGAAAAGGGACTTGCATAACCGTTGCTTTCCCGCTGTACAACGGTGGGGAAACTGCGGAGTAAGCTCACGGCCTGCCGTGAGCGTTCAATCTTAATCCGGCTGATATCCATGTATCCGCATACATAACAGAAAGAAATTCCCTTCAGCCCTGCATTGGGCTGAGGGGAGTTTTGTATAACGGACAGACAGCAAAACCGGCATGAACTTTTTTGTCCGTGCCGGTTTTACCTGTACCTGTGTATAAAAAGAAAAAACAGACGTTTTCTGAACAGAATCAGTATTAAAGAGGAGTGTCCTCGGTCAAATCCTCAACAATGAGAACCTCACGTTGGGAGTGCCCTGAAGCGGGTGAAGCAGTCGGTTTTGCAGATGCCGGGGCGGGGGCGACGGTTTTATCCGCGCCTGAGGGGATTGTTCCATCGCGTCTTGCTTCAAAAAACTTTTTGGCAACCTGCGGGAAGAGTGCATAACTCAGAACATCTTCTTCGGATTGTGCAAGGTCGCCAAGCTCTTTGCGGTATGTGTCAAGCTCGGGCTTTAATAAATCCGCCGGTCGACAGGTGATGACCTTATCATCGCCGATGGCCTTTTTGCGCACAGCCTCGTTAACTTTGCCGGGCAGCCTTCCGTATTCTCCGCGCAGAACCGCTTTGGATTCCTTTGTAAACATCTTATACCGTTCACCTGCGAGCACATTCAAAACAGCCTGGGAGCCGATGATCTGGCTTGTTGGGGTGACGAGCGGCGGATAGCCGAAATCTTTGCGTACGCGAGGAACTTCGGCAAGAACATCATAATATTTATCCTCGGCGTTTGCCTGTTTAAGCTGAGAA